>JAIRXA010000003.1 GCA_031268525.1 Coriobacteriales bacterium | reverse complement strand
TTCTTGAGTGAAATCACGCTTCATGCAAAGCCAGCTCTCGTATTGGTTCCCCCCCAATCGACTTCGGCTCGGTGCGGATATCAGTATAGTCTACATGACAGATAGTATGCAATAGATAGTATTTAAATACCTTTTCTGCCATCGACCGCCATCGTCCGCCTTGATGTTTAGAGCGGTGAGGAAATTGTCGACATACCCCTTTACGCAATCAATCTATTGCCGCAGATACTATCCGAGTTATAAAAGAGCAGTACCGGAGTGGTATGCTTTTATCCTGATAACGAGGCATCTCAAGACGAAATCCGCAAAAGTTGTAAAATGACTAAGGTTTCACGGATTGAACATTTATGAAGTCGGTTCGATAAACAGATTATCCGAAAGCAAGGGTGCGTGATTGACGTATGGAACTTATAGAGCGGCCTACCTATATGGACAAGCTGCACAGGCTGCGCGATCAACACCTTATTAAGGTCGTAACGGGTGTGCGTCGCTGCGGAAAGTCCACATTGCTGGAAATGTATGTCAACAAACTGCACCTGAGCGGCGTTGACGATAATCAGATTCAGTTCTATAACTTCGAAGACCCCGACGTTTTTGCCCTCGGCGACTGGAAGCAGATATATGACCATATCAAGGTTCAACTTGTCCCAGAAAAAATGAACTATATCTTCCTTGATGAAGTGCAGAACGTGGAGACTTTCGAGCGCTTGGTTGATGGCTTGTTCATCAAGAAAAACTGCGATGTTTACATCACTGGGTCTAATGCTTATTTTCTTTCTGGTGAATTGGCCACCTTACTTACAGGCCGCTCTATTGAGATTGAGATGTATACCTACTCCTTTAAGGAATATGTTGAATTCATTAACAAAAACGAGGTGGCCATTGATTCTGATAGCAATCCGCTAAAGTTAACAAAAAGTGAATGTTTCGCGGATTACATCTATTACGGCGGAATCCCTGAAGCAAATAATCTATTACTAAGCGATACGAGCGCCTCTTATGATTTTGTTAATAGCGTCTTAAAAACAATCATCCAGAAAGACATCTATCAGCGCCATAGCATAAAGAACCCATCTGCTTTCGAGAAAGTGATTGACTTCATTTTTGATTCTGTTGGCTCAATCGTATCTCCCAACTCGATAGCAAACAGTCTCACCTCGGCTGGAACTAGGGTGAATAATGAGACTATTGCAAACTATCTTTCCTATCTTTCGGAATCTCTTCTGATCTATAAAGTGCCAAGATATAACATCAAGGGCAAACGTCTTCTCCAGACACTTGACAAATACTACGTTGTTGATTCGGCATACAGACGAGTCAGGCTTGGTAGGCTTCCAGATGTTGACACGGGACATTTACTTGAAAATGCCGTGTACTTTGAATTACGGCGTAGGAATAAAACCGTTCACATTGGCAAAGTGAACAATAACGAAATTGACTTTATAGCAGTTGACTGGGATGGGTATACCTCGTATTACCAGGTTGCTCAATCAACATTCAATCCAGAAGTTTTAGAGCGTGAGCTAAGGCCTCTGAAGGCTATCGGGGATTCTAACCCAAAGTATCTACTGACCATGGATATTGACGGGGACCCTGTCTATGATGGTATCCGTAAACTCAATGTTGCAGATTGGATGCTGAGCGAATAGGCGTTTATCGACGCGATTAACCGCGCAGTGTATGGTGCCCCCGGCAGGGACTGAGCGCCCGGAAAACGTGCCAGTGGCACGTTTTCAGCGAAGTCGGATGCGAGCTTGCGAGTACCCCCGGCAATCCTGCGCAACCCCATTTGGGATGAATGGTGCCCCCGGGCTGATTCGAACAGCCGACACCAGGTTTAGGAAACCTGTGCTCTCTCCCCTGAGCTACGGGGGCATGCTGTGAGTGTGCTGTGGAATTGTAGCACGACGTGCGTGAAGTCAGCGTGCGAGAAGTCAGAGCTTAATTCGCTTGAGGCGCAGGGCGTTGGTGAGCACGGAGACGGAACTGAGGCTCATGGCGGCTGCGGCGATGATAGGGGAGAGCAGAGGTCCGCCGAAGATATGAAGCACACCGGCGGCGATGGGGATTCCTATGGTGTTATAGCCAAAGGCCCAGAAGAGATTCTGTCTGATATTGCGGATCGTTCGCCGCGATAACTCGATGGCTCGCGGCACATCGCCGAGGTCAGAGC
The DNA here is from genome assembly GCA_031268525.1 of Coriobacteriales bacterium. Taxonomy (GTDB): domain Bacteria; phylum Actinomycetota; class Coriobacteriia; order Coriobacteriales; family UBA8131; genus JAIRXA01. Next base: position 15,678 of record JAIRXA010000003.1, on the reverse strand, counting down.
GCATCAGGACGATATCGGCGCTTTCTATCGCCACATCCGTTCCGCTTCCGATGGCGATGCCCACATCGGCCTGAACCAGGGCGGGCGCATCATTGATGCCATCGCCTACCATTGCGGTAACAAAGCCCTCATCTTGGAGTTTTTGCACTTCGTGAGACTTGTCGGCAGGGAGCACCTCGGCGAGTATGCGGTCGATACCCACCTGTCGCGCAATTGCCCCGGCGGTGCGACGGTTGTCGCCGGTGATCATCGCAACCGTAAGCCCCATCTCCTTGAGGCGTGCGATTGCCTCGGCGCTTGAAGTCTTGACGGTGTCGGCGACCGCGATGATGCCTGCCGCGCTGCCGCCAAGAGCGACATACATCGAGGTCTTGCCCTCGTCCGCAAAGCGTTCGGCGTCCTCATCGAGTGTGGAAGTGTCGATGCTACGTTCGAGCATGAGAGCCCGGTTGCCTGCGAGAATGAAACAGGCGTCTCGTCCCTCGCACTCAACAACGGCTTCTATCCCACGACCGGTCAGGGACCGGAAATCCGAGAGCGGCAAGAGCTCCAGATCCTCGCGTTCGGCTCCAGCGACAATTGCCTGACCAAGCGGATGTTCCGAGGCGTTCTCCGCCGATGCGGTGAGCTGGAGCAGTCCGGTCTTATCCACCGGCGCGTCCGTACGCACCACCACGTCGGTTACGGAAGGAGCTCCCTCGGTAATCGTGCCGGTTTTGTCCAGAATGAGCGCACGTACCTGATGGGCTGTTTCCAGCGCCTCTCCACCTTTGATGAGGATGCCGTGTTCGGCCCCACGTCCGGTTCCGACCATGATGGCTGTCGGTGTGGCTAATCCCAGTGCGCAGGGGCAGGCGATGACCAGCACCGAGATGAAGATCGTGAAGGCAAGCTGGAAATCAAGCGTGGCAACATACCAGGCCAGGCCCGCGAACAGGGCTATTCCGCACACGATGGGCACAAAGACGCCTGAGACGCGGTCGGCGAGCTGGGCAATGGGCGCCTTGGAGCCCTGAGCCTGTTCGACGAGGCGGATGATCTGTGCCAGCGCCGTGTCGGCGCCGACCTTCGTGGCGGTGAAATGCAGGGTGCCCGTGGTGTTGAGGGTTGCTCCATAGACCTCGTTGCCTGGGCGTTTTTCAACAGGCATGCTCTCGCCCGTGAGCATCGATTCATCGATGGAGCTGGCTCCCTGTGAGACGAGGCCGTCAACGGGAATTTTGCCGCCGGGCTTGACCACAATCTCATCACCGACGATCACCTGCTCGATGGGCAGCTCCTGTGTGCGCCCGTCGCGCATGACCAGCGCGGTGGTGGGAGCCAGGCCCATGAGCTTCTTGATCGCCTCGCCCGTGCGGCCTTTAGCGGTGGCTTCGAGCAGTTTACCGAGCAGGATCAGCGTGATAATGACCCCGGCGCTCTCATAATAAAGTGAGTCGACGGCCATGTGATCGCCCTGGGCGATGCGCCAGGTGTTAAAGAGGCTGTAGGCAATAGCCGCCGTCGTGCCAATGGCGATCAGCGAATCCATGTTGGGCGCGCGCTGTGCCAGCGTCTTAAAGCCGACGAGATAGAAGCGATAGCCCACCGCCACGCAGGGGATGACCAGTATCAGTTCGCTTAAGGCGTAGCGCAGGGGGTGCTCCATAGGCGCGAGTGCCATGGGGAACGGCAGCGAGACCCATGAGATCATCGGCGCCATCGCCAGATACAGCAGGGGCAGGGCGAAGAGAGCCGAGACGATGAACTTCACACGCAGGGTGCGGATAGCGTGTTGCTTGCGCTCGCTTGTCTCGTCGGCGGTTTGGGCAGCGGAGGCCGAGGGTGGCGGCGGCGCCAGAATCTCATAACCAGCCTTGACGATGGCGGCTTCGATAGCATTTTGCTCAAGCAGAGCGGGGTCGTAGACGAAGGTGCCCTTCTCGGTTGCGAGGTTCACGGAGGCCTGTTGAACGCCCTCGATGCGCCCCACGACGCGCTCAATGCGCGCCGAGCAGGCCGCGCAGGTCATGCCGCCTATGTTGAGAACCGCAGTCTGCATGGTTTCCCCCTGTTGCTTCCTCTGGTGTATCCGCTGAGGCTGTTATCCGGTGAAGCGGTATCCGTCGTGCCTGTATCCGTTGTGGCTGCATTCGTCGTGGTCGTATCCGCCGTGGCTCTCCATAGCTCTCCGAAGATATCCAAGACTTCAGATGACTATGATCGTACCACGGATCATGCCCATCCAACAGCTATAGGGATACGTCCCTGCGCGTTCCGGCGTGAACTCAATGATATTTGCACCCGGCTCAAAGCTGTACTCGATGCCGTACTCGGGAATGATAAAGCGGCTATTGCAGCCGTTGATCGTCTGTTCGGTAGCCGCTATCGTCCAGCGCACGGGCGTGCCCGCCTGGACCTCGATGATGGGATAGCTACCGCGTTCCAAGGACGTCTCGATGACCTGCACACCATCGACGATCGGCCAGGGCGCGGTCGCATTCTCTCCCGAAGAGCTTTCTTGCGCAGCACTTTCTTGTGAGGATGCGCTGGTCTGGCTGGCAGAGAGGCTGGAGCCGCTGGTTCCCAGCAGGTTCAGCCCGGGGAGATTGATTCCGCTCAGTGCCCATCCTTGCGAGAAGAGCGCCAAGCCCAGCACGAGCACGAGCACGGCACCAGCGGTCATCGCCCGCTGCTTGAATCGTTTGGTGAGCGCCGAGGCGGCCAGTCCGACTCCGAGCACCAAGGGTACCGTTCCGAGGCTGAAAACGAGCATTGCCAGAGCTCCTGCGACAGCGCTCGCCGTCGAGAGCGCGTATATCTGCATCGCCTGGAGCGGACCGCAGGGCATCAGCCCGTTGAGCAGCCCAACAAGCAAGGGGCGAGCGCCCGTCTCCTGCTTGTCGCCAATGAGTTTTGCGAATGCTTGCGGTGGGCGCGGCATGAAGCGTCTCAGCTGCGGGAAGGCGCCGAGCAGATTGAGGCCCATGATGAGCATGACCACGCCGGCAACAAGCTTGAGTACGCCTTGGGTCTGCGGCGAGAAGGACAGCACCGAGCCAAGCGCGCCAACCAGCGCGCCGATCGTCGTATAGGAGATGACGCGTCCGAGATTGTAGAACACAGGGCGCATAAAGGCAGAACGCGATGGGCTTGTCGAGCCCGAATCCGATAAGGCCGCCTGAGCCGTGTCTTTCGTCATGCTTTGCGAGAGGTTAATGCCGCCGCACATGGCCAGACAGTGCACCGAGGTCAGCAGGCCGACGATAAAGAGCATCCCATAGCCCATGCCCTCGGCGGCAAGCTGACTCGGGAGCAGCAGGTTCAGCAGACCGGTCTGTCGTAGCAGCAGATAGAGTGCGAACACCGCGATGAGCAGGCCGATGGCGCGCCGGTTGCGCTGGGCGCGACTTGCTGATGCGGTCGCGACGGGAGGGGCAGCTGCTGGAGGGGCAGCTGCTGGAGGTGCAGCTGCTGGAGGTGCAGCTGCTGGAGGTGCAGCTGCTGGGTCGGTCGAGGCGCGGCTCTCTGGAGTATCGGAGCGGTTTGCCGACGGTGGCGTGCCCTTTTCCACGTGCTTACTTCCAGTTCTCAAAATAGCCCGCGGAGGCGGCTATCAGATCGGCGGGAATCGTGATGTTGGTGCCGTTATCGGAGCGCATATCCTCAAAGATGGGCACCGGATTGCACCCACCCGACTCGATCTGGACGAGGTCGGCAGGAAAACGGTTGCCGCAGTTCTGGCAAACCAGCTCGTTGCCCTCCTGAACATAGTAACCATAGCCCGAGTCATAGCAGACCTGACAGGTATTGAGCGCCGTGCGCACGGTGCCATCGGAGGCTCGAATTGCGAGCACCTCGACGCTCAGTCCGTCAACGGTGCTTGGATAGAAGCGTGCTGTCTCGTTGATGTCGGCAAGGGGAATGATGATGTCGGCGCCTTCGGGGGTTGCCGGTTCGCGGGGTACCTCAACGCTTGGGGAGGCAGGGGTTTCGGTCGTCGTCTCGGCGGCTGTGCCACCAAGGGGTGCCTCCGGATCGCCTTCCGTCTGTGCTGTGGGTGTAGAGCAGGCAGTAAGCACCAGAATACTCGCAAGGAGCAAGCTGGCTACCAGACCTACCAAGCTTGTTGGCCTTGAGGAGCTTGTTGGCTTTGAGGAGCTTGTTGGCCTCAACGGGCCTACACCCTTAGTTTGCATCGAAGCCTGCTTCGTCCACGGCGGCGATGAGTGTCGACCGCGCCACATCAGGTTCATGCACCACGACAGCGTTTCCCGCCTCCAGGTTTACCTGCACATCGCTCACGCCTGGCACTGCGGTAAGTTCATCGGTCACCGCCTTCACACAATGCTGACAGTGCATTCCCTCTACGTTCAAGACCGTTGTCTCAGCCATGACAGATCCCTTCTCTTGGTGGCTCTTGAGCGACACAAAGCCCTACAGAACCCTGTCTATACAGAGAACCCAGTATATACCTATAAGTTTGCCGCACTTATTGAGAAAATATCCCCTGTCAACTTTGGTGGTCCTTGGCAGCAAACTTCAAGGTGAGGATGTTGTGTCCATCTTCGTAGACATAGGTAAGCTCATCCATCATGGCGCGCACCGTGTAGATGCCGAGTCCGCCCATCTGCCGTTCTTCGGCATCAAGCGTAATATTCGGTTCGGGGTGCTCCAAGGGGTTGAAGGGGATGCCGCAATCCTTAAAGCTCAGGTGTATAAGCGGCCCATCAGCGTCAATGCGTACCGTGACAGCTACCTCGTTTTCTGGCGTCGGCTCGCTGCCGTAAGCATAGTGTGCGATGTTTACGAAGACCTCCTCGGCCACTATGTTGATCTTGCGTATCTCACTCGTCGTAAAGCCACGCCCTTCAAGCGCCGTGTCTATGAAGTCGAGCATCACTGGCAGCTGCTCGACGTGCGCGCGGATTCGAATTTCGGACTCCGCAACACCGCGAGATGAAGGAGCGCCACCGCCTGCGCCGTCGTCGCCTGCGTCGCCACCACCGCCCGCAGCGCCGTCGCCACGTACTGCGCCACCACCGCCTGTAGCGCCGTCGTCACAGCTTTCCTCAGTGCCTGCTTCCATACGCTGCCTGAATTCCAAAGCGAGCATGGTGATGTCGTCTGCCTGTTCTGCCCCTGCCGCAAACTCTACTATCGCACGTTTGACACGCGCAAGCAATTCGGACACAGAACCCCTGCCACTCTCGCTGCAAGAACCCCTGCCACCCTCGTTGCAAGAACTCCCGCCACTCTCGCTGCGAGAACCGCTGCTACCCTCGCTATGAAGGCCCCCGCTGCCATTCCTTTCGTTCAGCACCTCCAACAGCCGTCGTTCCGTGAAGAGCTCGAGAGCGGGCGAGTTTGCCTCGGTAACGCCATCGGTGTACAGAAAAATCCTGTCCCCACAGCCGAGCGTCGTCTGCCGCTCTTCGAAGGCGAATCCGGGAAGGGCGCCCAACACAAACCCCGAATCCATCGGCAGCTCCTCAAAACTCCCGCCCGCCCGCGATACCAGCGCAGGATTGTGCCCCGCGTTGACATAGGTGAAGACACCGCTCGTCAAATCCAGAGAACCCATGAACGCCGTAACAAACATGCTGGAATCGTTGCCTTCGAAAAGCAGGTCGTTCACGATGGTAAAGACCTCACTCGGTGCAAGGCCCATCTGGGCGTTGTTCTTTATGATGGTGCGCGCCACCACCATAAAGAGTGCGGCAGGCACCCCCTTGCCCGAGACGTCCGCGATCACCACGACAAGGTGCCGCTCGTCGCAGAAGAAGAAGTCGTAGAAATCTCCTCCCACGCCTTTGGCAGCATCCATGCTCGCAGTGATGTCAAACTCATCGCGATCCGGAAACGCCGGAAAATTGCTTGGCAGCATGGATGCCTGTATGTGTGCCGCAACACTCAACTCGGTGTTGGCACGCTCGCGCTCCGCCGTTGCCTGGTTGAGCTCAGCAATGTAGTCCTTGAGCCGACTCGTCATATTCTCAAAACTGTGGCTCAAAGCCTCTATCTCATCACCTGTGGTGATGTCCGAGTGGTAGTCCAGCTCGCCGCTTGCCACCTCTTCGATATCCGCGCTGAGCTTGGTTATGGGATGGGTTATGCGCCTGGAGATAAGACGTGAGATGAGGATGGAGGCCACAACCAGCAGCACGGCTATGCCTATGAGTATCATATTGGCGAGCGTGATATTGTTGCTCGCAGAAGCAGCCGCGTTGCCTGTCATGGTCGATATCTCAGAATGGAGTTCGATTGAAGGCGCTGTTATGTCGAGCTGGGGTATCAGTATTACCAGCTGCCAACCCGTTGCCTCGACGGGCGCCCACACCGCATAGTACCCCTGCGCATCCGCGTTCCCTTCGCCAGCGTTCTCCTTCTTCACATTTGTCTCGGCAGAGCCGGACGGTTCGGCCCCCATCTGTTCGATGATGTCTGCCGACGCACTCCCCAAGAAGAGCGTGAGGTCGCCCTGGTTATCCTCGTTCAAGGCCGGTGCAGAGATGATCTCACCCTTGCCCAGTAACACGGCATAGCCGCCCTCACCAGCGACTATCTCCTCAACGCTGTGGTCGAGGTCGGAGATATTGATGTCGGCACCGATGACAGCTCTAAAGCTACCATCCGCATCGATAAGAGGCATTGACATCGTGATGTTGAGGCCACGATCAAACGAGTCGCGATAGGTGTCTGATAGGTAGAGGCCCTTGTTTTCTCGTGCGCCCACATACCAATCTCGCTGCCTGAGATCGATAGTGTCCACGTACCACTTTTGTTCCGCAAAGGAGTCAAAGCCAATGTTGATGCCGCTTTGCGTCGTGATGTAGATAGACGCGATGTTGGGTTCGTCTACCATGAGTGCCCTGCTTATGTACTCGATATTGCCCAGCAGGAAGGTCTCCTCGCGGACCCCTGCTTCCTCAAGATCGCTCACGTCAAACTGTGATTGAGCCACCATTCCTGGCGAGAGCGCCCACTGGAGCGCAAGTGTGTCTGCAGGAACCCCGCGCAGGTGCTCAAAGGGCACCTCCCTGTACGTTTGCGGATGTGCGTACAGATCATTGGCATAATTTGCCAGGGTAGTCAGATCGCCGGACAGGCGTCCTATCGACTCGTTGATGACATCAGCCTTTGTCTGCGCGAGCCTTTCCATGTCTGAAAGCACGGTGCTCGTCAGCGCCTCGTTGCTGCTCTGTGCCGCTGTTTCGCCTATGCTGAGATTGCTCTGCTCCGTTACTCTGAAAATGTTTTGGAACAGTACCTCGGTCGCGATAATAACGGCAAGCATACCAAGCACGGATACGATGAGGAAGGCCCTGAGGAGCTTGGTGGCTATGGAGGTACTCCCCGAACCAAAGAGCCAGGAAACGGGCCTCTTGAAGGGGCCGGATGATCGGGGCCTGTCTGTTTTAGGCACAGTAAGGCATCCTCTCAATGTGTACTCCCTGCGCTGTCAGCTCTTGGCTGAGCTTTTGCAGGCTTGGGATAAGCTCGAACAAAACCACTTGTGGCTCGATGGTGAGGCTCACATACTTTTCCAATTCATATACTCTTACCGTATTTCTGCCGATCCGAAAACCACCTGCATCCGCCACACTGTGGAGCGCTGCCTCGTTGACACTATCCACAGGGTGGCCGACACCGCTCTTCCCTTCCTCGTCCCACGTGTGGTACTCAATGATACGGTATACCTCAGCGAGCGCGTAGTTAAATCCAGCCTTCAGCATGTTGGAGAATCCGCCATAAAAGACAGCTCTGCTCGGGCTTATGGAGCGAGGGGCGTCCTTCGCGACAATAAGTTCCCTGGCGTAACAGACCGTACCTTGTTTCAGGGCCTCGTCGAGCGCCGGATGCTCGCCCAGAGCGCGGAGAAAATCCGGCGATGGTGCCGCGAAGCCCGGATCGTCCAGCGATATCCACAGCGACGCAATGATACGTTCCGTGCTGGCGTTAGTGCTGGTGTTGGTAATGGTGCTGGCGTTGGTGCCCACGGGCGCTGCGGTATCACCCCCCGCATATCCAGCCTCCCTCAGCGTGAAGAGAGCAGAGCGATCACTGTGCAGGCAGCGCGTAAGTTCGGATGCATCCATGACGCTCAAAAAGCCGCCGTGTTGCGCAAAACTCCGCTCACCCGACGAGAAGACCTCCTGGTATCGCGTGAGGTCGAGCTGAACGTTTTGGTTAAGCCGAGCAAGCTCGGGCACATCGTCCTCTGTCGCACTATCCAGGCACAGCGCTCCACGTCCGCGCGTGAACACGACCGTCTCCCAAAGCCTCCTATCAAACCCGTACACTTCGTCCACGAAAGTCACCCCTTGAGTATCATCATGAGGTTGTTAGCCCCAAAGGTTGATCGGTAGTCTACTACCTCTGCCCTTTTCAGTATCATCAGAATGCCCGTCAGTTCCAATGGCACCTCGTGTTCGGGCAGAGCATTAGCGGCCATGCGCTCATCGTGTCCGGGTAAAGTGCCAGCAGCCACGCGCTCATCGTGTTCGGGCAAAGCGTCAGCAGCTGTGCGCTCATCGTGTCCGAAGACCGCGACCTGTCCACCGGCACCATATTCGTCGAGGAGCTTTACCTCCCGTGGAGTCTTGCTGAGCCGCTCGGCGTATTCGATGGGGTTAAAGCGCAGGCCTCCATTGCGAATACGGACAATGACCTCCTCGCCCTCGCCCTCGCCCTCGCCTGGCACCAAGACACGGACACTCATGGTGCGGTTTGGCGCCCCAGAAAGACTCTTTTCGCCAATGACAAGAAGCATCTCCTCCAGTGCCAGCTGTATGCCCATTGCGAGACGGGCGCCGAGGTTTTTGCGTTCGCAAAATGCCTCGACCTGCGCGATGGCCTCCGTGATATGCACCACATCATTGCGTACGACGAGTGAGACGCTCTTGTCATCCTGCTCGGCCTGCCGGTCGATAAGAAAAACAGCCGAGAGGGAACGCTTGTGCATTCTGCACACGACACTGTACACCAGTATCAGGAACGTGGTGAGCACCTCGGCAAGAGGGAAGGCTGCCCATATCCCCACCATGCCAAGGGGCAGTGTGAGCAAGCCCATGAGGGCCAGTGGGCACGCAAGTTCGCGCAAAAGTACGATGAGCCTACTCGCGCCCATTCTTTTTTGCGACTGATAGACGGTTATCATCAGGTAGTTGAACAGCAAAAAGGGCAGACCTGCGGCAAACACTCGTATGGCCGTGGAGAACACCTGGATATCGTCTACGGTGCTTGCTCCAAACATCCTGACGAGGTGAGGAGCAAACAGTTCAAGTATCAAAGCGAGCGTGATGATGGTAGGCACGCCCCACAGAAAGCTCAGGCGTAGTATCTTTGCTGTGCCCTGTGCGTCCTTTTCCGCAAAGAACACGCCCAGAAACGCCATAGCGGCACCCGAGATACTGGCGGCAAAGATAAGCGCAAGCACCGTCACGTTATCGATGAGCACGTAGGCGCCGAGCGCCACGGCACCAAAGCTCACAGCTGCCAGGTTGTTGACCACGGCCGAGCGAATGACAATGCAGATATTCTCAAGCGCGTTAGGGCTGCCGGCGTCCAAGAGAGAGCGCGTCAGCCTGAGCGCAACGTGCATGCCACGGTCAAACGGCGAGACGAAGCGGAAGTTCAGGCTTTGCCGCAGCAGCAGCAAGGCTCCCGTTACGGAGACAAGGCCATACGACAGGCACAGTGCTACCGCCACGGACTGTATGCCCCATCCAAAGCCGGCCAAAAAGAGCAGATTGAACATGATGGTAAGCGCCCCCATGCCCAGGAACAGACACGCTGCCTTTGTTGTCTGCCCGTCAAGTCGCAGCATGTTGAAGGCAGGGTAAATGCCGATGATGAAAACGCCCCCAGGCAAAAGCACGGTCAGATAAGCTCGTGCTGGCTCCAAAAGCTCCGGTGGCGTGCCCATGAGGGCAAGGAGTGGGTCCATCAGGAAAAGGAGAATAACGGTGAGTACGAGGCCCATGAGCACGGCAAGCACGTATACGAGACTGAAAGCCCGTTGACACTCCTCGTGCCGCTGCCAACCAATGAGTCGCGCGCAGACGTGCGCGCCGCCAACCCCTATCATTGCTCCTACGGTAGCAAACAGGTAATAGAACGGCAGTGCAAGCGAGAGCACAGGGAGCATATTCGCGCCCAGCAAGAGTCCGGCGAGGGCCGAGCTGCCGACGATGCTCACTGAGCTACCGACGATACCGATGATGGATGCTGACAAGTAGCGCGCGTAGATAGCGCGTATGAAGAGGTCATCCCCTACATTCGTCCGCTCAGCCCGTCTGTCCACCCGCTTCGCTGCGTTCAAGTCTGCTGTCTCGCTGTTCCCTTGGTAGTACTCAGGCGAGCTGCTGGCGGCGCACGAGCTCAGCAAACAGACCGCCCTGCTCTATGAGTTCGTCATAGCTGCCGTCTTCGACCACCGTTCCCCCATCCAACACGACGATACGATCGGCCTCCTTGATGGTAGAAAGCCGATGCGCGATAATGATGCGCGTGCTCTTAAGCCCTGCCAGAGAATCAGAGACCTGCCGCTGCGTGATGTTGTCCAGTGCGCTCGTTGCCTCGTCAAACATCAGAATGCTCGGCTTGGAGGCTATGGCGCGCGCAATCATGATGCGCTGCTTCTGGCCGCCCGATAATCCGCCTGAACCCTCGCTCACCATCGTCCTCATCCCCATGGGCATGGCCCGTATATCTTCTGCCACCCCCGCCATCTCGGCAGCGTCCCACGCTTCCTTAAGCGTTATCTGCGGCGCGGATATGCTGATGTTTGAGAATATATCGCCCTGGAACAGCCCAGCGTTCTGCAAGACGACACCCATATTGCCCCTCAGCGACTTCAGGTCGAGCTTGGCCATGTCCCTCTCGTCATAATAGATCGCACCCGCCTGAGGTGCCTCAAAGCCGAGGAGAAGGCGGAGCAGCGTGGACTTTCCGCAGCCTGTCTTGCCTACGATGGCAAGGTACTCGCCACGTCTGATGTTGAGGTTAAAGTTGTCGAGGATAGGCGGTGCCTCGTCATTATAGGAGAATGAAAGCCCCTCGATACGGACGACACCTCTCAGCGAACGCAGTATCTCCCGCTGTTCACTCAGCTCTGAGGGCTCGGTGAGCAGCGGGGAGGCGGTCTCGAGAATGGGGTCGATGTCGGCTGTAGCATTCACGATGCCAACGATAGAGATGAGCGCGCCGCTGACCATCCCATAAGCGGTCATGAAGGCGAAGTAGTGGGGGACATCCAGGCCTGAGCTTGCTGCGAAGTAGTAGATGAGCATCATGCCCACAAGCCCCGCCAAGGTCGTGAGCGCTGGCATCAACTTGAGCAGAACGGGAGGGTTGTAGTCGCAAAGCGCCAGGCCCTTATAGATCTGTGCCCATTTTGCGAAGGCCCGCTTCTCGCCGCCAGCAAGCCGTATCTTCTGGATGCCCGAAAACAGCGAGAACACGATGGCGCTTATCTTGTTGGAGACCGGCAGCCTTCTGCGTGTGAGCGCCTTGTTCACCCGGACATTTAACAGCCCCACGACAAGCTGCAAGACGATGGCAGCGAGCGCAGGGAGGACGAGTTCGGGGGCTATGGTGAATATCTGCGCCACATAGACCACGGAGAAGATGGAGGCAAACGACGCGGTAAAGGCGACATTGGCTATGAGGGACGCGATGGTGCCCAAGACGTTTACCCGATTGGACAGGTCGCCCGAGCTGAAGCGCTTAAAGAAGGCAGGCGGCATGTTGATGAGTTTGCCAAAGATCGCGCTTTCCATGATGATCTGCAGCTTGGTCGTGATGCGCATCTCTGCAAGGTTCTTGAGGATGGTGAAGAGAAGCCCCGCGACCGAGGCCCCCAAGAGCAGGGCGGCGATCGCCCCGAGCTCGGAGATATGTCCTGCAGGGATCACGCGCGAGAAGATGAACTCATTTATCCAGGGCAGGATAAGCCCCACCAATGCCGTGGCGAGGGTGGCGAGCACTACAAGGACGACATCGAACTTGTCGGTGCGCTTAAAGAGGAAGCGGGCGATGTCTGCGAATCCCGTCGCATCGTTGGGCAAAGGACGGTAGAAGCAGATCGCGTCGCCTTCGAGCAGCTTTGCAGTCCGGCCGTTCACCTTGAGCTTACGCCCGCTCCCATAGTCAAAGAAGCGGTATCCACCCAGCGTGGGGATGAGCGCCACGTAGTCCCCAGCTACCGTCTTGCAGAGCATCGCTTCGCAGGCATTCTTCCACCACGTACCCTCAAGGCGCACCTGCCGCCACATGACACCGGAAGGCCTGAGCAGGCGCTCAAGTCCCTCGTCAAGCCCTTCGCCAAACTCAATGTCCGAGTCGCGCACGATACCGTAATAGTGGCACAGCTCATCGACGGCATCACAGATCCGCGCCTGCTCGCTGAGCATATGCCGCGCAGCGGTTGAACCCATGAGCACCGACGCAAGTCCGTAAGAGGCCTCGGCGAGCTGTGCGTCGTCAAGTGCCACCCTGTCCTGGATCTGTGCCTCCTGAAATCGCGCCATGTCTGTCACTCCGTCGCTATCAGCTTTGCATACAGACCCCCGGCAGCAAAAAGCTCCTCATGCGTGCCACGCTCCCGCACCTGCCCCTTGTCCAGCACGATGATCTCGTCGGCATCGCGTATCGTCGAGAGGCGATGGGCCACGACCACACAGGTAATGCCCCGTTCCTGGATGGAGTGGATGACCTCGTATTCCGTCTTGGCATCCAGAGCACTGGTAGCTTCGTCCAAGATGAGTAGGGTCGGGTCCTTGGCAAGCGCACAGGCCAACTCGATCCTCTGGCGCTGACCGCCCGAGAAGTTCTTGCCTCCCTCGGCAACCTGGTCGCTGTAGCCCTTGGGCCGACGCATGATCTCGCCGTGTATCGCAGCATCTCGTGCCGCCAGAATCACCTCAAAGTCCTCGATGCTCTTATCCCACATCCTGATGTTGTCGGCTATGCTGTCCTCAAACATGATGATGTCTTGATCGACGACGGCAAGCGAGCCCGTAAACACGGCACGGGGAATCTCTGAGCGCGTCTTGCCATCGTAGGTGATGGTGCCGCTCCAGGGTTCGTACAGGCCAGAGATCAGCTTCGCCAGCGTGGACTTCCCACATCCCGAGGTGCCCACGAAGGCGACCTTGCTGCCGGGAGTAAGCCTCAGGCTGAAGTCCTTGATGAGCGGCTCGGCGAGGGGCGAGTAGCCAAAGGTGACCTGCTCCATGACAAGCCCTCCGTGCAGCTTCTCAAAATGTTCTCTCCCCTCGATGCCCGCATCCTCGACACCGGCATCTGCCTGATAGCGCATGACATCCTCAACACGCTCCATAGACACCCGCATCTCTTGGATGGCCTGTCCTGTTGCTATGAGGCTTGTGACCGGCGTGAGGAACGACTGGACAAACGACTGGAAGGCCAGCAGCATACCGGCGGTGAAGTGCCCCGTCATGATTAAGCCTACACCCAGAAGCAGGATGAGGATGTTCAGCAGGCTCTGTACGAGGCCAGGCAGCGAGCCCAGGGAGAAATTGAGCGAGATGCTCTTGGTGGCGGACTCGGTGTAGAGGGCATACATGCCAGCCCATTTTGCAAAGAAGCCGTTCTCGGCTCCCACGGATTTGATGGTCTCCATCATGGAGATGCCGGTGACGGTCATACCCTGGAGCATACTTTGGGTGCGCATCTGGACGCGGGAGATGTCGACGCGCTTCTTTGAGATGATATAGGCGAGCAGCGCGTTGAGCAGGATGGCAGAGCTTGCGATAGAGGCCAGAAGGACGTTGTAAGACATCATGACCGTGAGGTAGATGACGAGAAGCACCACATTGATGAGCAGCGGGGTGACCCTCGCGACAAAGGTTGACGCTATCGCGTCGTTGGAGGTCTGTCTGAGGGCGACATCGCCCGCGAGCCTTTGGGCAAAGAAGCGCATCGGCAGCCTGAGCACATGCCACATGAACTGCGCATTGGAGACTATCGCCAAACGGCCCGTTGCCTTGTAGAGATAGAGTTGGTTTAATGCCAATGCCACGGACAGAAGGGCAGCAAAGACGGCAAATACGACGAGGAAGGGCGCGAGCCATTCCTGGGTACCCTGCGCGAGTATCCTGTCGATAAAGACGCGTGCGAACGAGGGCTGAACGATGCCCGCCACGGCAATGAGGGCACCCAGCAGCATCAGTAGCACCAGGACAGGCCAGGAGCCTTTCAGCCGTTGGCGCACGAAGCCCAGCACACTGCGTGGCGCGCCCTCGGGCACGAACTTTGGGCCGGGTGCCATAGTGAGGCAGATCCCGGAGTACGAGTGTTCGAACTTCTCCCAAGCCAACTCAGAGCGCCCCTGTGCGGGGTCACTGATGCAGGCCACCGTGCCCTTGCGCTTGAAGCCCTCGAGGACGACGAAGTGGTTAAAGTTCCAAAAGAGGATACAGGGGAAGCTGGCCTTGGTCGGGAGGTTGTCCGCATCGTATTTGAAGCCCTTTGGCTCAAGCCCGTAGTTGCGCGCTGCCATAAGGATGTTGCGCGCGTTGCTGCCGTCACGCGATATGCCGCAGTCCTCGCGCAACTTCTCAAGGGGAATCCATCTGCGGTAATACGCAAGCACCATGCCAAGGGCGGCAGCGCCGCATTCGGCGGCCTCCATTTGCAGTATCACCGGCACCTTGACCCGTTTATGGCCAGGGGCTGGCGCAGGCTGCCGCGCCTTATGCGGCTGTGCGTCTGGGGCGGGCTGTGTGCTTGGGGTTGGCTGTGTGTCTGGGGCGGGCTGTTGGTCAGCCGGTGTGGTGCCCGCGTTGTCCGATGTGCTCATCAAGATCCGAATCAATATCCCGGCCTACCGTCATCCCATAAGGAACGACAGGAGTCTTTCCTCGCGTACGACGATGGTGGCATCAACGAGCGCACCGGCATCCCCGGGAGGGGTGTCGGCAACACTGTCTATTGTTATGCGATATTCCCAGGGGCTGGGTGCCAGTAGATATGCGGTCCAGGTGTCCGGCATGTCGTCGGTGACCTCCTGTTGCGAGAGGGGCTGGGTGCTCACGGCACTCACCACGCCCTCAAAAACCGTGCCGTCAGCTGTGGTCATGCGCACATCGCAGCCAACGAGCGTATCAGAGGGCATTTCCTCAACGGGCAGGTAGCTGACGATTCCCCCGTCCGCGCCGACGATGCCCTTGGCAGACAAGATATGGGGAAAGGAACCTGTGGCTGCCCAGATGAGCGCGCCCGCGACGAGCAGCGTCAGCGCCAGCACCGCAATCCAGGCGCTGGGCCGCACCACCCTCAGATAGCCATCGAGCCTCTCCGGTGTGAGCACCCGCTCGATTGCCTCCTCGCTGAACAGCTCGCGTTTTGTCTCAGCTGCCATACCTGTCCCTTCCGAGGACTGTCTCTAAAGCGCCCTGACGTAGGTGCAAATCATAGTATGTGTGTCAGGAACCATAGCCTGCGACAGCACAGACACAGGTAGCTCTACCGCCGCCGGTGCCGATACCGTCATCGACGCAGGAGCATCCGTTGCCGTAACCGCCGACGAAGCAGGCACACGTGCCGCCGCTGCTGCCACCGCCGCCCTTGCTACCGCCACCCGACTGGGCACCGCCCGTTACCTGGATAAGCTCGTCCTCCGAGAGCTCCTGAGCAAGTCCCTTGACCTCCTCGATGAGAGCTTTGACCTTC
>JAIRXA010000185.1 GCA_031268525.1 Coriobacteriales bacterium | reverse complement strand
GCCCATCAACGACAGCCATGAGGAGAGAGCCATCAGCTGCTCTACCTGTCACAAGATGCATGGCGCAGGCGATCTGGAGGAAACGGCAAGAAGCACCTGTATAAGCTGTCACCATGAGGGCGTCTATGAGTGTAACACCTGCCATGGTAGCGCCGGATAGCCCTGTCATGAGCGCCAGGGCGGGCACAGGCAATCCCGCAGCTTCCACGAGACGAGGACGGACTGATGTCCGCCCAGTGAAGGGTGTGCGTTCGCAGGTTCCGCAAGGTGTAGGGGCGAGCTTTGATCGCCCGCGTGGGTAGAGAGGATTTTTGTGCCCGCGCGGGCGGACATCAGTCCGCCCCTCGGACGTGCCCCTACCCAGCAAGATATAAGGGGACGGGACGTCCCCTTATATCTGCGGTCTTTTGGGCTCCGACGGTCAAGTATTCACGCGACCGCCCTCTTCATCAGGACCTGCTCACTCCCGAATCCTTGGCGGTCTGCCACAAGGCGCAGGAACACGCCAAACTGCTCATCAACAGTATCCAGCCCTGGCAGCTTACCGACTTCCTCAAACAGGTCTCGCCTGGCGGCCTGTTTTTCATCGTGGATTGCGAAAGCCAGATCGAGGCGGAGGAGCTAATTGCAGGCCTGCGTCGCTGGATACACTGAGGCAAGGGATTGAGACAAGGGATTGTTTCTGAGATAGCCCCTTGCCTCAGACTAAAAAGCCACAGATGGGCGCTGGCTGCCTGAGCACTACTTGAGCACTACTTGATCCTGGTGATCTTGTAGAGCAGATGCGGCACCATACTGGCCATGTGCTCTGCGAAACATTCTGGTTCAGCCAAGCCGTCTCGAAACCACTTGTCGGCGAGCTCGGTCTCCAGCTTTGCAAACGCATCGACACAGAACTCTATCTTGGGACTGAGTTCGGCCTTGCGGAAATCCTTTATTGTCTCGATTAACACCTGCCGCCTATGAGCCGGCATCGGGTCAATGCCAAAAGGCACACCATACGTGTACTGTAAGCCAGCATAATAGTTAACATGCTCTTGGGCGAGTAAGCGAAAATGATGGTGATAGCCTGTCTCCCAGTCAATTGTTCTACCGACCTCATCCAGATACAGCTTCTCAACACGAATTGCATGCCAAGTAAAGATGTCATATTTGCTCGTGAAATTCCGATAAAAGGTCTGGCGGGAGATCCCGGCCTTCGAGGAAATCTCATCGACCGTCATGTCTTGCAACGAACGGTCAATGGCGTGCAGTATCTTCATCTTGGTTTCGTCATTACCGGATTTCTCAAACAGTTTTACCATGTCGTCTCCTCCATGAATACACATCAACCCACGGCAAAACTCGGCAGCACTATTCTACCTCATGCGGCCATTGCCAGGATAAAGCTTGAAACCATAGGCGATACAAACAGGTGGACTTGTATCTGATTACGACTACAAACTGTGCTGCGCACGGTCTTTTAGGAGCAACAGCGCCGATAGTACCCTAGTGTCGAGACCGGTTCAGCCCATCTGATCCAGCAAGAGCAACAGGTGCCTGAACCAAGAGCTATTGACGAGAAGGGAAGGTATATGAAAGAGGATAGGAGTATTCCCGCAAGGCCGGTATCGCGTCGCGATTTCTTACGGCTCAGCGCTATCGGTTCAGTCGGAACTGCGTTGGCCGGGTCATTGGCTGCCTGCGATCTTGCGAGTAGCAGTTCGACGGGCGAAGGAAGCGCTGGTGCAGGCACATCCAGTGCGAGCGGCGATTCGGGCTTTGAGATAATCAACTGTGATTTCCTGGTTATCGGCAGCGGTAACAATGCCTTAAGTGTCATAGCGCAGGCCATGTCTGAAGGACATCATGTCACTGTTGTCGATAAGGGCACACTTCGTCACAGTGGCACCTCGGGCATGAGTTGGGATGCTTTCTCTGCCGTTGAGATTGCCGATGACCCTAAAAAAGATCCGACGATCCAGGGCTATCTCGGCTATCAGCTCAATGCCCAGATGCTTGAAAAGGCCCTGCAGTTTGACCCTCAGCCCAACAAGATTGTCTATAACATCAACCATGGGCAGTATATGCCTGACCGTCAAGATGATGGTTCGATTGCCTTCTACCTTGACATTCCCGGCTATTGCCAAGGACAATTCTATCGTCGGGAGATCGACCAGATGACACTGAAATCACGCAGCAGCGCTTACGATCGAACGATGATAACCGATATATTGATTAGCGAGGGGCGATGCGTTGGTGCTCTCGGATTGCATTTGCCAACGGGGAGCTTCAGGATATTTCGCTCGCCGGTGACGGTGCTTGCGACTGGAGGCTGCACCTGGATTTACGGTTGCTTCTCGGTATCGGCTTACAGCATTGGCACACCGGATAACACGGCAGACGCGGACATGGCCCTTTTCCGTCATGGCCTTGGCATAGGCGATGCCGAATACACCCAGTATGATGTAATGAGCTGTGAGCCACGTGGGCTTGCCTGTGGCTTTGGCTCCGGCGTCTGCGGCGATGCCCAGGAGGCGCACGCCATCTTCGATGCCAACGGCGAGCTGGTATTCGATCCCAATGACTCTGATGTTGCTAATCGTATTTACTTCAATCAGGAGCTCGGACGCGTTGTTTTTGGCGAAAAACGAGGCACTGCAAACGGTGGGGTGCTCTTGAATGTCGGGGACAGCCATATCCGCTACAGCAATGAACGCAACATCGAGCTGTTGCGGGAGTTTGGCTTTGATGTGCGCAGCCAACCCATTGAGGCGGTACCCGAGATGTATGAGCATGGCGGCCAGCCGGTCATTGATGAGAACATGATGACCGAGGTCGATGGCCTGTTCCATGCCCGCGGAGCCGGAACGACCGGCGAAGTCGGCGGTGCACAGGTGCACTTCAACAGAATCTATGGTCCTTGGGCCGCTCACTGTGCAGGTGAATACCTCAAGACAGCCGCTGAAATCGATGATATTGACTGGTCGGGAGCATTGGCGGAATATCACAGGCTCCAAGAGATCCGTACTCGCACAGCCTCCGATGGCATTTATCCGCATGAGATCCGCAAGCGCATCCAGACAGCCTGCTACGGTGGTCTTGGTGTCTACCGTAACGCCGACAACATGTCTGCGGCCATAGCAGAGCTTGAGCGCATCCGCCGGGAGGACATGCCCAGACAGGTCATCCGCAATGCATCCCCGGTGTGGAATAAAGAGTGGAAAGAAGCCATTGAGAACATAAACATGCTCGATATTGCCGAGATCAGCGTTCGCGCCTCGCTGGGCAGGGAGGAGACGCGCGGCATGTACTTGCGCTCGGAGTTTCCCCAGCGCGACGATGCAAACTGGGCATGTATACAGGTCTGCTACCTCAAGGACGGAGACATGGAGTTTGAAAAGCGTGAGATGCCCCGCTCGGACTGGCTGTAAACACCAAGGACAAGGAGAAAAGCCCCATGAAACTTCAGGTATTGAAATTCAACCCTGCCGATGATCCGGCATCTTACTATGTGAGCGGAGAGGTGGAGTACCGTGAGCAGATGACGGCCATGGAGGCCTTGGTTGAGTTTCACGAGCAGATAGAGCCGGTGAACTTCGACTTCAGTTGCGCCTGCAGGCTATGTGGACGTTGCGCGATGATGCTCGATGGTATTCCGGTGTTGGCCTGTGTGACGCCCATAACAGATGGCAGTCATACATTCGAACCGCTTCAGGGATACCCCGTGATACGCGATCTGATCGTCGATAAGGCCGAGTTGGATGCCCGGCTCTCCCTGGCCTATGATCGCGTGAGGATAGAGGATTTCAGTCGCCAAACAGTGGTACCGCCCGACTTTGACTCTGCGACCAAGGAATTAATCTATCACGCAGAGTTCTGCTGCCGCTGCGGCGTCTGCGATGCCGCTTGCCCCACTGTGGCCACAAACCCCGATTCCTATGTCGGCCCTGCAACTATGACGGCTATGGCTTATCGGTTTATGGATCATCTGGATCAAGGCGATCGCGTGATGGAGGCCGTAAGCGACGGAATGTATCATTGTATTATGTGCGGTAAATGCGACGAGGTCTGTCCGCAGCAGGATATTGGCCATCTCGGGATGTGGAAGATGCTCAGAGACGCGGCGGAAAAACGCGGTATTGTGCCAGGTTATGCGCAATGACCAATTGACAAGCATAGCTTCTGAACAAAAGCAAGACATAAGAGCAAAGACAAAGGGGAGGTTCGCTTTTGTCTTTGCTCGAAACTGTCCCTTGTCTACTCCTTTTAACTTTTTTCCGCGAAAAAGGCTCTGCAAGGTACGAGATTGACGTTAGTAGCGGGTTAGACATTCATAACTTTTATCGTCAAATGTAAACTACCCGGTAGATAAACTGCTCCTATGGATAGCTTTTTGCAAAGTCCTACCTCTTCTGTCCTCAAATCGCTACTAACGTCAATTTCGTACATGAACCGCCTGATTTCTCGCAAAAACGGATAACCCCGTAGGTTCCGCCAGGTGTAGGGGCGGGCTTTGACCGCCCGCTCGAGCACGAAAATCCTCTCTTTCTACGCAGGCGGTCAACGCCCGCCCCTACAGACGAATATACGATTACCCTGTCCGCCCCTACAGACGTGTCCCTCGGGTGCACCCCCTGTCCGCCTACCTTCTCCGCTCAACCCCTATTCTATGAATCGGAAAAATAGACTGGTAGAAATGGGAATAATCGACTGGTAGAAGCTGGAATAATCGGCTACTATGATGGTTCGAGCCATCTCGTGTCATCTCGCGCCATCACTTGAAAGGAAGCGCGCCATGAATTACATCTCCCGATTGTATGACCCCATGATCTCAGGAATGTTGAGTGAGCTTTCCGCGATTGCGCTTGATGGCGCCAAGGCAGTAGGTAAGACATCGACAGCTGAGCAACACACAAGGCATACACTCCGGTTTGACTTAGATGAGACGATTGAATTGATGAGCAATGGAATACAGCTTCTCCGCAACACCGAAAAGCCTGTGTGCCTCGACGAGTGGCAGCGTTATCCAAAAGTATGGGACTATGTCAGGAGGTTGGTTGACGAGGATCGCGCTCCCAATCAGTTCATTTTGACGGGTAGTGCCGTGCCACAAAATGCCGCAATCCACAGCGGCGCGGGTCGTATCGTCAGATTGCGTATGCGTCCGCTTTCCCTTCAGGAACGCGAACTCGATAAAGCGGCAATCACGGTAGCATCGCTCTTTCATGAAAACCCTGATACCGTATCGGGCTCTACCTCGGTAACACTGGAAGACTATCTACATGAGGTCATTGTCTCTGGGTTCCCTGCGATACGGGAGCTTTCGACGGAGAATGCCCGCCATCAGATAGACGGATATCTCGCCAATCTTGTGCAGCGGGAGTTTCCTGAGCAGGGATTACTGGTCAGAAAGCCGGGTACGTTGTTCAGATGGCTCAGAGCCTATGCCGCTGCTACGGCCAGCACCGCAAGCTACCAAACCATCCTTGATGCTTCAACCCCAGGCGAACGTCCTCCCGCAAAGGCAACCGTACAAAGCTATCGTGATATTTTGGATGAGCTTTGGATAACCGATCGCGTTGACGCGTGGTTACCTACAGTCAATTTGTTCTCGCCGCTTGGCAAAAGCCCCAAGCACTATCTTGTCGACCCAGCATTAAGTGCCAGTTTGCTTTCTATCTCAGAAAATCAGCTCCTCAGAGCAGTGAGCGCCCCACTCCTCGGCCCTCAACATGGCTCGGTTGCGGGCAGATTATTCGAATCACTTATAGCCCAAAGCCTACAGACCTATGCGGTGATAAACCGCGCCAAACTTGGCCATTTCCGTAACGCGAAAGGCAATCGGGAAATCGACTTTATCCTGGAACGCGACTATCATGTGTTGGCCATTGAGGTAAAAATGTCAGTAACGGTCGACGATTCAGACGTGAGACATCTCAACTGGCTCGCAGAGCACCTCAATGGCTACGAACTGATACGGATTGTCATTACTACCGGGCCGCACGCATACACGCGTAAAGACGGTGTCCACGTTATTCCTGCCGCTCTGTTGGGGGCATGACAGCCAGAAAATTCTTGTCAATGACGCCTCGTAGGCCCCTCCTCAGGCGCAGGCGTATTCGTGGATGAGTGCCTCCAGAGAGGTGCCGCTCTCCAATTCGCGTAGGGCCCGCTGGGCAGGGTTCTCCACAAGACAAAAGGCGAAGCTACTAACGTCAATTTCGTACACAAACCGCCTGATTTCTCGCAAAAACGGGTAAGGTCGCAGGTTCTGCAAGGTGTAGGGGCGGTCAAAGCCCGCTCCTACACCTTGCGGAACCTGCGGGGTTTGTGTGCCCCTACACCTGGCGGAACCTGCGAGTCTCCACCCCGTCCACTCATCGCTCGTCCTGCAAACCCTACCCGAGTACGGCAAATCCCTGTTCCAGATCGGCCAACAGGTCGTCGGAGTGCTCGATGCCTACCGACAGGCGCAGCAATTGCGAACCGATTCCCATCTCGGCGCGCAGATCGGCCGGGATAGATGCGTGCGTCATCGTTGCCGGATGGCAGAGCAGCGATTCCACGGCTCCCAGGCTCTCGGCCAGTGTGATCAGATCTAAGGCTTGAGCAAAACGTTCGGGGTCGACGTCAGCTATGAGCTCAAAGGAGAGTAAGCTCCCGTTGCCCGTCGCCTGCCTCTGATGCACCTCAAAGCCGGGATGCGAGGGCAGTCCGGGATAGAAAACCCGCGCGACCAGAGGATGTGCGGCCAGCCAGGTGGCTATGCGTAAGGCGCTGGCGCCCTGACGATCCACGCGCACGGCAAGGGTCTTCATGCCACGGAGCAGCAGATAGGAATCGAAGGCGGCCAGCGTAGCGCCTGTCGAGTACTGGATAAAATGCAATTTCTTGTAAAGGGCCTCGTCGTGCATCGCAAGCAGCCCGGCAAGAACATCGGAGTGGCCACCGAGGAACTTGGTGGCGGAGTGAACAACGATGTCGGCTCCCAGGGAAAGCGGGCGTTGGAGATAGGGGCTTAAAAAGGTATTGTCCACGATGGCCTGCGCACCGTACTGATGTGCCAGCGCTGACAGGGCCGCGATATCGACGATCGTGAGCAGGGGATTCGTCGGCGTCTCAAAAACCAGAGCCTTGAAGACCCCGTCGCCACCGCGCAAGGCGGTCTCAACCGCTGCGAGATCGGTGAAGTCGACGATGCGGTAGGTCAATCCGAAGCGCTTGAAGTAGCGTTCGATGATTCGGAAGGTGCCGCCATAGATGTTATTGGGGATCAGCAGACCATCGCCCGGAGAGAACAGCGAGAGCGCCGCGCTGAGAGCCGCCATGCCGGTGGCAAAGGCCAGCCCACCCGTGCCACCTTCCAGGGCTGCGATCTGGTCTTCGAGCACCTGTCGTGTGGGATTGCCACCACGCGAGTAGTCGTAGCGCTTTGGCTTGCCGAAAGCCTCCTGCTCGTAGGTGGTGGTGAGGTGGATCGGCACGACGACATCGCCGAAGCGCTCATCATGATCGCCGGGCGGATGGATGAGCTGTGACTCGATGTGCAGCTGTGAGTTGATGTGCAGCTGTGACTCGATGTACAGCTGTGAGTTGATGTGCAGATCGCTGTTCTGGGTCATGGATGCTCCCTGATGTCTTTCGGCTCGACGACCTACGGATGGCCCGTATGACGAGCTGTCCGCGCACCGCATAGGGGCTTGCGGAGAACCGTTCCTAGGGAAGCACCGATTTATTCATTGCCCGCCGTCTTGCGATCTATTTGCCGTTCCTCTGCGTTGGCACTACCAGGCAATACGCCTGGTAGTGCCTGGTAGTGCCGCCTTGATGAACGACAAATATTCTCACAATCCGACGGACAAGCAATTAATCGGCACTTCCCTGGCTGCCTCTTGACGAAGTTCCCTCTCCTCTCTATCATAATATAAATAAACTTATAAGAATAGTAGTAATACGAAAACAGACAGAAAACAGGCCAGAAAACAGGCCAGAATTCGTGAAGGAAGAAGGGAGGCAGCAGGAGTGGGAACCTTGAGCCCAGCAGGTGTTGGAACCTTGAGCCCAGCAGGTGTGGAAGCCCCAGGCCCAACGCGTGTCTATAACCATATCACCGAGCTGATCGGCAATACCCCACTGCTTCGCCTGAATAACCTTGGCCTCCCCGAGACGATAGCGCTCTACGCAAAACTGGAATTCTACAACCCCAGTGGCTCGGTTAAGGATCGTGCGGCAGTCGCCATGATCGAGACCGCTGAGCGTAGTGGGCGTCTCAAGCCTGGCGGCGTGCTTGTCGAGGCGACAGCGGGCAACATGGGTCTGGGCATTGCTCTCGCGGCGCTCGGGCGTGGCTACCGGGTCATCTGTGTGGTGCCCACCAAGTTTTCGGCGGAGAAGCAATCGCTGCTGCGGGCTCTGGGCGCCGAGGTCTTAAACACTCCGCGCGCCGACGGTATGCTCGGGGCCGACGCCAAAGCCGAGCAACTGCTCACGGAGATACCCGGGGCGATTGCGCTCAGGCAGTTCGTCAACCCGCAGAACCCCGAAGCTCACTACCTGACAACCGGGCCGGAGATATATGAGGCGCTTGGTGGTCAGGTCGACTACTTTCTGGCGGGAGCGGGGTCGGGGGGTACCTACTCCGGCATTGCTCGCTATCTCAAGGAACGTGATATCTCGACGCGTTGCATCTTGGCCGACCCGGTCGGCTCGACCATTGGTGGCGGTGTGCACGGCGATTATGATATCGAGGGCATCGGAAACGACTTCATCCCCTCGACGATGGATATGTCACTGGTGGATCGCGTCATCAAGGTGACGGATACTGCCGCGCTGTCCACCCTGCGTCTGCTGGCTCGTGCGGAGGGACTCATCGTTGGGACCTCCTCAGGGGCAGCGGCCTGGGCAGCTCTGTCTCTGACGCGCGATCTGGCGCGTAGTCGGGCGGCAGGCTGTCAGGCGACTGACGCCTTCGCCCGTGGTCTGGAAGAAGCACTGCCCGATGGCGATCCAGCGGCGGACGCTGTTCGTCAAGGCGTCAGCCTGCAAGGGGGTCAGGGCACGGCGGACATCGGTCGTCAACTCGCCAGTCTGCAAGGCGGCCACGATACGGTCAACAGCGGCCGTCAAAGTGCACACCTGCAAGGTGCTCAAACTACGATCAACATCGTCACAATCCTGCCTGACCGTGGTGACCGCTACTTCTCCAAGGGAGTTTACGACCTTGAGGATGGAGGCGGTATCTGAATGGCCTTCTCCTTCCCAACGAGGGCGCACACTGGCCTCACCTCTCCAAGGGGGTTGCACACTGGCCTCACCTC
>JAIRXA010000115.1 GCA_031268525.1 Coriobacteriales bacterium | reverse complement strand
GTCGCCGTCAGCAGAGTTGCAGAGTTGGTTGTAGTGCTCGATGCTTGCAAGGAAAGCGTTCTTTGCGTCGCCAGAATAACCCAGATAATCGGCAAGCTCATCAAGGGTGTTGGCGCAATAGACCTCTCCAGGTCTCGTTAAGCTGCCCATGCCGCCGTCACGAACCGGACCAGGATCGGGGCCAGGCACCAAAGCTGCCATGTCTGCGACGGTGATATCCCACCAGCCGTTCTCGCCATAGTTCGGAGCGCCGTGATCAAGCGGCGCTTTGCCGACAGTAGCTTTCCAATTGGCATCTGATACCCAGCAGCCGACCGCGATAGGCTGGCGCACGTTTGCCGACTGTATCTGCATGATGGCCGCCTCGTTCATGAAGCGTTCTCCTGCCTCGGTTAACTGCAGGAGCGGAGCAACTCCCCACGGACCACTGGCGCCACCGCCCAGGGCCATCCAACCGCGAGGCGAAGGCTCTATCATACCGCCAATCCAACACGCCATCTTATGGCCCGTGCCATCGCGCAGGCCAGTCATTGTCCATTCTTCTCTGATCGCACCGGTGCGCTCGGCCCACTCCATACCTTCGTTCAGCAAAGCCCAGCACATATTCGGATCACCGATGAAGTCACCGGCAGCCAAAAGCACAGCTTTCTTTGCAACGAACTTCTTATAGTTGCCTTCTACGTCCTGAGCTATAAGGCCGGTCACTGCACCGCTGTCGTCAGTGGTAAGCACGATGCCCGTATGTTCAAAATAGTAGGTAGCACCATGCTCCTGCGCGTATTGGACGATGTATTTATGCACGTACTCAATGTTGTTCAATTGGTAGCCGTAGAATTGCGCATTGCAGGGCCAACTCATGTACCCACCGCCTGTGGTGGGATAGTTCACATCTTCAGCACAACGCTGTGTGTTGCAGAGTGGATATTCAAACATATTGCTCAAGTCATAGTAGCCGTCTTCGCCGCCCTCGCCCATCATCACGTTTGTCAGGTAGACATTGGAGTCGTTGGCCTGACGTTCGGCCTCGAAGCTGTCGTAGATCTCCTTATATCGATTGAACATCGGCCCAGAGTTCTGCACAAAGGCCTTGATGATATCGGGGTTGCATCGGCCCGCGGCACGTTTGCAGAATTCTGCGACAACCTCGCCGGTATTATAGGGGCCAAAGCCGCGATCGATGAGAAATTGCGAGTTTACGTGTCCGATATCTTCACCATACCAGCCACCTTTGTTCTCGCCTATGCCTTCCAGATCGACAAAGGCGCCCCAGGGCTGGCGCTCAATGACCGAAACACTGAGCCCTTCATCAACTGCGCTGAATACTGCACCTACTCCAGAGTGTCCACTGCCCAGAAGCACCAGGTCGCTCTCGATGGTTTCGGTAATGTCAGCATCATTGATGACCGGCGGAGTGCCCAACCAGTCGCCGGGGCCACAATAACCAGGCACGCGATCTCCGCCGCCAGCGGAAGCAACCTCTGGTATATCGCTACCGCTGCTGTCGCCGTCATCTGGGACACTGGGCGTACATCCTACCAGGCCACCGGCCCCCAAGAGGCCAGCCCCCAACAGTGCGGTTCCCTTGAGAAAGTCGCGACGTGAACTCATATCCCTGATAGCCATAATAATCCCTTCTCCTCCCTGAGCATTGCAATTTCATGACAAGACCATGACAGTAGGACTTGCCGCGTCCTGTGCCTATCGTCGGAATTGGGTAATTGCCGTCAGGATGGTTCCATAGATCTGGACGGAATGGGGGAGACCGGGAGATATGCTGACTGAACTCTGCGAGTTTGTCTCGCGCGCCTCTACGAATGAACGCACGATGGCCAGGCCCGCCCTCTACCCACCCCGATAAGCGTTTTCTGCATCAAAAGGGCTGTTGTCGAGGATTTTTTAACAGCCCGGGTTGACAGTGATTACAAACCCGCAGGTCAGAGAGTTATGGAGAAGACCGACTCCGAAAGAGTGCCCGAATCGGCGAGTAAAATCCTCGACAACGGCCCTTTTGGTGCAAACTCTGCGATTGCAACCCTGTCGGTGCTCTTGGGAAAGCCCCGACACTGCCTGCCTTCGGTCTCCGGCGCTCAGCCCAGCAGCACGAACTCCAGACGAACGGGGTTGTGGTCACTGCCAAGATAGTCGGCGTCGATGTTCATTGCGCGGGCTTCCACATTGTCTGAGACGATGAACCCGTCGATCACAACCTCATAGTTCACGCCCGGTTGATAGGTAATGCTCGTATCACGGCATGTGCCAATACTATCATAGTTATCTGCGAGCACTACATGAAAGTTCGCAGGCAACAACTGCTCGTCGAAGGCCTGTACCCACTCGGGCCGCTGCATCCCACCCATGAACAGCTGCTCGCTGCCCCCGAAGGCGTGGTTGAAGTCGCCCCCCACGATGACATAGTTACCGCGTGCGTACTCTTCGGCCATGATGTCTGCGATCATCTCCATCTGTTGCGCTCGTATGATCCCGCCTTCGTCATAGGCGGAGGGGTGGACATTGATGAGGACAAGCTCAGGGGCTTGAGCGTCGGTCCCGCTTGCGGTTGATGTTCCAGTTGCTCCATCCACCGGCAGGCGACTCACTGATATACAACGGTCCAGGTCGAAGTATTTTGTGGGGAAGGCATCCGACACCGGTAGACTGCGCCGTTCGGCGACGGTGATCTCATAGGCGCTGATGGTCAGCAGCCCTGCGTCTACGATCTTTCCAATGGGTTTGGTTGGCGGGTAGAACAGGTAGCCCGAGTGGAAATTCGTCGCATAGTCGTACCAGGTTCCCGCAGGTAGCGCCTCAAGTATCTGGGCGCGTTGATCGACGTCCCAGCTGCGATCGGCCTGAACGTCCACCTCCTGAAACAGGAGGATATCAGGCTGCTCAGCGAGTGCCTGTGAGACGATCGTTGCTGTGTTGCGTTCAGCGGCCTCCCGGCTTGCGGCGCGGCTCTCACTGCCGACTGTCGATGTGCCATCGGCCATCAGACCTTCGTCGAGGAAGAAGCTGAAGTCGTGGTCATAGGCGCCGAATCCGATGTTGAAGGTCAGGGCTGTGTACTCCTCGTTGACCTGCAGATGTTTGGCGGACGAATCCGATGTCTCGCCGGGAGTCTCAGTGGCTCCAGTCTGCTCCGTGGCTCCCGCCTGCTCCGTGGGTGCTCCAACGCGCTCGACGGTTAACGCCTGATGGTCGGGTATGCGGTTGTAGCCGATCACGATGTAGAGAACATAGCCGCCAACGACCAGTATGACGGCGGCGAGCACGATGCCCAGGGTCGTGAGAATCTTCCGTGTGATGCTCATTTTAGCCCTGCTACCCGTTCGAGATGTATCGCCCATCTGGCGCTCCTTCCAATCGGTGGGGTATATCATACGCTCCTTTTGGTACACTTTGTGTATGTACGATATCGTTTTCATGGGAACGCCGCATTTCGCGGTGCCAGCCTTGGAAGCCCTGGTGGCTGATGCAGCGGGGCGCTTTCGAGTCATACTGGCCTGTACGCGACCCGATGCCGTCTCTGGTCGTGGTACCGCACGGGTGCCCTCGCCGGTGCATGTCGCCGCAAAACGGCTTGGAGTGCCCGTCGCAACTCCCATCAGCAAAGCCGAGCTTGCCGTCCTTCCCGAGCTCGCCGCCTGCGATTTCATCGTGGTGTCGGCCTATGGCATGGTGCTTTCGCACGAGATACTGGCCGCGCCTCGTTGCGAGGTCATAAACATCCATGCCTCCCTGCTGCCGCGCTGGCGTGGGGCCGCTCCTATCCAGCGGGCTCTTCTCGCGGGTGACGAGCAGCTTGGGGTGAGCATCATGCGTGTTGTATACGAGTTGGATGCAGGCGCTGTCTGTGCGCAGGCCGCCATCGCTGTCGGGGAGAAGGACGCGCCGACTCTGGCCGACGAGCTTTCCCGAACCGGCGCGCGCCTGCTTGCGGATACCCTGCCACAGATCGCCTCTGGACAGGCGCGATGGATGGAGCAGGACTCGGCGCTTATCACCTATGCCGACAAGGTCGCCAAGGTCGAATTGCATTTGGATCCTGCGCTCAGTGCGGCACAGAACATTCGCCGCGTTCGTGCCTCAACACCACAGGCTCCGGCACGCTGCGTCATCTGCGGGCGCGCCGTGACGGTGCTTGAGGTGCAGGCAGTAGAGCAGGACGGAGGCGCGGAACAAATGGAGCGGGAGGGGACCGAAAGCGGGCAGGTTCGTACCGAGGAAGGACATCTCCTCCTGACGGCAGCCGACGGCATCTTTGAGCTCGTCACACTCAAACCAGACGGAAAGCAGGCGATGAGCGCTCGAGCCTTCAGCACCGGGCTGCGTGGCGCGTTTGGCACCTGGGCCGCGCTTGCCCCCCAGCAAACACCCAACCTTCGGGAATCACCTGGCACCCGGAAAACGCCGTGACCCCTTTGAAGAATCGCCGAACGAACACTGCGACCGAGGCGCGTCGTCTCGCTCTCAACATCATCTCGGCAATGCGATCCCGGAGCGCTTTTGTCAATCCTCTGATCGAGCGCTCTATGATTGATAGCAAGCTATCTTATTCTGATCGCGCTTTCGTCGTCCAGTTGGCGCGCGGAGTTGCCGCAACTTCGGGCGAGCTCGACATCATCATCAAGCGGGCCTGCCGCAGGGGCACCTTACCTGAACCGCGTGTTCACGATATCCTGCGACTTGCTACCTATGAGCTGGTTTACCTGCACAAAGAGCCCTTTATCCCCATCCATCAGGCCGTTGAGTTAGCCCGGGAACAGGCCAGTTATGCAGCACCCTTCGTCAACGCGGTCCTCAGACAGCTTGTACGGGAGCTTGAAGAGTTTCCCTGGGGAGACCCCAAGACCTCTGTTGAGGCCGCTGCCCATCTGTATGCCTTTCCGCAGTGGCTTGCCCAGCGTCTGGTCAGCGATCTCGGGGACGCGGCGGCTCGATCATTCATGGAGGCTTCCAATCAGCCTGCTCCCGTCTATTTTGCGAACATGCTCGACCTGAGCTGCGTGCTGATCGATTCTCGAGAGCTCCCCCGATACAAGACAAGAGTGGATGCGGGCGAGCTCATCGTCGCCGACGCCTCAACTCAGGAGGTCGCTCGCATCGCCCTTCCCTTGCCAGACGGCTCTTTTCTGGAAGTTGGCAGCGGTCGTGGCACGAAAACCATCCTGATACAACGGGCGGCAGTGCTTGCCTATGGGCGGCAGACCAGGCAGTATGCTCTTGAGAAAGCCGCATCAAAGCAGATGCGTTTTGAGGCTCGGCTCCGTCAATACGGGCTTGAACCGCCGGTCTCGATCCGTGCTGATGTCCTCAATCTCGGCGAGATCATCGCCGCAGGAAAACTTCCACGATCCTATCGTGGCGCGCTCATTGACGCGCCCTGTTCCAACACCGGCACCCTGCGCCGTCATCCCGAGGCACGCTGGCGGCTTACCTCGGAGGCGGTCACGCAGATGGCTGAACAGGGGCTGGCGATGCTTCGTGTCGTCGCACCGCATATCGAGAAAGACGGCTTTGTCGTGTATTCGACCTGTAGCGTGCTTGTCGAGGAGAACGAGCAGGTCGTGGAGGCGTTTTTGGCATCGGAGGCCGGGAGGGGTTTCTCGCGGCCAGAGCCGTTTTTCCGTCCAATGCTTACCCCCGGTAGCCCAGATGCCCATTTCGCTGCTAAACTGATACGAGACGAACAGAAGGAGAAGTAATACCAGATCACCAACGGTCAGGATAGCGAACAGGCCGAGTAAGGAGCCATCATGCAGACTTCGTTAATCATGCAGGTTCTCAATGTGGCAGAGCTTGCCGCCATTGCTGCCGCCGCGTTTAATGGCAGGGGAGACAAGCGCGCCGCCGACGCTGCCGCGACCGAGGCCATGCGGCAGGCTTTCAACGATATCGACTTTGCCGGAAGGATCGTCATCGGAGAAGGCGAGCGCGACGAGGCGCCGATGCTGTTCATCGGCGAAGAACTCGGACTGGGCTGGGAAGTCTATGAGAGCCCGAAGATCGACATTGCGGTTGATCCGCTGGAGGGCACCAATCTCTGTGCCTACAACCAGCCCAATGCTTTGACCACGATCGCCATCGCTCCGCGTGGCGCTCTGTTGTTCGCGCCCGATACGTATATGGATAAGATCGCCGCCGGTCCTGCGCTCCTTGACGCAGGCACTCTTGGCGTCGATCATGCGCCCGCTGACAATGTGCGCGCCGTCGCCGAAGCGCTTGATAAGCCCGTCAGTGAGGTGAATGTCTGCATCCTTGCGCGCGAGCGTCACGCAGACTTGATCGCGGCGGTGCGCGAGGCGGGAGCACGCGTGCGCCTGATCGACGACGGGGATGTCTTTGGCGCCATCGCCACCGCCGTGCCCGGCACGGGGATTGATCTCTATCTCGGAAGCGGTGGCTCACCTGAGGGCGTTTTGGCCGCTACGGGGCTTAAGGCTATCGGTGGTTTCTTTGAAGGTCGCTTCAATTTCGGTGTTGACGAGAAGGCGGACGAGAAGCGCGCGCGCGCCGAGCAGATGGTTGCCGACGCCTTTGCAGCCACAGGAACACGGATCGATCTCGACGGTGTGCTGCCTCGTGACCTGCTGGTCGCGGGTGACGACGCGGCCTTCATTGCCTGTGGGGTCACCGACGGCGAGATGCTCGATGGTGTGTACCTCGATCCCTCTGGCTCCGTGACCACCCATTCTCTCATCATGAACGCCGCCGACCAAACCGTGCGCTTCATCCGAACCACCCATCGCAGCGAAAACGGAGTTGTGCGCTTCTAACAGAGGTTGCCGCGCGCAAACAGAGGGGGACGAGACACGGATGTGACAGAACGCGTGTCAGGGGGACGTATAATTTGACACACTCAGTAGACGGGGTCAGTAGACGGGGGACGGTT
>JAIRXA010000051.1 GCA_031268525.1 Coriobacteriales bacterium | reverse complement strand
GAGCGGTCCTTCCGAAGGGATGTGGATTCCGCCGCTGTACTACTCAGAAAGCGAGAACCGAGTATATAACTATGATGAGGTGGAGGACGCGGAGCCTTATCGCTAAAGACAAAAAGGCGAACGTCCTTTTGTCCTGCGCAGAGACAGGCTCGGCAACCGCCTCTACGGGTTTGCCCCGACACACATCCCACGTACCCACGCGGGCGGTCAAAGCCCGCCCCTACACCTGGCGGAACCTGCGTGGTTTCCCTGCTCCACCTGGCGCAACCTGCTGCTCTGCGTTGACAAAAGGCGGACATCCCCTTTTGTCCGGGGGGTCATGCAGCAATCAACGGAATACGATGTATTTGTAGCTCAGGTAATTCCAGACCATTGAGGCTCCTGTGGCGAGCACCTTGGCGCCGTTGAGGCGCAGCCAAACGGGCCAGTCAGACGGGAGATGTGCGAGCAGACCGGCAATGATGAGGTTTTGGAGCACCCACAATCCCAGGAGTGTGAACACGATGAACAACACGACATCGCGGACGTAGTGCTGCGAGCTGGAGGCAAAGGTATAGCGGCGGTTGAGCACGAAGCTGATCGCCATCGTCAGTCCTGTGGAGATGATGTTTGCGACAAGGGGGGACAAACCCAGAACACTCAGCAGGTTGAGCAGGGCAAAGTCGATGAGCGTGTTCATCGCGCCGATCGCAACGAAACGAACCCGTTGATCCCTGAGGAGGGCGTGACCTCGTGCGCGCTCGGGCTTCTCCACCTGCTGGGATCCGGGAGGCACCAAAACCTCGTCAGTGCTTCAGGACGCCAACAAAGAAGCCGGCGAATATCAATTCGACACCAATGACCATAAGCACCAGCGAGGGGATGGTTATGCGCATCATGTCGCTGGGGTCGAGGTCGCCAAAGTCGACGGCACCCCAGAGCGCGAAGGCCAGAATCGTTGCAGCAAGCCCGAGGGCGCCGAGCAGCAGTCCAACGACGATGATGCGCTCTGGAGCCAATCGCTCAAAGAAGGAGTGCTTTTTTGCAAGCGGGATGTAGCCGCTTGCGGCGGCATAGACATTCGTGAACAGCGCGAAAGTCAGAATGGTTGCGCCAATGATGGTAAAGGCCGCTCCGTAGAGCATCGTGTGTATGTCGAACGCCACCCCTCCGATGGTCAGGGGGCCGGTTGAAAGTGCGATCAAGATAATGGCTCCCAGTAGCAGAAAGAACAGGCCGGGGCCGGTGAACAGCCAGTTGGGGGCGTGTGTTAACAGAAATTTCAGGTGACGCCAGCCATCGCTCCAGCTACGGAGATGCGGCGGACGGGAGCGCCCGTCCTTGCTGAGCGTTGTGGGTACTTCGGCAATTTTGAGATCCGCCAGAGTTGCCTGAACGACCATCTCCGAAGCGTATTCCATGCCGGTGGTCTTCAGACCCAGGCCCTGAATGGCCTCTTTGTTGTAGCCGCGCAGACCGCAGTGAAAATCGCCGATGGGCGAGCGGAAAAACAGCCGCCCGATGAAGGAGAGCACTGGGTTCCCGAGATATTTATGCAGCGGCGGCATCGCGCCCTCAGCAATCCCGCCCTTGAATCGGTTGCCCATGACCAGGTCGTGGCCTTCGCGGAGTTTGTCCACAAAGGGTTGTAGATGCTCAAAGTCGTAACTGTCGTCGGCATCGCCCATGATCACATAGGTGCCGTGTGCCTCCCGGCTTCCGGTGATCAACGCCGCGCCATAGCCCCTGATAGGCACGTCGACGACCCGTGCGCCGCACGCCTGAGCAAGCTCCTGAGAGCCGTCGGTCGATCCGTTGTCGGCAATCAGCACCTCGCCGACGATTCCGCTTTCTTTCAGGAAAGATTGCGCCTTGCCAATGCACGTCGCCAGTGTCTCTGCCTCGTCAAGGCAGGGCATCAGAATTGTCAGCTCGGGATCCGTATCAGCAGGTGAGGTCATGGGGGGTTATCGCTCATCTCTCGATTGTTGTCTCGTGGTGTCTGTGGTTGTCTGTTTGCACAGTTCACCAGTATAGCGCATTTTCTTTGAGCATGAGTATGGATATTCCATTAATAATATTACATAGAATAATGAATTATATTGAAAAAGTGCAATATTTTGCACATATCTGTGACAGAGTGGCAGTATTCTGATATCGTATGCAGACAAGGCCTGTCCAAGGGCTTGTCATAGAGGCCAAGCCTGTCCAAGGGCTTGTCATTCACAGGCAAGGCCAACTCAAGGGTTGTCGTAGAGGCAAGGCTCGTTCGGGAGTTTGTCATGACCCGAGAGAGACCGTGAGAGGAGATGCACGTTTTATGCCTGCTTTGAGAGCAGCTGTTATCGGCGCCGCCGGCTATGGCGGCATCGAACTCGTGCGCCATCTGCTGGGGCACCCCTTCTTCGAGCTCATCGCGGCGAGCTCGGACCGTGACGCGGGCCTGCCGCTCGTTGAGCTGTATCCAGCTCTTCTCGATCGTACCGCGCTTTCCTTTGTTCCGCATGAAGAGGTGCTGGCGCTGGCGCGGGACGGTCGGCTTGAAGCCGTCTTTCTCGCGGTTCCCCACACCACCGCTCTGGGTATGGTACCCGATCTGCTTGAGGATGGCGTGAGCGTCTTTGATCTCAGTGCGGATTTTCGGCTCAAGAACCCCACGACCTATGAGCGTTGGTACGGCGTGGCCCACACCGCATCCGATCTGCTTGCGCGTGCGGTCTATGGGCTGCCGGAGCTCTATCGCTCTCAACTGGCGCAGGCGGGTAGACAGGCGAGCGCGCAGGAGACTGTGCGGACGAGCGCTCAGGCGAGCGCGCAGGCGGGTCTGCCAGTGGGTATGCCGGGGAGCACGCACGCACGTACGCGTACACCGGCGCTTGTGGCCTGTCCGGGGTGCTACCCCACAGCCAGTGCGCTGGCTGCCGCCCCTGCGCTGGCTGCTGGAATTACGCTGGCCGCTCCCGTGGTCGTCAACGCCATCTCCGGCGTCTCGGGCGCGGGGCGCAAGGCGAATGCGACGACCCATTTTTGCAGCGTGGACGAAAACGTCAATGCGTATGGCGTGACGACGCATCGCCATACGCCCGAAATCATCCAGATTTTCTCCACCGAAGCTGGGCGCACCGTACCCGTGGTCTTTACGCCGCATCTCGCACCACTGAAACGTGGCCTGTTGGCGACGGCGACCCTCTCGCTTCAGGCAGGCGTAGACGCCGATATTCTGGAAACCGTCTATCTTACTGCCTATGAGGGGGAAGCCTTCGTGCGGCTTCTGCCTTTTGGCACGATGCCTCGTACGGCCAGTGTCCTTGGGAGCAATTGCGCCCAGGTGGGCATCGCCTTCGACGCGGCCAGCAATACCCTGATCGCCTCCTGCGCCATCGACAACCTGGGTAAGGGGGCGGCGGCGCAGGCTATTCAGTGCGCCAATATCGTTTTCGGCTTTAAGGAGACGGTCGGCCTGATCGGCATCCCGCCGGTGGTTTAAGGAGACCAGCATCAGGAGACCAGCACCAAGAAAATCTGCGCTAGGAGACCAGCAATGACAACAAGACCGTCCATAGCCGCTGAGGTTGGAGAGTAGCAATGACAGCAAGACCATCCATAGCTGCCGAAGCCGGCACGCAGACCGACACCGCATTCGGTCTCGTTACCTTCGTCGAGGGTGGCCTCGGGGCTGTCGCCGGATTGCGCTCGGCGGGTGTTTCGGCGGGCTTTCGGCACAATCCCGAGAGGCGCGATCTGGCGCTCGTCGTGTGTGACACACCCGCGGTGGCGGCCGGCGTCTTCACGCGTAACAGCTTCTGCGCTGCACCGGGGGCGGTGTCCCGAGAGCATCTGAAGCGTGCGCGTCTCAGCAGCGAACACGAGCAGCAGGTGGCGGTCGGCCAGCATCTTGACGC
>JAIRXA010000017.1 GCA_031268525.1 Coriobacteriales bacterium | reverse complement strand
CCAAACCACGATAGTCTCAAGTTTATCCGCGACCTTGGCAAGGCGAAGGATCGCCGCAGCGGCGCTGAAGCTCTTTTCCAACTTGGTAGCGAACTCGGCTATGGCAACGCTCCTGTTGGCGTTGCTCCTGATGCGATGTTGGAGAACATCCAGCGTATTCAGAGCCTGTACCAGATACCCGAGTCTGCAACCCTGTCAGCAGAAGTGGGAGTATGTCAGCTCGACGTGGAGATGGAGACCGGCACCGGCAAGACCTACGTCTATACCAAGGCGATGTTCGAGCTGAACAAGCACTATGGCTGGTCAAAGTTCATCATCGTTGTGCCATCGGTGGCAATACGAGAAGGTGTGTTCAAGTCCTTGGAATCTACCTCGGATCACTTCTTCCAGCAATACGGCAAGCTGCTCAACTACTTTATCTACGACAGCAAGAACCTGAGCCTGCTGGATAACTACTCGGAAAGCACCGACATCTCGGTGATGATCATCAACATGCAGGCATTCAATACCTCTTTAAAAGAGGGCGGCTCGGGCGATGCCCGCATCATCTTCTCTGAACGCGACGACTTTGGCTCACGTATGCCCATTGACGTGGTTGCAGCCAATCGTCCGATCATCATTCAAGATGAGCCGCAGAAGATGGGCGGCGCAGCCACAAAGGCAGGCATTAAGCGCTTTAACCCGCTGTTCTCCCTGTACTTTTCCGCCACGCACAAAGAGAAGCACAATACGGTCTATGCCCTGGACTCACTGGATGCCTACAACCAAAAGCTGGTCAAACGCATCGAGGTTAAAGGCTTCACAGTGAAGAACCTGATGGGACAGAACAGTTATCTGTACCTTGATGGCATAAAAGTCTCGCACAATAAGCCGCCAGCTGCGCGAATCGAGTACGAGAAGATGACAGCGGCGGGCACAACGAAGAAAGTCATTGGCACGCTTAACATCGACGATGACATCTATGTAGCCTCCGGCGAGCTTGAGCAGTACCGCAACGACTACATAATCGCCCCGGACGGCATCAAACCGGGAACCGACACTGAGCCGGGCACCGTCACTTTCTTAAATGGCGTGGTGCTGGAGCGCGGAGTCATAACCGGCGATGCCACCGAGGCAGCGCTCAGGCGCATACAGATTCGCGAGACAATCCAGTCTCACTTCCAAAAAGAGGAGCAGTTGTTCCGAGACGGCATCAAGTGCCTGTCACTGTTCTTCATCGACGAGGTGGCAAAATACCGCCAATACGATGAAGACGGCAACGAGCTGCTGGGCGAGTACGGGAGTATCTTTGAGGAGGAGTACGCCGAGGCTTTGGCAAATGCGCCTACCCTGTTCAACGGTGACTACTTGGACTATCTGGGCGGCATCGCAGCAGATGACACCCATCGCGGGTACTTTAGCATCGACAGGCATGGGCACTCGGTCGACAGCACCGTGAAGCGTGGCCAGGACAGCTCTGACGACATCAGCGCCTACGAGCTCATCCTGAAGAACAAAGAGAGGCTTCTGTCGTTTGAGGAGCCGACCCGCTTCATCTTCTCCCATTCCGCGCTGCGCGAGGGCTGGGACAACCCCAACGTGTTCCAGATATGCACCCTCAAGCACTCCGACAACAGCGTGGGCAAACGCCAGGAGGTCGGACGCGGCATGAGGCTTTGCGTGAATGCGGATGGAGACCGCATGGATGCTGGCGCCCTCGGCGAGGGCGGCGTCCATGCCACCAATGTGCTGACGGTGATCGCCAGTGAGAGCTATCAGAACTTCGTGGGCGGGCTGCAAAGCGAGACACTGGACGAGCTACGGGATCGCCCAATGGTCATAGATAACGCCTTCTTCAAAGGACGTAAGCTGGTATTTGACGATGGCCGTGAGTTTGACTTCAACGAACGCGAATCCACAATCATCTACTTCTGGATGGTGTCTAACGGCTATGTTGATATAGACGGCAAGGTCACACCAGAGTACAAGACCGCAGACACTACCAGCACTCTGGCACTGCTTCCTGACGATGTAGCACCAAAGGCTGAGGCCGTGCATAAGCTCATCAAGAGCGTCTTTGATCCGTCCGCCTTGTCAGGCATGGTCTCAAATGGCCTTTCTACCAAAATCACTGAGAATAAGCTCAACGATAATGCCAAGAGGGCGGAGTGGCTGGAGCTTTGGCGGCGCATCAACCACAAATACGCCTATACGGTCAGGTTTGACGATGAGGAGCTGCGGCGTAAGGCCATCAGTCACATCAACACGCACCTTACTGTAGGAGCCTTAAGCTACACGATGACGCGCGGCATCCAAGAGGCGACGGGAAGTCGCGACACATTGGAAAGCAGGGAGCATTTCACCGACATACGCTCGACGACCGAAGCCCTGAGCGTGTCGTCTGGCTCGTCTGTTACCTATGACCTGATTGGCGAGGTCGCCCAAGGCGCGACCATTACCCGCAGGAGCGCAGCGGCAATACTGGAAGCCATATCTCCACAGCGCTTCGCGCTCTACAAGGCCAATCCCGAGGAGTTCATGGCCGGTTGCATCAAGGCAATCATCGCCGAGAAAGCGACCATGATTGTCGACGACATCTCCTACAACCGTATCGCTGGAGAGTATGACTCCACCATCTTCACCGAAAAAGCACCGGCCAGCTACTCCAGCGCCTATAAGGCACAGAAAAGCATCCAGGATTGGGTGTTCCCCGACGGTGCAGCATCAAAATCCATTGAGCATAGATTCGCTGAAGATTTGGATGCAGCCAATGAGGTGGTAGTCTATGCCAAACTGCCGCGAGCTTTCAAGATACCCACCCCCGTGGGCAACTACGCACCCGACTGGGCTATCGCCTTTGAGGAAGGCGCTGTCAAACATATCTTCTTTGTGGCAGAGACCAAAGGCACAATGGATTCATTTGAGCTCCGTGGTATAGAGGACGCCAAGATCAGGTGCGCCAGGAAGCTGTTTAACGAGATGTCCAGCTCTGAAGTGCGCTATCAGGCAGTCGCCAGCTATGATGACTTGCTTCAAGCGATGACTTCTCTTGACCGACAATGAGTTGATGCTCTAAGACTGGGATACGATTCCGTAGACACAGGGACAGTCTAGGATAGAAGGGGAACAGGAGAGCAGAAGCATAAGACAGACAGAAACGTCCCCTTGTCTCAGATGAGTGCGTTTGCATAGGAGATTGCGGCTTCCGTCGCAATGCCACCCTTAAGTTAATGACATTGGGTCTGAAGAGAAACAAGAGCAGCGTGTCGAGCAGCGTGTCGAGGGGCAGAGCAGTGCGCTGACTGCTCCTTTAGGGCTCTCAACGTGATAACATATTCTCATGAAAGGATTCTGTCATGACACATAAAGGCTGGAAGCTGGAGTCGGCTGATATCGGTCCAGAGATCTATTTTGATGCCTCGGATCGGCTGTATGGCACCAATGAGAATCGCAAGGCGTGGGCACAACAGCAGTTTGATAGCCTCGCGCGGTTTGAAGATTATGGTCAATTCCTGATCAACGCTTCGCTTGAAGACAAGCTCGACGATGTCCAGCATCAATTCTCGCTCTTAAAGAGCCGACGACCTTTGGATTCTTCTGCTCTTGCTGCTCTCCACGAGTCCTTCCGCGTGGAGTTCACCCATGATTCAACGGCTCTTGAAGGTAACGGGATGACGCTCCGTGAGACCGCCCTGGTCCTTAAGGAAGGCCTTACCATCTCCGGACGTTCTCTGGCAGAGCACCTTGAAATCATCGACAACGATAAGGCGTACCGGCACATCCTTGCTGTCATTGAAGCCAACACGCCCTTCACGATAGATCTCATTAAAGAAATACACAGGATTGTCGCCTACAATGACCAGAGCGCTGCTCCTGCTGGGCAGTTCGCTGACACTCAGCGCACAATAGTCGGTGCATCAATCTGGCCACCACCGCCTGTATTGATACCCGCCCTGATGGAAGATCTGGTTCAGAGCCTTCCAGTCCAACCCACAATCCTTGACATGACTCGATTCCATCTGATTTTTGAAGATATTCACCCCTTCTGCGATGCAAATGGGAGGACAGGTAGACTGATCCTTAACCTGATGCTCATGCAGGCAGGCTATCCGCCGATAAACATTAAATCTGACGACATCTCCAAGCAACGATATTACTCTGCCTTTGACTCATTTCTGTCCAAACAAAGAGACGCAAGCCCCATGCTCAGCTTTGTTGTCGATGCTGTTTCTGAGCGTTTTGATCAGTATTTGGCCGCCATTGAAGTTGAGAGTCTCTCAGAACGAAGCACGTAGAATCCACCGTACACTGCACGTACTACGCAAGCAGGCAAAGGGCTGGCCGCCGTCAAGGACGGGCCGGGACCAGAGCAGA
>JAIRXA010000121.1 GCA_031268525.1 Coriobacteriales bacterium | reverse complement strand
AACTCCTGCGCGCTGTCCCGAAAGAGCGTTTCGCTCTCCGACGGGTCGTGCAAGCGCACTCGGATGACCTCACAGGTGGCGCCTGGCATGTCCTGAGCCAGCCTGTCGTAGCCAAGTGTGGAAAGATAGACTTGGAACAGCTGGTTGTTGATGGAGCCATGCATGATCTCCTCAGAAAAACCGCTGATAGTGAAGCTGCGCTCTTGGTCATTAGCGGTAATCGTAAACACATCGCCAAGCGCGTAGCCTCCACCAGCCTTGAACACATAGGGGAGACAGATTTCGTCTGCTGTTTTTGGCACCGCTCCCTCCATGAGGGTAAGATCGTTCATGTTTCGCCCTGCGCTGGCGTCGAGGAAAATGAAATGGGAGAGCATCTTTCCGTTGCTATAGGCGATATCCCCCACGCAAAAAAGCGCCGTCTCGTGCTCGGTCTCGGTCACGCCGGAATAATTCTCGAGATAATCAAGCTGCGCCTGTGTAAACAGCCGCTCTTCCTCAATCAGAACATAGTGCGGTGCGTGAAGCGCCTCACTGCGCTCGTCAAAGAAGCTCCCGAAGCTCAACATGAGCAAAAGGCCACTATTCAGAAGCAGGGCCGCGATCAGGACAAAGGCCAGAAGGCTCACTGCCTGGCTTTTGGCGCGGCGCAGATTGGCGAGGGTGATGGGCAGGATGCTTCTCATGGTTACCAGCCCATTTCCGCCAAAAAGCGGTGCAGGCGTTTACGGCGTGTTACGACCTCGTGCGTTGTGTCTTCGCCTACGGAGCCTCCTCTGGGGTTTTCTGCGTAGACAGAGGGACGGTCCTTTTGTCTACTCACAGTTGTTGTTGATGAGATTTCTGTTTCTCGTTGAGTAGACAAAAGGACCGTCCCTCTGTCTACGTCGATGTCTCCAAGATAGTTTCCCAGGGCACATTCGCCGCGAATGATCCCGTCCTTCAGGTACAGTACCCGCTTGCCGCGCAGGGCGGATTTCAGGTCGTGGGTAACCATGATGATGCTCTGCCCATCCCGATTTGTCTGCGTCAGCAGATCCAGTACGGCGTCGCCCGAAGCGGAGTTGAGCGAACCGGTCGGTTCGTCGGCGAACAGGACAGTGGGCGTATTGATGAGCGCGCGAACGATGGCGCCGCGCTGCGCCTCACCGCCAGAAAGTTGAGCCGGGAACTTGTGCCAATCCTGCTCGGTAAGTCCCATGTGTATGAACAACTCTGCCGCTCTTGCCGCCACCTGCCTGCGGTTTCTGTTAACGAGAAGCCCTGCCGCCATGACGTTGTCCATCAGGCTCATGTTGTCGCACAGGTATATCTGCTGAAAGACAAAGCCGCAGTTCCTGCGCCGGAATACCGCCAAGCGATCACTGCTCATGCGGTCGATCTCCTCGTCGCCAAAGCGAATTTTGCCAAGTGTTGGCGTGTCTATGCCAGAAAGCGCATAGAGCAGCGTAGACTTTCCCGCGCCCGATGCGCCCATGATAACGGTAAAGTCTCCTGTGCGAATCTGTAGATCCAGATTGCGCAGGACGTGTTGCTGCAGGCCGCCTGTAGAGAAGGTCTTGCAGAGTTTGTCAGTGGTAATGATGTTGTGAGTCATAGCTGGTTCCACGCGTTTCCCCCTCAGTGTCGCAGAATGCGAGCACGCAATTAATCGGCACGTCCCTGCCTGATTCCTCCAAAAAAAGAGAGCCGCCTTTTCTTGCGGCTCTATTGTGCCTCATCGGTTCTTAACCAGTCTTGT
This sequence comes from Coriobacteriales bacterium, assembly GCA_031268525.1. Taxonomy (GTDB): domain Bacteria; phylum Actinomycetota; class Coriobacteriia; order Coriobacteriales; family UBA8131; genus JAIRXA01. The sequence continues at coordinate 18,425 of JAIRXA010000121.1, read as the reverse complement.
CCCAAGCCTTAACTATTCCTTAAATCTTCGACTGCCTGCTTTTGGGGATGGGCGAGGACTGAGAAGTACAGGGGGGCGTGAGTGACCCATTCGTGGGTGACAATACATATGAGGCAGGGGTCGTAGGTGACCTGTGAGCAAGGACACGTCTGTGTTTCAGGTGAGTTTGAGTTCAGCGGTGAACATATCGATAAGTTCGGCGATGCTGTCCCAATAGTATCCTGTATCTTTGTTCCGCAAGAGAGCAAATGTCTTTGAATCAAGAAAGCGCTCGGATACGTCCTTGACAGACAGGTTCGTCTTTTCTGCAACCGTTGCGACGATAAGGCCGCTTGTGCTGCTTATCGTGCTTTCAATGACCTCATCGGTCAAGATAAACATCGCTGATCCCCTTAAAAATCAAAGCGTCCACAGCCCGTTTCGTCCCAAAAAAAATCTGACTGTGAAGCTTTTGGGTGAGCAGTAGTCTTATCGCCGTGCGCTTTGCCTCGGATGAGTTTGGATCTCCATATACGCCGTCAATGAAAGTGTTGAGTACCAGACCCACAGCGTCATCAGCAACCGGACCGATGACAATGTCAGGAACAGCGCTGTCCTTCAATCCTGCATAGCACCCAAAACCGCGATTGCGGAGTACGAAATCGAACCAAGCCTCATCGGCGGACTGGAATATCCGTACGTTCAAATCCCCCTTATCGATGAAGCTGAATGTGAGCACATATCCCTGGCTACCGTTCTCCCGGGCAGCTTTGAGCCGAGCGAATTTCCTGGCCTGTTCAAGATCGTTGGTTGTATAGAAGCCACGACCGAAATCCTTTTTTGGTGCGCTCCTCGACAGATCTATTTCCGAAAAAGCAGTGAATGTGCCATGATAGAGAAGCTCAGCCAACTCTTTGCAGTTCAAGGACATCACCGCCCTGTTCCCTGATATACCTGAGCGTGTCATCTACAACATAGTCGTTATCATAGTAATGAAGCAACTCATAATGCTCCAAAAGAAACGTAGACAGGCCATACTCCCGCCGGATACCGTCAAACTCATCCCACGTCAGACCGAGCCGCCTTTTCAGCAGAGATAGCATATAAAACATCCATATTGCCATGGTCTGCGCGGCGCTCATCTCATCTGCTTTCTCCATAGTTGTATCAGGCAGCCGTTTTTACCCATCACATTATAGATGAGTATGATCCTGAGCGTGCCAACAATCCAGAAGCACGATCTACATCCGAGCTCCTGGGAAAGTGTTGATGAATACGCAAATTTCTTCTTTTGAGTGCACGTCTAATTTGGCATAAAGATGTTGCACATGAACGCGCAGTGTGCCGTGTGCGATATAGAGGGTAGACTCAATTTCAGCAAAGGACCTATTCTCCGCCAGCAAGGAGAGAACCTCTTCTTCTCGGTGAGTAAGTCCATATTGTCTGGCAATCATCGCGCAATAATAAACTCGGTCTTTGAAGTACCCCCCCCCCCCCATTGAAAATTGTTCGACCTGCACGCTTGGGGCGCATCGTTTGAAACTTTCTTAAGCGCTTTTATTCCCCATGTATCGTTGAAAGTGCTCTTCGTAAGAAGAAGCAGACTCAGTGACATCACCAGAATGGCAGTTGCGCACACGGTACTATCGACAAGAGGGAACTCAAGGTGAGCACTCGCGACTTTGAGCCAGTTGCCAAACAGACCACTTGGCGCAAACATGAGGAAATACATCGCCTGGATGATTCCAAAGAGCCATTCGACGCGCGCTTTATAGCGAAAACAAATGGTGCTCAACGCAAAATAGACGTAGAGCATGAGAGCGTAATAACCGATGCTTACCAGAAGTTTTCCCATACCAAAGAAGTCATCGAATCCTTCTATCCCACACAGCAAAAGCGCGGCAACCACAAAGAGGGAAGAAGCTTTGGCAATGATGTTCTCATCGAAGTGTGAAAACAGCGCCATGACACAAAACAAAATGATGCAGGACGCCACAAGACGCCCGAGCTCGCTTGGCACCCCCGCGTTACCCTCGTAATGCATCACAAGCCCAAATGCAAACGAAAACGCCAGAATTAAAAGAACCGGACGCCAGGGAACTTTCCAGTCGACCTTTTCTTCAACAACATCGTCGGAGTCCCGTGGCAAGCGAGTGCTCATGATAAGAAGTATGCCGCTGAGCATGGGGAGCACCAGCAACGAGATCAAGAGGGCGATATCCCCCAGTACATTTACAAGAAAATAAACGCACGCAGCCAGTGTCATTGATCCTGCATAAGCAGTCCAGGCAGTTCTGGGATGATGCGCTGCTATTTGGACATTCCACATGAGAAACAGTCCGACGGTAACAAGGCTGTAAGAGATAATTGCACAGACGTCGATGGCAAAAAGAGAGGCGTAGGCTGCAAACTCTTCCAAAAGAGGAAAGAACGCTCCAAGAATGCAGCAGGCAAGGACGACTTTTCTGCTCCAAAAGCTGCGTCCGGTCGCATGCACAAACCACGCAATGGCGATATAACACGCTGCACAAAGTGCAGATATGATAAGCAGGCGTGAAACAGGCGATGAGAGAGAAGCGACACCCAGGTTTTTCTCGAGGGATACAACAAGCGAGCCCCATGCGATGAACAGCCCGAATCCTAAGAGCCTGACCGGAAAGAGTTCGAGAGAGCGTGCGTGACCCTTGCGGCTGTCTTGGGAAGGAGTTTGCGCGTCTGACACCCTGTACCCCTCTATCCGATCAATGTATTACAAACTTTTGGCATAGTTTATTCCCGACCCGCAAAACACAATGCGAGATTATAGCAATATCGCAATGCTGCTCATGAGGGCAGTCTTTGAGAGACTAGAAAAATACGACGCTGATTTAAGTACAAAACCAGGCTTTGGTGAGCTGCCAAATAGTCTCCTGCTTGTCCCTTTGTGCTCTATCGTATTTCTGCGCTAACGGCAAATCATGCTGTTTACGCAGAAAAACGACACAAGAATGGGAGAAGATGCTTTATGAAAGAGGAAAACGAAGCGCGCTCGATTTCAAGAAGGGGATTTATCAAAGGCTCAGTCGCTGCAGGAGGTCTCGCTGCCATAGCCCCTCTTACCGCCTGTGGCTCACAGCAAGGAGTGTCTCCAGAAGACGACGGGGGAGAAATCTCCTGGGATTACGAGGCAGAAGTCGTTATCGTAGGAAGTGGTCTGGCAGGTATGAGCGCCGCTACTGAGGCAATCGAAGCAGGTGCAAGCGTTATAATCGTTGAGCGTTTTGCAGAACTCGGTGGCGCTTCGGGCGATTCAGGAAAACTCGTAGCATGGAGCTCACAGCTAAACCTGCCCCAACCTGATCCCAGTGTCCCAGAAGACAGTGCTGACTTGCTTTACAAAGACATGCTGGCTGCGGGCGAAAACAAAGGTGACCCGGAAATGCTCAAGATTCTGGCCGATCAGAGCGTTGATGGCATCAATTTCCTACTCGACCGTGGCGTTGCCTTCCAAAACGTATTGAAATTCGCTGAGGGGCGTCAGGGTCAAGGAACCTACGCGTATGACTTGCATTCGGGATCACCTGTGTCGACGCTGCGGGAACTCTACCTTGCAGCAGGCGGCAAGCTGCTTACCGAAATGACCATGGTTGATTTCGTAAAGAAGAACGATCGGATTGTCGGGATTATCGCCCTTGATGCCGACGGTAGTAAAGTCAACTTTAAGGCTTTAAAAGCCGTGATCATGGGTACCGGCGTCTGGGTAAACGACGAGATGATGATTCGTAAGCACTGGCCGACCGTCCCAGAGGACGTCTTGGAAGCTGGACAGTACTATGGCAACCAGGGCGTTCCGTTTGGTCCCTATACTGGTGAAGCAATCAGAGCCGGTGAGAGAATCGGTGTTGGAACCAGACAAATGAGTACCATAGCATGCGAGGGTTTTTATGCCTCTTTCGAGTACCTCAAAAAGGGAGTTGCCTTTGCTGGCCTGACACGGTCGCCCAACGAATTGCACGTCAACCTCGAAGGACAACGATTTATTGACGAGTCGAAGTGTCGTGGCACGCTAGCCGCAGAAGTGCTCAAGCAGACAGATCATGTGTATCTGGTGATTTCAGACGACCACCTTGTTAATGGCGAGTATAAGATGGGCTATGTCAACGACGAAACTCTTGACAAGTGGGTCGCAGATGGGGATGTCAAAAGGGCAGACACCTTTGAAGAGCTTGCTCAGCAGATTCATGAGACATGGGGCGTCCCCACAGACGCGCTCTTAGAGACGATACATCGGTATAACTCATATTGCGACGACAGCGTAGATCCCGAGTTTGGAAAGCCAGACTATTTCCTATGGAAAATTGCTACCCCACCGTATTATGCAGGGCCCACCATGAGCGTCCATCCCTACCCCACATTGGGGGGCTTCGACTCTGACCGCGATGCTCGAGTCAGGGACTGCGATGGAACTGTTATCCCTGGTTTATATGCGGCAGGCTTGTGCGCCGGAGGGCATCTTGGAACAGACGGAATCTTGGGAAGTTTCCAAGCGGACGCTCTCGTATTCGGCCGCATTGCCGGAAAGAATGCTGTCGCCGAAACACCGTGGGCATAGCTCGCTTTCCCGATTCCTTCCCAAGCTATTCCACGACGCCTGCTGCCTATGCCTCACGAAACGTTGAGCTGGTACTTTTTTCATCGGCAGCTCAGCAGCTTGAAGGGCGATTACTCAACCCCAGTCGTTTCTTACGACTGGGGTTGTTGCTGTGCTTGAGGGTGTCAGGCAATACGTCCTGACACCTTTGCCCCCTGTCCATTGCCTGACAGCCTTCCTGAGAAGAAACAGACTCTGCAACATCATCCAATGATAAACCTTGAAGCTCGATCTCATACCCCGCAAGATCACCACTCAAGGGACAGTGCCAAAAGAACGTGCCAAAAGGGACGGTTCGATTTTGGCACATACTCCCTGTCTGAAGTGGGACGCTCGCTTACTGTTCTACCGAGTCACGCAGCAGGCGACCGCATCTCGTGACTATGCCACGAGAGACCCCGGTGGCTCTTTCTATCTGCCTGATGGAATACCCTTTTGAGCGCAGCATCAAAAGCAGACGGTCTCGCTCATCTCTGCTGTCTATCGCAGGTAGAGACAGTGGCTCTATGCCACCGAGTGCCGCCCTTATCCCTACAAGCACTTCATCTTTAGAGAGCTTCTTACCCTCGGGAATCGAAGGGCTTTGTGTGACGGACTTTTCGTGAAACTCCTTGAAGCCCTCTACGGCCCTCTGTTCATTATCCGAGAACATACCCAATACCATGCCGGTTGCGGTTATGGAGCCCTTGACACCCAGGTAGTCACTGTAGCTGCTCCACCGGTAGTCGCCTGGCGCCTTTACCATACCCGCGGAGGCGGGGTTTTGGTGGATGTAGCGCAAGACAGTGAGCAGATGGCTGTCAGTGGTAACGGGCTCGCTCGTGTATCTGTTCGAAATCAGCGCTCCACTGCGCTTGTATGCGCGATTGAACCAGCCAGCATAAGGCGCAAGTATCCTGCGCATAATCTGGGGTAGGTCATACGGGTTGTCTTCACGCAACAGAAGGTGGACATGGTTACTCATCAGGCAATATGCGTATATATCAAAGGCCTGTTTTTCCTTGGCAGACTTGACAATCTCGAGGAAGCGGATATGGTCGGAGTCCTGTTCAAACAGATGGCAGTGGTTGACCCCACGAAAGACAACGTGGTAGACACCGGTCTCGCTTATCTGTCTGGCGCTTCTGGTCATGTGATACATGATACCTTTTTTGCCAGAATGTGCCAAAATCGAACCGTCCCTTTTGACACACGCTTTTGGCACACACGTTATTAGACCGAGATCCTCGGCCATTTGATGACCGAGGATCTCTTGATGACACGTTTTGTTTCAGAGGCTTATGTTGCAGCCACAAAAAGCTGATATCTCTTATCTCGTAGCGAGAATATGATTTGCGGCCAGGAATGAGGATGTTGCAGCGTATCCCACATCACCACAAATGCAATAAGCTGGACGCCCCGATGTCATTCCTGCTGCATAAAGGCCTGGAATTACTTTGCCATCTTCAGCAAGGACTTCCTGATTCTCTGAAATAGCAAGGCCAGCACGAGTTGAAAATGTCATTGCGCCCAACGCCTGTCCGTAGAACGGCGGCGTGTCCAAAGGATGCAGCCACTCAGGTTGATATCCATAGGCGCTGCCATCACCTGACGCTACCATTTCGTTCCATTTATCAAAGGCTGCCTTAACATACTCAGGTGCAATGCCCAGTTTTTCTGCAAGTTCTTCTGGGGTATTTCCAGACTTAATGCGATCCTCTTCAATAGCTCTATTAACGCCGTTTCTATAGTCATTATCCAAGGCACCCATCCAACGCTCCTGATTGGGCATGTCTGGCTTTGTGAGATTGCGACACATCGGCAAGACAAAACCTTCGCAATACTCTTCCCAATTAGCATCAAAGAAGCTGAATATTTTTGCCTCAGGCATTCTTGCTATGGTTTCTCCCACTACGGAATATTCGGCAATATCATATTTCATCTGCTCACCCAAAATATCAATCTGGAGCCATGGTTGGCGAGCAATCTGAATGTCAGCATCATAGAGCATGTGATTCCAGTCAACGCCTTCGATACCACCGTCAAAGACTCCACGATTATTGTATCCATCGAGTCCTGCGCCTGCTCCAAGACCAAGGCGAATGCCCTCACCATTATCAAAGTTGCTCGCGTTTGAAACCATTGAGCGATAAAAAGCATCGGGGCAATAGCGCTTCATCATATTGATATTGTTTGCCATACCTCCGGTAGCAAGGATAACTCCCTTTTCTGCCTTGATAAAGAATGGTTCGCCGCTATTTGGCGTTGCTTGCACACCTATGATTTCACCATTTTCCATTACCAAGCCGGATATTCTTGTTTCGAAGAAGTATTCACCGCCGTTATCCAAGAATACCTTGTCATAGAAATTCTCGATCTCGGTGAGCATCCTGAAAGAATTACCTCCGTCTTGTGATCCAACAGGTGCAACGGTGAATACAACCTTTTGCTCACCATCTATCCAGCCCGGTTCCCAGGCAAAACCGAGTTCTTCGGTCCAAGCTACAAGATCCTTCATCCCCTTGAGGCAGTTATCCACATGCTTCTCATATCGTTCTCCGGGAGGGTAAAGTGCCAGCGTTTGCTCACGGAGCATTTCAGTGATATCGGGTATGCCTGCTTCAAGTTGGCATTTTGTGCCGGTGGCAAAATAGTACAGACAGGCACTCTTGCTTACGCCTCCATGAATGTTATTTGCTTCCAACGCTATCACTGACTTGCCACTTGAGGCACAGCGAGATGCAGCTGCTAATCCTCCGCCAGTGCCTGCTACCACAACATCAACCTCGTAATCCCATGTGGCAGGAGGATCCAATGGTGGTGGCTCCTCGGTGTCGAATGTACAGAAACCAAAACTCGCGGTTTTCTCTGATGCTGTGTGAGGAACAATGATGTCATCGCGTGTTGGTGGTGCACCTGAAGTTACTTCTGCAGTAGTTTCCGTAGCCTGATCCGGTGTGCTTGCGCATCCAGCTAAAGAACCTACAGCAGCTGCTCCGCCAACAAGCAAAGCACTTCCCAAAAAACCTCTACGACTGATATCCATGGTTCTCCTCCTTCTGTTGAGAGATCTACTGGCAATAATTGTAGAAGGCAACCAATGGGGAATGACCTCCATATCAGATATGGCGCTAGAGCAGTTTTGCATTATACTATGCACATTCTGCATGAGAAGCTAGAAGAGAGAAGCCCCGCTTACACGAGAACAGATAGCTTTATTGCCGATGGATTCAGGTTATCAATAGTTGGAGGAGAAGTTTTGTTAGATTACTCACGCGAATTCAGGGTTCTTGCAACACATCTGAGTTTTACGGCTGCCGCATTAGAGTTGAATCTTTCTCAGCCCAGCCTCAGCCGCCATATCACAGGTCTGGAGAAGGAACTTGGCTTTAAGCTCCTGAATCGAAATCCAGTTGAACTCACTCCTGCAGGAAAAAACTATCTTGAATCGATTAGTGAAATCATTAACAACCTCGACATTGCGATTGAACAAGGAAGGTCGATGGCACGAAATGATAATCCCGTCTTATCTGTCTGCGCAATAACCGGTGATGCTCCCTATATGGATCTGATATTTGCTTGCATCTCTGATATTCAGAATATACACTCCAAACAGTCTTTGGTTTTTTATGAGAACAGGTCCTCCAGCATCCGCGAATCGATAGAAAATGGCGATGCAGACATTGGAATTATATTTGACGACGCCCGGGAATTAGCAGACGGATTTGTTTGCGAGTGGCTCGGAGATGCTCATTTTAGTGCCTGGGTACACAAAGATAACCCCCTATTGAATAAACAGCCAATTCTCTTTAGTCAGCTCGCTGATTGCTCTCTAATCTGCTCGACGAATAGACAGTTTTCCACATGGCTTGATGGCATGAAAATTGCCTACAGGCGTTTTGGGATGGAACCGCGCGTTCACCTAAAGGATTTGAACGATACAAACGAATTCATACTCAGCGTTAAACCAAACGAAGTGCTCTTAGGAAATGACTTTGCAGGTAGATTAACCAGATACAATCCCAATTTAGTTGAGATTTTGTTTGATGATGAGAACTGTTTTTACTCAACATATCTGCTGTACAATAGCAAATCTGAGAATCCAATCGTAAAAATATTTGTTGAGACCTGCCACAAGATGCAAGACAAGCCACGCATTGCACCCGTTTTGTAGATATGAGACAGAGACAGAGGATGTAGCCTATCCAACTCAACGAACTGCCCCCGAAACACGGAGGCATATCGGTATTCCAACTGGACTTTTCGGGTAATCGCATGACCACGGACAAAAAGGGCGCCTTTTTGTCTTCAAGCCTTAACTGTTCCTTAAATCTTCAGCTGCCTGCTTTTGGGGATGGCTGAGAACTGGGAGGTGCCGAGGGGCGTGTGCAACACGACCTCCTATCACACTCTGTCTATGCGCGAATCTGTATTGCATTTTACTCATTATATCTAGTATATTGCTCATTATGTTTAAACTATTCGTACAGCTTATTTTCGCGCCCTTGTCCGGAACGGTTGCGGATTGGAAGATTTGATGTTCAGGAGAGATTTGGTCAGGCAGATAGAAGACGGGATCGCGGAGCCGCGGCGTTTTGTGCAGGTGGCCACCGGTCCAAGGCAGACCGGCAAGACTACGGCTGTCACTCAGGCGCTTGAGGGAGTTGCTTTTCCGTATCGCTACTCCAGCGCAGATGACGCAACGGTGCTTTCCCGGGAGTGGCTTTCCAATGAATGGGCCCTTGCGAGAATGCTGGTTTCAACGTCTCAGCCCGAAGCACTTCTCGTCATCGATGAGGTCCAAAAGGTGCCACAGTGGACTACGGTCGTGAAGTCGCTTTGGGACGAGGATTCACGGAAGAAAGTGCCTCTGAAGGTGCTGCTCACCGGTTCGTCAACGATGCTTTTGCGCAAGGGGCTCGAGGAGTCTCTGATGGGACGTTTTGAGGTCATGTACTCGCACCATTGGAATTTAGCTGAGTGTCAGGCAGCCTTTGATTACAGCCTCGATGACTTTCTCTTCTTTGGTGGTTATCCGGGGGCGGCTTCCCTGATTGGAGATGAGACACGCTGGGCCAGATATCTGGAGACATCGATTGTCGAGCCCACAATCTCTTTGGATGTTTTGTCGCTTGAGGAGATTCGGAAACCGGCTCTGCTCAGAGCGCTTTTCAGGCTGGGCGCGAGTTACTCAGCTCAGGAGCTTTCCTACACCAAGATACTGGGGCAATTGCAGGACGTTGGCAACACCGTCACCCTTGCCCACTACCTTGATCAGCTCACAAAAGCGGAGATGCTTTGCGGTCTGCAGAAGTTTTCAATGAAGGCCGCAAGGACACGCTCAAGTTCGCCTCGGTTCATGGTCTTTGATACCGCGTTGCTCACCTATGCGGAAGGCTCAGGTCGCGACAGGCTCCGAAATGATGCCGAAGCACGAGGCCATCTTGTGGAGAGTGCCATTGGCGCGCACCTGCTCGCTCGCGGCAAAGAGGAAGGCTTCGCGGTCTACTGGTGGCGGGATAGGGGCAAAGAGGTCGACTTCGTCTTGCAGCAAGGAGAAAGGGTAACAGCCGTTGAGGTTAAGAGCGGACGCATCAAGGGACTCGGAGGTGGTCAGGCGTTCATGGAGGCCTATCCGGAGGCTCTACTCCTCGTGGTTGGCACCAGCGGCTGCACAACTGAGGATTTCCTTTTGGATAGGATACCGCTGTTCAGGTAAACGTGAGGTCAGATCGCCGCTCGTTACTCGTCTTTTCCATCTCAAAATAGTCTTCGATGCCTCAACTATCGAGCCTCAGCCACAGGCGTACCGCAAAGCCCGGCTCGGCGTTGAAGCATTCCAGCCGCCCACCCATGCGCTCCATGAACATGCGGGAGACATACATCCCCAGACCGTAGCCGCTTTTGCCCTGTGCAGCAGCTCCCCGATAGTATCTGCTGCACAGCAGAGGCAGTTCTTCCACCGCCGCGCCCGGACCAAAATCACGCAGCGTAAGGGCAAGCCCATCCCTGTCCATGGTGGCGGTAACCTCGATGGTGGTATCGGCATATTTGTAGGAATTCGCCACGATGTTGTCGATGACCTGCGCAAGCCGAACCGCATCGGCCTCAAGCAGACAGCCCGGGATTTCCCCGATACGCGCTCTGCTCAGATAATCCGACCTCACGAGCAACTCGGCAAGCTGGCTGCTGGGGAAGGAAACAGGGTTCACGGGAAGCGCGTCCAGATCATTGAGTGTGGTGTGGAAAAGGTCCGTCACCAGCGTGTGTATCTGCCCGGTCTTCTGCTGGATGATCTGCAGTTTTTGACGCTCGTCTTCCTCGGCGGTAAGCGCCATCAGCTCCGCCACTGCCTTGATGGAGGCAACCGGGGTCTGAATGTCATGGCTGAGGGATGCCACCAGTTCTCGCTTGGACTGCCCGGCGGCCTGCTCGCTGTCCCGTGCCCGTTGGAGCTCGTCCCGCATGAGATCAAAGCTCTCGGTGAACGCGCCAAACGCATTGTGTCTGTCCATCTCCAAAGGGATAGCCAACTCGCCAGCGGCTACCCGTTTTGCAAAACGGCGCATATCCTGAAAGGGACGCAGGATTCTTCGGTACAAAACAAGGAGGAAAAGAGCGGCAAGGGCGCTTATGGAGAAAAGGATCGTAATCATGCCGATTTGTAGTTGGGTATGATAGCTTTGCCACTGCGTCTGCGCATCGGCAAAAACGGTTTTATCGACAATCTGTCCGCGCTGAATCATATCGTTGATTTTGGAGAGATCCACGGGATTTTCGGGCACGGGGAACAGGAACAGTATCCCACAGACTCCCAGCGCAAAGACTACCATCAGAAAAAGCAAGCAGTAGCGCAGCTTCACGATGGATCCTCCCTGAAGACATGGTCCTTGAAAACATAGCCATTTCCCCAGACGGTCTTGATGAGTTTCGGACTGTTTGGATCATCCTCCAGCTTCTCTCTGATGCGGCGTATGTGAACATTGAGGGTATTGTCCCCCGTGATGGAATCCTCCCACACCTTCCGAAACAGCTCTTCCTTACCGATGACGCGCCCCTTATTCTTTACGAGATAGCGCAGGAGCTTGAACTCCATCGTCCGCAATTCGATTCTTTGTCCCTTTAAGAGAGCGGCCTGTCCATCCACATCCAGAACGAGGCCGTCGTCACCTGTAGAAGGCGTATCCATTGAGCGGTAGCGACCCAACACCGCGTTGACCTTGGCGAGTAAGACCGCCAGCGAATAGGGCTTCTGGATGTAGTCGTCCCCGCCGATGGAGAGCGCCAGCAGCATATCGTCATCGCTTTGCCGGGCGCTGATGAACAGGATGGGGACGGTGGTCTCCATCCGCAGGTGCTTGCACAGGTCAAAACCGGAGGAACCGCCCAGATTGATATCCAGCAAAACCAAGCCCACGGTGTGTTCCTCAAAGAAACGCAGACAGGCGTTGGCGTCGGCGACCCAAAAGGTGCGTACCCCAAACATATTGAAGTATTCACAGGTGCTTTGGGACAGGGCTTCCTCGTCGTCCACGATCAGGCAATCATACTCCATGTCGCCACCCGCTCTTTCGTTGACAGAGGCTACCATTTCATCAGGGGCGTATGCTTCGGGGAGTATTTTACCTTTGTAAAATAGAATAAGATATGCGATTCGAAAATTGATGTCGATTTCGCGCAGAGGTGTTGGCGGTAAATCCGCTGGTGGTAAATGGTGCGCCGTGAGGGACGTTGACAGGAGATCGTTGGCAGTGTGACAGGAGGGACGGTCTTTTTGTCAACTTAAGGGTGAGTGCCTTTGAGGAGTCTGTGCGCCGATGGTGAATCGGAAAGTTGATGTACCATCAGGTCCTCGGAGTCAAGGACATGCGTGCCACCATAGAGCAGATTATCGAAGAAGCGCTCGATGTACATCGATTCCCTCGAAACCTCAGATGGTAGGTTTTGGTAGTTGTCTCTGACAAGCGCGTCTCGAAAATACTTTGAGTTCTCCTTAAAGGGAGCGTTGTCGACCGTAAAGCCAAGTGCTCTGATGTACTTGCTGACGAATACGGCGGTGGCACGGGTATTGCCTTCGTTGAACGGATGGATCCGCCAGATGTCAGAAGTCAGGGATGAGAGCCGATTGATAACATAGGTCTTGTCCATCTGAAGATATGGTGTGTTCTTCTCATGCTCAAACACGGTGGAGAGATCTTTGAGAACGCGATCTTTACTACCGTAGATAACGGTATCCCCATAAAGAATCGGTTCGTGCTTTATCCAGTCATCTGTCTTCCACACACCTGCGTCCTGACGGATTTCCGAGAAGATCATCCTGTGGTAATCCTGAAGTGTCGCTGCGTCGAGCGAAAATGACGCAGATGCGAGAATGTGAGCGATGCGAGATGAGGCGAAATCTGCCTCACGCGCGTCTTCGAAACTATCGCTTTGCTGGTTCGTGTAGTATTGGGTAAGCAGCCTTTCAACCTCGGGGTAGGTCAATTCCCCGCTCATGGAGCGTTCAGCGAGGTTTAAGAGATACACCGAGGGCTTGATCCCATCTACAGCTTGAAGTCCGATGGCCATGTTCCAGTATCCGCGGCGCTCTTCGGCGGTGCTGTCAGACTCATCGCTTTTCATATAGGGAATCTCTTCACGATACATGGCTGTATCTCCAAGCCAAGGGGTTGACTGGTGATAGGTGGTGCGCCGTGAGGGAATCGAACCCGCGACCTTAGGATTAAAAGTCCTCTGCTCTACCAACTGAGCTAACGGCGCATTTCCTGTAAACATCAACGTCACACGATATCACAAAGCCGCTTTTCTCGCAGTCACGATACGTTCGCGGTCGGTGAGATCGCGGTGAATTTTCGCGGCTACAAAGCCAGCCTGCTCGGCGAGTACGACAGCCTGACCCAGAGTCGATTCGTGCAGTTCGCAGGCCAACAGACCGCCGGGGGCAAGGAGCACGAGGGCCTGATCGAGGATGCGTCTGAAGACCGCGAGGCCATCGGTGCCGCCATCCAAGGCCTGTCGCGACTCATATTGTGCTATTTCATTTGGCAATTTATCAAGCTCGGCTGTTGGGATGTAGGGAGGATTGGACATCACCACGTCAAAGTGCGCACTCCACGCAGGATCGGCCACAAGCGAGCTGGCGAGATCGTCCGCGAGCAGGATCAGGCGCTCGCGTAATCCAAGCGTCTCGGCGTTCTCGGCAGCCAGGGCCAGCGCCGTCGGGTCGATGTCGGTGGCCACAACCTCACTGTGCGGACACTCCTGCAGGAGGGACAGTGCAATGGCGCCGCTGCCCGTGCCGATGTCGAGGAGAAGGAGTGGTGTGTTCGCGCTGCCCTGAGCAGACCGCGCAGGTTGTGGCGGCTGCGGCGACCGCGCAGGTTGTGGCGACTGAGCAGGCTGCGCAGGCCGTGCAGACCGTGGCTCCTCTGCAAGAACCATCTCCGCAAGAACTACCTCAACCAGCACCTCGGTCTCCGGGCGGGGGATCAGTACACCGGGACGCATGGCGAGCTCCAAATGCCTGAAGGGCGCGCGGCCCAAGATGTACTGGAGCGGCTCACCTGCCACGCGTCGCTGAATACCCTCGCGCAGTCGTGCGCGTTCATCGACGCTCAGGGGCTGATGGTAGTGGGTATAGAGCTCGATACGCTCAAGCTGTGTTGCCGCGGACAACAGCCATTGGGATGCAAGGCGCGGGTTCTCCTCGCCCTTTCCGGTGAGATATGCCTGCGTCCAGTCAAGGGCCGTGCGAATGGTCCAGTCCACGCGACCTGCCTACACGACCTGCTCGAGGCGCTGAGCCCGATCCGCGGTTATGAGCGCTGTGAGGAGCTCTTCCAGTCCTGCGCCACCCGCGCCACGCAGCACGCCGTTATAGGTACCGTTATAGCCGATGCGGTGGTCGGTCACACGATCCTGCGGCCCATTGTAGGTGCGTATTTTCTCGCTGCGATCCCCTGAACCGATCTGACTGCGCCGCTCCGCGCCAAGAGCCGCCTGCTGCTCGGCAAGCATCTTGTCGTAGAGACGGGCGCGAAGCACCTGCAGCGCCGCCTCCTTGTTTTGCAGTTGCGATTTCTGATCCTGCGACTGTACGACCAGACCCGAGGGCTGGTGGGTGATGCGCACAGCCGAATCGGTCGTGTTCACGCACTGGCCACCGGGACCTCCCGCGCGATAGACATCGATTCGCAGGTCGTTTGGGTTGATCTCAACCTCCACCTCATCGGCCTCGGGCAAGACCGCGACCGTTGCCGTCGAGGTGTGGATGCGTCCCTGCGACTCGGTTTTGGGCACGCGTTGTACACGATGCACGCCGCTCTCGAATTTCATCACCGAATAGACCTTGTTGCCGGTGACCTTGAATTCCACACGACTGTAGCCACCCGCCTCGGATTGATTGGAGTCCAGCGGCTCAACCTTCCAGCCTCGATCGTGTGCGAACCGCAGATACATGTCGTAGAGGTCGCCCGCAAAGATGGCGGCCTCGTCGCCGCCCGCGCCTGCTCGTATCTCAACGATGATGTTCTTATCGTCGTTGGGGTCGCCCGGCAGGAGCATCACCTTGATTTCCTCCTCAAGCGACACCAGTCGCTCCGTGAGCTCAGCAATTTCGCTTTGCGCAAACTCCTTCATCTCCGGATCGCTCTCGCTTTTGAGTAGCTCACGTGCCGCCGCGAGCTCGTCGCTTGCCTGTACGAAGGCGCGCGCCTGCCTCACCAGCTCACCCTGAGTGGCGTGTTCCTTCGCCAGTCGAGTGTACTCCTTCTGGTCGGCAAGCACCCCGGGATCGCCCAGTCTGGCTTCCAGCTCGGCGTAGGCCTTGATGATCTGTTGTAGTTTTTCGTACATACCTCATCCTTCGTTTGCATAAGCTCGGGATTGTACTCTCTTTTCTCTCTGCGCGCTTCTGCGCGCTGGACTTTCTGCCCTCCACCTGCCAGAAGGCTCCCTACACAGGTTCCCTACACGTTGAATTTGAAATGCATGACATCCCCATCCTGCACGACATACTCCTTGCCTTCCTGACGCAGGCGGCCCACGGCACGACAGCCAGCCTCACCACCGTACTCCACATAATCTGCGTATGAGGCGGTCTCCGCCTTGATGAAACCTCGTTCAAAGTCAGTATGGATAACCCCGGCAGCCTGTGGCGCCTTCGCGCCAAGAGGAATGGTCCAGGCCCTGACTTCCATCTCTCCAGCGGTAAAGAAAGAGTGCAGTCCCAACAGCTGGTAGGCAGCCTGTGCCAGACGTTCCAAGCCAGAGGATTCAAGCCCCAGCATCGTCAGATACTCAATGGCCTCCTCGGGTGACATCTCGGCAATCTCGCTTTCGACCTTCGCGCTGATGACGATCGGCTCGACCTCGCCAATGGGCTCCGCTCGTGTAGCAGCCGCATCTTCGTCGACGTTGGCCACATACAAGAGCGGCTTGGCGCTGAGCAGGTGGAGGTCGCGCAGGGTCGGACGCTCCTCCTCGCGTGCCTCAAAGTCAAAGGCCCGTCGCCCTTCGTTGAGCCACTTCTGCAAACGCTCGACCGCCGCGAGCCCGGCGGCTTCGGCCGCGCCGCGTTTGGCTTCCTTCATCAGCCGAGGCAACGCACGCTCCACAGTTCCAAGATCGGCAAGTATCAGCTCGGTGCGAATCGTCTCACTATCACGTTTGGGGTCTGCCGAACCCTCCACATGCACTACGTCGGCGTCGGAGAAATAACGCACGACCTCGACAATGGCGTCCGTTTCGCGGATGTTGGCCAAGAATTGATTGCCGAGACCCTCTCCGGCGTTTGCGCCACGCACGAGCCCGGCGATGTCGACAAACTCCACCGTGGCTGGCACGATGCGCCCGGGATGGACGATGTCGGCGAGCACTTGCAGGCGCGCGTCGGGTACCGGCACGATGCCGATATTGGGCTCAATGGTTGCGAAGGGATAGTTTGCGGCCAGCCCGCCCTTGCTGGTCAATGCCGTGAACAGAGTTGACTTACCCACATTGGGCAGCCCGACGATGCCAATGGAGAGCGCCATCAGGCCTCCTTCTCCTCGCTCTTGCTCTGGCTCTGGTTCGCGCTCTGGTTCGCGCCCTGGGGCTGACTCGCGCTCTGGCTCGCGTCCTGGCTCTGGTTCGCGCTCTGGTTCGCGCTCTGGGGCTGACTCGCGCTTACACCCTGATCCTGATCCGCGCCCTGGCCCTGCTCCGCGTCCTTTTCCACGTCCTGCTCCACGTCCTTGCCCAGTTCATACACCTCATCGTGTCGCGGCGCCCCACGCCCCAAACCACGATGCAGGCGCGACAGGGCAGCGTCCACACCATTCATGATCTGCTGATTAAAGACAATGCCGACCACTCCCAAGCCCCCGAAGATGACCGCAACGATCGCCATCGCAAGGTAGTTGCCCTGCTTGAATGCCGCGGCAACGAAGGTCGAGGCAAAGATCGCTGGTGAGCGGGCGATGGTTGAGAGCACGAAGAACTGCGCTGGGCGCATCTTCGTCAGGGGCACCAGATAGTTGAAGACATCCTTGGGCAGCCCCGGTATCAGATAGAGAATGAAGACCGTCGCATTACGGCGGCGCTCATCGGCAAAGAAGCGCAGCAGGCGGTTGTCCTTGCCGCCGATCATCGAGGCTACGAAGGGAGTGCCGAGTTTGCGCACCAGATAGAAGACGAAGACGCTGGAGATCAGCGCGCCGACCAGGGTGATCAGACCGCCCCAAAGGGTACCGTAGACGTAGCCGATGACGATCTGAACAACCTCGCCGGGGATGAAGGCCACGACGACCTGGACGAATTGCAGGGCCAGACAGATTACGACGCCGAAGGCACCGGCCCTGACGATCGCCTGTTCCAGCTGCGTCTCGATCGTGCCCTCGCCCATCGTGGTAATGAAGCGCACAACAAAGACACTGACTACGGCGACGAGTACCAGAAAGGCGATCAGTCCGGCGAACTTGAGTTTGTCCGCCGTCGAAACCTTCTTACCGGGTGCGGTGCTCTGGGTGGGTACATCTACGTTCGGAGGTGCGGTGCCCTGAGTGGGCTCATCTGTATTCGGAGGCGTGGTATGCTGAGTGGGGTCGTCTGTGCTCATCGTGGTACTCCTGACATCTTGATCGGTCATACCATGATGATACCTGTTTTACGCATTCCTTGCTGTATCATGGGAGGCGACCGATCAACATGAGCGCGCAGACATCACGCCATCGTGCGCGAAGAAGCAGAGAGAGAGCCGTCATGCGGGATGGTTTCATAAAGGTAGCCGCTGTGTCGGTACCCCTCGAGGTGGCCGATCCTGCCTTTAATGCCCAAGCCGTTATCGTCGGTGTGCGCGAGGCGGCTGAGCGGGGTGCACGGCTCATCGTGTTGCCGGAACTCTGCCTGACAGGTTACACCTGTGGTGATCTGTTCTACCAGAAACGTCTGCTGGATGCTACCCTGGAGGGGTTGAGAGCGGTTGCCAAGGCAAGCTCGGAGATCGACGCGCTCATCTGTCTCGGGTTGCCTCTCACGCACACCGGTAAACTCTACAATGTTGCCGCCGTCTTAAATCGCGGGAGGGTGTTGGGTTTTGTCCCCAAGCGACATCTGCCAATGTACGGCGAATACTACGAGCAGCGGCAGTTCACTGCAGGGACTACTCTGGAAGCCCTCGTCGCCTTCGACGGCGAGCAGGTGCCCTTCGGATCGCATCTACTGTTCTTCTGCGAAGGGTTTGAGCAGCTTGTCGTAGGCGTCGAACTCTGTGAGGATCTCTGGGCGCCCTCCCCTCCGAGTACGGAGCTCGCCCTGGCGGGTGCGACGGTGATCGCGAACTGCTCCGCCTCCTCGGAAA
>JAIRXA010000041.1 GCA_031268525.1 Coriobacteriales bacterium | reverse complement strand
GTCGTAATGATATTTTCGGGCGCAAAGCCCATATCGAGAAGGCTGGCGAGGCAGGTACGAAACAGCGAGGGTCCGCCGCAGAGCACGGCGACGCGTCCCTCGGGAGCAAAGGCAAGTTTCTCCAAATAAGGAGCGGTATAGGAGACCTCTCCATCCCAATCATCACTTGCGCGATAGACGCTTACGTGCATGTGCACATCGGGCAATTTGGGCCAGACACGCTGAATGTCGTTGAGAAAGATCAGGTCATCGCGTGTCGAGCCGGAATACACCAGGTCGATGCGCCCATAATCCTCGCGGTGCTCCAGCAGATAGGTGAGTAACGCACGCAGGGGAGCCAGGCCGATACCGCCGCCGACGAAGAGCACGTCGCGACCTTTGAGCCCTTCGGTGGGAAACCAATTGCCATAGGGACCGCGCAAACCGACAGTAGAACCGATGGCCAGCTCGTGCAACTGCTCGGTAACAGAGCCCACCTGCTTGACGGTGAACTCCAGATAGTCCTCCCCGACCGCCGAGACACAGAACATGCACTCGCCATAGGGGATGACCGACAGCATCGCAGTCTGACCGGGCTCGCAATCAAAGGGACGCGTGCCCTCGGGAGTTTGAACGCGAAAGGCTTTGACGTCGGAGGTTTCGGCGGAGATGTCCTTGATCGTGCAGATCACGGGAACCAGTTGTTCGAGAGCGCGGGCGCACCCATGCTCAATGGTGATGGCGCTCATCAGGCTCCAACCTCCTTTGCGGTCATGGCTGGCGGTGCGTCTGCGACAGATGCGGCGCTGGCCACGGCTGGCGGTGCATCCGTGGCGCCGGGTGCGTCAGTGGCACGAGGCACATCTGTAGCTCGGGATGCATCAGTGGCGCTGGGCAGATCCAGAGCACCGATCTCGTCGATCAGCTCGGTGATATCCAGAGCGACGGGACACTTCTCCACACAACGACCGCAGCCAACACACAGCGAGCGTCCGTAGCGATCCTCAAAGAAACAGAGTTTATGCAGGAAGCGCTGACGCACACGAGGCATCTTGTCGGCGCGCGGGTTGTGGTGGCCAGCCATGAGCGTGTAGCTGGAGAACATACAGCTGTCCCAGCTGCGAAAACGCTCCCCTTCTTTCATGCGGTTGTTCTGTCCGATATCAAAGCAGTGGCAGGTTGGGCAGACGTAGGTGCAGGTGCCGCAGGTCACGCACTTCCGGGCGATGCGCTCCCAGAGAGGATGATCGTACATCGTGTCGAGTTTTTCCTTGATGCCATCCATCGAGACCACCAGACTACAGCTGGCCTTGATCGGATCGCCGTCACCATCGCTGGTGAAGGTCTCCCAATCGCTCAAGGCGGCCTCGCCCTTCTCCGTATGGGCTTTGACCGTATAGGCTGCCCCATCGGTCGTCTCATTGAGCTGGATATCCGCCGTGGGGGCCGCGTCGGTCGCCCCGCCCATCGAGGAGCAGAAACAGGTTTCGGCGGGCGCCGTGCAGCCGATGACCACCGTCAGCAGCTTCTCGCGGCGCGGCGTGTAGAACTCATCCGCGTAGCCCTTGGTGAGAAAGACCTCATCCATGCAGTCGATACTGGCCATATCGCAGGGGCGCAGGCCAAAGGCGATGACCTCATCGTCGTCATGCACGGGGTCGATGAAGGGCACGCCTTCGGCATCAAAGCCATAGCGATACATCTTCTGAGTCTGCGGAAAGAGCAGATCCTTGGGCGGCATCATGGTGCTGACGAGGTTAAAAGCCGTCTTGATACCCGGCCCATAGAGCGCAAAGCGGCTCGTAGCGTCCACACGCGCGGGGACATACAGACGCGCCTGACCCGTCGAAAGATGGTCGAGCAGGCCCGTGAGCTGATCTTTCGCCAAGATCATCACATGAACTCCTCTCCGTCAGCCAGATCATAGTGCCCGAAAGCGTTATCGAGCTCGTCGTTCAGGCCCGCCTCACCAGCATTGAACAGGGAGTTCAGATCGCTCACGAATTTGCGATTTAAGGCCATCAGCGGCAGGCCCATCGGGCAGGCGCGCTCGCACTCGCCACACTCGATGCAGCGGTCGCCGATATGGAAGACACGGGTGAGATTGTAGAAGCGATTCTCGTTGACGTTGGCCTGCTTGCCCTGCCAGCCAACACGATCCTGATCGACAAAACACTCCCGGCAGGTGCAGACGGGACACACCTCGCGACAGGCATAACAGCGAATACAGCGCTCCCACGCCGCGTCAAAGTAAGCCGTGCGCTTGTCGCGGGCCATTGCCTCAAAGCCGCGCACCACCTTAAAGCGATCCGGTTGACGCTCCTCAACCGGCTCGCCGATCATCTGATCGTAGACCACGGGGTTACGGTGTGTGCAGTTCTGGCACTTCATGAGTTCATTATTGGTGGCCCGATCGAGCATACCCGGGCAGGGGATGCCCAGCAGCAGCACCTCGTCACGCACGATCTGGCGATCGGCTATCATGCGGTTGATGGCGCGCGAATCGCAGCCGCGTACGGCGAGCGC
>JAIRXA010000031.1 GCA_031268525.1 Coriobacteriales bacterium | reverse complement strand
GTGATCCCGGGCGAGAGCTGTACGCTCGGGCAGCTGGCAACAACTCAGGCCCGTGCCGATTTTGAGGCATTGGCTTCGCGCAATCGACGCGTCCTTCATGTGCACTTGCCCGACAATAGTTACGAGACACTCTCGCGGTTTGCCGACCGTTTCTGTAGCGCCGTCTCCGCCATCAAAGTG
Organism: Coriobacteriales bacterium; assembly: GCA_031268525.1. GTDB lineage: Bacteria > Actinomycetota > Coriobacteriia > Coriobacteriales > UBA8131 > JAIRXA01. Next base: position 9,458 of record JAIRXA010000031.1, on the reverse strand, counting down.
TGAGAGTACCGAGGCGAAGTGGGTCAGGGGGACGCCAGATCCGATACGGTGTTGCGGCGCGGCTTCAGCGATTCGCGCGTGGTTTGGCTGTTTTTTGGAGTCGCCCAGAAGGCAGAGCGATGCAGCAATCATACAGAGTGCAGCCGTCACGAAAGTGCGAGTGGTTGCGGTAGCCGTCTTTGGTGTTGACGAACACGATGTTGTTATCGACCAACGGGTTCCCGCCGCGGGCCTCTGCTTGCCGGTAGCATGAGAACCGAGGGTGCATAACCCCCCCATTACCCAACTCATAATTCAAAATTCCGCCAAGCCGACCATCAGCGGTAATCTCTAGGTGTCCTTTAACTGACACGTCAGAACTGGAGATGCTGAGATGAAAGAGCTGATTGGCATTATCGCGTTATCCCTGATCTTGTGTCGCCACATCCCTTACGCAATCACAACGTTCAAATTCAGGACGACCAAGCCGCACCCTGTGTCCTGGCTCACAAATGCGGTATTTGCGATGTTCTCGTCAATTGTTATGTTTCAAAACGGCGCAGGTGGAGCGATTGTCGGCGGCGTAGGGACTGTCATAGCGGGCATCGTGTTTGGCATAGCCGGCATCTTCTCTTTTGGAAAGCTTATCAGGCAGGGAGCGCTGTCCATAGGCACCATAGATAGAGCCAGCATATGCCTGTCCGCATTGGTACTGAGCTTGAGCCTTTTTGGGGTATTTGCGCCTACGGTAGCGATGTACTGCATGTGTACGGCCGGTATTTTTGCCTATGTGCCAACAATCATTAAGATAGGCAGGCTTCCGCAGTCTGAAAATGCACTGTCATATGCGGCGTCTGTCGTAGGAAGATCGTTGTCCCTCTTGACAGCCTCAAGTTACTCGATGGATGCCATCTATCCTGTCGTCGCTTGGATAGCAACAGAGGCGATAGTGTTCTCGGTCATCGTCGTATGCAGAAATCGCTGTCGCGTCTCCAACCTCCCGAGCAGAGTGCTGTTTACCCTGCCAGGCAGTGGGAAATCCGTTCTCGCAAGCAATCAGCCTCACAAGTTCATCGACTTGGAGACCCACGACTATGAATGGCTTGAAGACCATCTCGCTGACGAGGCAGACAAAACCATAATTCCTTGGAGTATCGAGAACGGCGGCAATCCGGAGTGGCCTTGGAATTACTTATCGGCAATCAAGTCAGAATTGGAACGCAGGGGCGATATCGTTCTTCTCCTGACCTACAGAGATGATATTGCGTCGCTTCTGTCTCAGAACAATATAAACTTCACACTCGTTATTCCCGCCATGGATGACAAAAACACCTACCACAATCGCTATCTCAAACGCGGCAATACATGGGAATTCGTCGAATATCTCGACGACATCTGGAGCCAGACAATTGATGTCATGGAGAAGGACGGCCACGAGAAGATATATCTGGCCCAGGGCGAGTTCCTCCAGCAGGTTTTTGAGGACAAGTCTCTGTCACAGAACGTGAGAGTTGTAATGCCCCGACGTGGCAGGCCTATTCGAACGCCCAGAAAAGCAGCCTGATAGAAGGCCACAGAATTGTGTTGAGCAACAGACAAGCGGAATCCCGACAGACATATTTTCTACGATATGGTTTAGCAGACACAAGATCCGACAGAAAGGACACCAGCATGAAGACAAGCATGATAACGAGTAAGGGCTTCAAGACAGTGGTCGCAAACGCCACTAAAGCGGCGCTGGCGGTTATTACTGCTGCAGTTCTGGCTACCACACTGCCCGGTTGTGGCGCGACAACAAGTGCAGATGCAGCAATCTCAGAAACGCAGTATGCGGTCAACACGCTTGTCGACAGGTATTTAGGAGTTATCCTTGACGGCAGCAGCTCGACCGACCCTTCTTTCGTCGGTGACATGAGTCAGCGTCTGATAGGTCAGGTGACCAACTACGTCCAGGTATTACCAGAAGACCTCAGGGACGGGCTGCCTGGCCAGGGCGCACTGACCATCTATATCTATATGGTGGGAACCGACCCTCTAGCATACGGTGCACAGGATCACTATGAGGTCAAAATCAGCGGATATTCGACATTGCCGCCACGCCCGACCAACACAGATGAGGAGAGCTACGCCGATGATGTCGCGAAATGGGGCACCTTCCGTGACAATGTATGGCGACCGCAGTACGACGCGGCAGTACAGTCACGAGATGAGGCGCTCGCCAAACTAGCGTCCATCGAACTCGTCGATGATCAGTGGAGCGGCATTTGTGCCACCACGTCCGCCCTGGCACGGGTTCTGCCAGCGGGGTCGCCCGTTATCGTGTGCAGTGATTTGGAAAACAATCAGGACATAGCTTACGACGGAACTCTTGCAGGCAGCAGTGTCTCCATCATCAAGCCCTACACGTCAGGGGATGTCGACTACCAGCACCAGCTTGAAGACGAGTACAGAGAGTACCTCGTCAACATGGGCGTAAGCGAGTCGGCAATCACGGTTTATGCGCCGGAACAAGCCGACGCAGCTTTCATGGCAGCATTCGGTCAATAAAGGAGGGCACCATGGATACGGGCTTGTTGAGCATGTTGAGCACCTTGAGCCTTCCCCAAGTTGCTCTGGGGGTTGGAGCTGTGGCGACGGCGGGGACAGTCCTTTGGGCAGGGAGCGCAAAGCTGAAGGAGCACAGAGATGAGCAGGCAGCCGCCCAGGCCGCACTGGCCGAGGCGAATGCCATCGCAAACGCTGATGTGGCACGTATCGCCGCAGAGGAGGCTGCGAGGGCACAGCTTGCGCGGGAAGAGGAGGAACGCCGCCTGGCAGAAGAGGCTGAGCTGCAGCACCAGGAGGAGCTCGAGTACATCCGACAAAATCCTCGCGACCACATCACCAAGATAATAGGCGAGGCCAACACCAAACTTGCCGAGATTGAACGTACCGCTACAATATATGATCGAGGGACAGCAACGGCGCAAGCAGATGTAGACGAAGCTTTGGCAGAGTTTCCCAACGGCGTCATGCCTTCTGCCAAGGACATGAAGACGATAGTCCTGAAGTTCGTGCTCTGGCTGGTTGTCGCCGTCATCAGCATGCTGCTGCTGTTCCAGCTGGCTATGGGGATCACTCATAGCTTTGTAATCTCGGCAATCATCGCTCCGGTTTTTGTGGCGCTTCTTGAGGGTTGCTCAGTCTGGCTCAATGGGCTCTTCGAGCGCCATCAAGCCAAGCTCATCACCGAGGCGCGGTTCCGCATCAGCGTCGGTCTCACCGTTGCCGTTTTGCTGGTGTTTGGCGTCTTCACCTACTCCCTCTCCTCCATGCGTGCGGAGAATGCGAATGCGGCCGAGAAGCTACGTCTGCAAAACACCATCGCCACGCTTGAGGCTGACGCGGCCACAGCACCCCTCAACGATGAGGACGCCCTAGTCCTTGCCGTAGATAAGGACAAGTTGGTAAACCTGCAGTCCGGGATCGAGCAGGAGACCACGCTCTACGCCGTGGCTGAGTGCCTGGCATTGCCTGCTGAACTGTGGCTGGGCATGGTGTTGCCCGTATTCTCATCCATACGTAAAGCCAGAAACAAGTATGAAATGGCAATGGCGAGCATGAAAGCCAATACTGAGAGCGCCGAGCAGGAGCGCGGCACGATCGATGTGCTCAATGCCCAGACGTGGGAGCGCCTACGCGGCACCATGTGGGAAGCCCGTGTGCCGTTTGAGGCCATAGGTCTCGATGCTGAACCAGGTCAGCTGCCAGCAGGCGCCAACAACGCGCACGCCACAAATTTGAACAACCCGCGCACCCCTGACCCCGACGACACCATTCTCCTCTCGACAATCCGCTATACGGCAACTGCTGGTGGCAGCGTGCAGCCGGAGAGTGAGAGTGTCGAATCACTGCTGGGCATAGTCACTGGCTCAGTGGCGGCTCCCTCTCCAGGCTATGAGTTTGTCGGCTGGACTGACGAACTGGGCAACACAGTGACCGAGGACCCAGGGTTCATGCCGAGTAAGGCTGAGAACGAAGCCTGGGAAGACGGGGTTACTTTCTTGGCCACATTCGCAGAGTCGCCAGATGTCACCATATTTTATGAAGCGACAGCAGGAGGTAGCGTGTCTGAGGCCAGCGAAAGGCTTGCTCTCGCAACGGGCATCTCTCAAGGTTGCACAGCTGAACCAGACCAAGGTTACGTGTTTGAGTCATGGGTAGACGCACAGGGCACTCCGGTCGGCGACAACCCAGCGTTCATTCCGGAAAAGGCTGACGACGAGATCTGGGCAGACGGCAGAGTCTATACGGCTATCTTCCGTATGAGCGCAGTTCGCTCCAACGGATTCGATCTATAAGATAACACGACGATTGGAGAAACCATGTCACACGAAGAGACGACAAAGACCATCCCCCAGCCAACGGCACATGAGCGAGCGGTAGCCTTGGCACACGAAGAGGCAAACGAGGCCTTGGCAGAGTTTCCCAATGGCATCGAGCCTTCCGCCAAAGACATGAAGACGATAGTCCTGAAGTTCGTGCTCTGGCTGGTTGTTGCCGCCACCAACATGCTGCTGCTGTTCCAGCTGGCTATGGGGATTACTCATAACTTTGTAGTTTCGGCAGCTATCGCCCTGCTTTTTGTGGCTATGCTTGCGGGTTGCTCAGTTTGGCTCACTGTGCTCTTCGAGCGCCATCAGGCCAAGCTCATCACCGAGGCGCGGTTCCGCATCAGCATCATCTTAACGGTGGTCATTCTCCTGGTATTGTGCCTCTTCGCCTCCTACTTTTCTTCGGTGCGTGCCGAAATCGCACATACCGACGAGATGATACGTCTGCAAAATACCATCACCACGCTTGAGGCTAATGCGGCTACAGCATCTCTCGACGATGGGGATGCCTTAGCCCTGGCTGTGGATAAGGGCAAGCTGGCAAGCCTGCAGACGAGGATCGAGCAGGAGACCGCGCTCTATGCTGTGGCTGAGTGCCTGACATTACCTGCCGAACTGTGGCTGGGCATGGCACTGCCCTTGTTCCTGCACATCCGCAGGGTCCGAGGCAGGTACGAACCGGCGACGACAAACGTGACGTCTCGAACTGAGCGCGCCAAACAGGAACAGGGCAAGGGCGATGTGGTCGATGGTGGCCCAACACTTGTTCCTCAGGAGGCTGAGGACGAGGACTGGGTGGACGGCACAGCCTATGCGGCCGACGTCCGCACAAACGAAGCCCACCCTGACGAATCCGACCTATCCAACCTATAAGATAACACGACGATTGGAGAAACCATGTCACGCGAAGAGACAACAAAGACCATCCCTCAGCCCCTGCTGCTCATCGAGGAGGTGGCGCGACAGAACCTCGAAGAACAGTTTGGGAAGCTCCCAACAAATGTCTTGAACGGCTTGGGCTCCCAAGACCTGCTGGCCCAGGCAGACAAGATGAGTCTGCTCAATGTTGGCGACCAGCAAACGCTTGTCGCACGTGCCGAGACGCTACTCGACAAAGCACAGGTTGCCCTGGACCTATCTGCAACTACCAAGAGCATGCTGCTTGATGCCAAGCAGTCCCTTGCTCAGTTGCAAAAGACAAGAGAGACTGATGTAGCTGCCGCTCAAGTCGCTCAACAGAAGGTGTCGACTGCAATCAGGCAGGCAGCCGTGGAGACGGCAACGCAGGAGCGCCGCATGTATGCAAGCATCACAGAGGGTGCCCTGCAAAGGCTAGGGTACCAGACTATCAGCGTGGAGGGGCACACGGCAAGCGCAATCCAGGCCACCAGAGGCCACGAGGTGCGAGTCATTGGCATCGACAAGAATCTCAATCTCATGCGTGACGGCGCAGGGCTTACTGGGGAGGCTTGCAAGAAAGCAGATGAGCGCATAGTAGAAGAGCTTGAGAGGAGCGGCATCAAGCTGGGCAAGCCGTGTAAGTCACGTAAGCATGGTAGCACCAAGGGGGGCGATATGCTGCGCAAGGCAGGCAAGATGCACGCCGCCAACCTGGCCGCCGGGTGGGTGAGCGCCAAAGATGGATCAGGGAAGTCTGGGCCCAAGTCTCTCCACAAGACGACAGTAAAGCACACCAACAAAATGATGGAGGCGAGTTAATCATGGCTGACCACAAGACGCTACGCACACAGAACATCTCGGATGCTCTGGAGGATGCTTTCAAGAACAACAACCTGGTGGTGCTCACCGGCAACACCGATGATATCTTCTTTAACGGAGAGACGAACACGCGAATAGAACTCGTGCTTGCTTCCAAGGCTGCTGAGCACGGTATGCCAACCGTGCGTTACTCGCTAGCAGGAGGCGCATCGGCAGTTGTAGCTCAAGAGGGGCTTGCCGTAAGGCGTTTGCCTCAAGTCGCGCCAGAAGACTCGCCAACCATCAGTATCGACGAGATATTCCAAGCCATGGAGCAGGAGGGTAGGCCTTGTCTGCTGGTCGTTGACTGGGCGGATGGCCTACTCCCTTGCTCGGGGGCCAACGCTTCCACCTATGAGACCAGCCGCATCATGGAACAATTTGAGTCACGGGCAGTGAACTACGAGTTTCAGGCCTCTGGCCATCGCATAGTGCTGATCTCCCGAGCAGGCTCCATCGACCAACGTCTACTCGCCATGGACGGGGTTGCCACCATCGATGTGTCCCTGCCCGGTGAGACGGAGCGTCGCGGAGCTATAGAGCGATGGCTGATTCATCAGGAGCATCCCCTTTTCTTAGAAGGTAGTCTGGCTCCTGACCGTCTTGCCCGTGCTGCTGGAGGCATGAGCCTCGATTCAATATCCCGGATGCGCTACTCCTCGACGGCAGATAAGCCCCTAACAATGAAGACCGTGCTTGCCGAAAAGCGTAAGGTGATAGCCCGGCTTGCAGGAGACAGCTTGCTCGTCCTTGATGAAGCGAGAACCTTTGATGAGGTTGCCGGACTCCATAACGTCAAGGCATACGTTAACAATCAGATAGGTATAGGCGAAACCAGTCTTCGGTTGATCCTCGCCGGTCCTCCAGGCACCGGAAAGAACACGGTAGCTATCGCAATCGCCCATGCGTTAGACGCCGTGCCCGTGCTGCTTCAATCCCCCTTGAGCAAATGGGTGGGCGAATCCGAGCAAAATATGGCTAATGTATTCAAGATCGTGGAGAGCTGTGGACGGGTACTGCTGATAATTGACGAGGCCGACCAAGGCTTGCTGAGTAAGCGTGCGGATTCCGCGACAAGTGAGTCAAGCTCGGTCTATCCCTCGCTGCGCGGTATGATCATGTCCAAGACAGGCGACACTGGCGCTCCCTCGGAACTTTCCATCCTGGCACTCACCAACAACCCAGGGGGGTTGGATGCGGCCATCAGAAGCCGCATGATCGTATTGCCGGTGCTTGAAGCATCGTCGCCGGGCGACCGCGCACACATTATGGAGCTGAAAGCAACAGAGAAAGGCGTCACCCTTGAGAACGGCGCTGCCCATGCCGCATCTACGACATTCGGCCAGCCCATCGATGGACGCCAGATCCAGCTCATCTTAAATAGCGCTCGCGTCAGCGCTCACAGGCGCGGGTCAGCAACGGTTGTTGCCAGCGACATAGAGCATGCTCTGAAGCGGACGCATTGCGTATTCGGCCTTACCGAGCAGAAAGCGTCCATGGAGGCTGTGCTGTTTACGCTCCCCGATGACTACATGCCTTGGACCGCCGCTTGGAGGGCAGGCATTACAGATTACGTGCCGCCTACATATCTGCTGCCGTTCATAGACATGGGGACAGGCGATGTGGATAGAGACAAGCTCCATACCCATATCCTCGACTTGCGACAGGCAGGCTACTGAGGTGGCCAGAATGAGCGCAGAAAGCAAGCAGCACCTACACTCGGACAGCAACTGGCTTGAAAGCGTCATTGCCGACCTTGCTTTGTGGATGAACGAGAGCATGCCGAGCGAGACAACCAGTCAAATTACCGGTTGCGGTGCAGTCCGTGAGGCCGAGAGACTGTTTGCAAGCCTGCATGAGGGGCGACCCTCCCTGATGGTGCCCAGCGCCACGGCGGGGATGCTCATAGCAATGAGAGCAATCGGTTTGGGCGCAGGCTGCGAGGTTATCATACCAGCACACGATTGGGGGGCGACTCTGGTCATGGTACAGACTCTTGGCGCCACAGCCGTGGTCGTGCCAAACAGGTGCTATGTCCAAAAGGACGGGGCAGGTCTGCTGAGTCATATAAGCGCCAAAACCAGGGCAATCGTTGTGAGCCACCTTGGGGAGGGCGTTGACACGGCTGCAATACGCGCCATCTTCCCTCCTGAGGTGCTGGTGATCGAGGACTGTGCCCGCGTGTTCGGCTACAGGTTCAAGGGGCATCCAGCCGGTACGGCAGGCGATCTGGCGGTCTTCAGCTTTGGGCCAGGCAAGGAGCCGATAGACATAGGCGAGGGAGGGATGGTTGTCGCCCGAGATTGGGGGCTTTGGGAACACCTCGTGGCCTGCGGTGGACATCCTATTCGGCAGATGACCGCCGGAATTGCAGAGCCGCATCCCGATGCGCTCTCTCTGCGCCCACACCCATTGGCAGCCGTGCTACTCGCCGTGCGTCTTAAGCAATGGGATGTATCCCAAAGGAATGACAGCCCAGACCTGGACAAACGCGGAAGCGGGAACAGCATCGATGGCACGTACGATATCGGGTCTTTGGCGCGCCTGTCGCGTAAGAGGATAACCAGTGACAGCGCAGGTGCAGATGCTGTAGGCGCAGACACAGACAACGCGGGTGATTATGCACTATGACTTCTATGCGCTCACCAACAGTGGACGGTGTCGAGACAAGAACGAGGACCGCATCATGGTGGACGGCAATCTGATCAAGAACGGTGAGCTTGTTGGGCAGGCAAAAGAGCACTTCATAGCGGTCATCTGTGACGGTGTTGGCGGTTGCGGGTTCGGCGACAAGGCGGCATCCACGGCGGCGCTGAGCCTGATGGACGCCTGCGATAAGAAGCAAGATCCGTTTACCCTGTGTGCCGAGCTCTTCAAGGCTGACGACAAAGTGAAAATAGAGCAGAAAAAGGACACACGTTGTGCAGATATGAAGACAACCGTTGCTGCCCTTTATCTGGACGAGGACGGGTATCTTGTGCTCAACGCAGGAGACACACGCGTCTATCGCCTTTGCGACGGCGCTTTCTTGCAGCTCAGTGAGGATCACACGCGGCTGAAGGAGAGAGAGATGGACGGGTGTGTTCCTGTCGATGAGGGGGAGCAGGCGATACTGAACAACACCATTACACGTTTCCTGGGGGCGAAGAGAGACCGCTTCAGGCCCGCGATAGCTGGTGACGACCACTGCGGAACAGTATCCGCCACGTATCTTCTCTGTTCTGATGGGGCATATAAAGGCATCAGTGACGAACAGTTGGCGGACATTTTGGAGCTGCCGACCGATCTTGAGGAGAAGGCTCGGATCATCTACAGGCTTGCTGAGGGCAGCGGCACTCACGACAACAT
>JAIRXA010000171.1 GCA_031268525.1 Coriobacteriales bacterium | reverse complement strand
GGAAAAAGTCACAAATTTTTGAGCGTACGCACAAAAAGTTGTCACTTTTGCCCCGTCCCCTTTTGGCACCCTTTTGCCCCGTCCCCCTTTGGCACATGCCGTCCCCCTTTGGCGCCTAGAATCGCAGAGGCCGAGCAAAGCCCGGCCTCTGGAAACACTCTCTGAAAACCGCGGATCAGGCAACCAGTTGTGCAGCCTTGGCAGCAGCGGAACCGGCATCGGCAGAATAGCCGTCGGCACCGATCTGGTCGGCGAGTTCCTGAGTAACCGGCGCGCCACCGATGATGATCTTCACGCGACCGGACAAGCCTGCGTCATGGATGGCCTTGACGGTATCCTCGAGAGCAGGGAGTGTCGTGGTCAGCAGCGCAGACAGCGCAACCAGATTCACGTCCTCATGCGCCTGCACGTACTCGACGAAGGCTTCCGGCGCAACATCCACGCCCAGATCCTCGACATCGATACCCTTGCCCTCGATCATCATCTTGACGAGGTTCTTGCCAATGTCGTGCATGTCGCCCTTGACGGTGCCAATGACAGCCTTACCAAGCGGTTCGGTGCCAGCGGAAGCCAGCAGCGGCTTGAGCAGAACGGTACCGGCATTCATGGCGCGAGCGGCCACGAGGACCTCGGGTACGAAGATCTCGTTATTCTTGAACTTGGGACCGATGATGTCCATAGCGGCGAGCAGTCCGCCGTTGAGGATATCCTGCGCAGAGACGCCTTCGCTGATAGCCTGCTGCACAAGCGCCTCGACATCCTTCTTCTTACCAGCCTGTACTGCCGCAGAGATGTCGTCCAGGATTGCCATGGTTTTCCCCTTTCTACGGGAATTGTTCTTGGTAACAGGCGTCGTCGCATGCACCTGTCCTCAACATGGTCACATGGTAGACCTCATTTATCCCGCCATCCACGAGAGCTTCAGACAATGTGCGCATTGCACGTAAACACCTTGACGCATTGGGCAGGCTTGCTCAGCCGATTTGCCGCATAGGGGAGTATGATGGAACGATGGAATGACGGAACGATAGAACGACGAGAACAGGAATTGGAGCAGGAATGTCACAGCCCCTGATAACGGTACACCACGGCGATACACACACCGAGCTTGCCGCCCATGAAGGACAAACGGCACTGGGACTGATCCGCGATACGGGAATCCCTTTCTCTGCTCCCTGCGGTGGCAAGGGAACCTGCGGCAAGTGCGGCCTGTTCGTGCGCGACGAAGCCGGTCTGCGCTTCCAGCTCGCCTGTCAAACGATCGTCACCGATGGCATGACCCTGGAGGTCGGCGAAGAGGTACCGATGCTCATCGAGGATGCTGGCCTATCGCTGGCACATGACTTCGCTGTGAACATGGGCGTTTCGGGCTGCGGGGTCGCCTTCGACCTCGGGACCACGACCCTGGCATGTCGCCTCTTTGATCTATCCGATGGCTCGCTGTTGGCTACCGCGACTCTCGTCAACCCCCAGGCGGTCTTCGGCGCGGACGTCATCAGCCGCATCGATGCCAGTATGGCTGGACAGCTCGATGCGATGGAAAGCGCCATCACACGCGCATTGGCCCAGCTCATCGAGCGCCTGTGCGCAGAGGCTGAGATCAGCCGGGAGCAGATCGTGCGTATCACGCTTGCGGGAAACACGATCATGCAGCACATCGCCTCGGGCCTGCCGCCCGACACCATAGGCGTATCCCCTTTCGAGCCTTTGTCGCTGTTCGGAGAAGAGCGACAGGTCGCACGCCTGGATACCCCCGTCTATCTCGCACCCTGCGTAGCAGGCTATGTGGGCGGAGACATCACCTGCGGCCTGCTGGCCTGCGGAGTGCATACCAGCGAACGTCCACAACTGCTCATCGATCTGGGAACGAACGGTGAGATGGCGATCGGTAGTAAGGCTGATATCGTCAGTTGTGCGACAGCGGCCGGGCCCGTCTTTGAAGGCGCGAACATCCGCTTTGGGATGCCGGCGCTACCTGGGGCAATCAACGCCGCGCGCGAGCTGGATGGCATCCTTGAGATTGAGACCATCGGCAACAAGACGCCCGTTGGCATCTGCGGCACCGGGCTGATTGACCTCATCGCCATTCTTTTGCGCCGTGGCATCATCGAGAATACGGGGCGCTTGCTCAGCGCCGAAAAGGCCGCCAACATACCTGACCTACCCACTACACTCCTGAATCGTCTGGGAACCGAAGGTGGTTTTTCGGTCTTCTACCTGACCGAGGATCGCTCGGTCTATCTCACGCAGGTGGATATACGCAATGTCCAGCTCGCCAAATCCGCTATTTTTTCTGGTGTACTTGTTCTGTTGGAGGATCTCGGCCTGAGCACATCCGACCTCGATGCGCTCTTCATTGCCGGAGGATTTGGCCGACGACTCGATCTGACAAATGCCGCAACGGTCGGCCTCTTTCCCTTCGAGCTGCTTGACCGCGCCCAGGCTGTTGGCAACACCTCGATAGAAGGTGCCAGTGCCGCTCTCATCTCCACACAGGCCCGTGAAGAGCTGTCAGAGCTCACACGGCAGTGCCGCTATGTGGAGCTCTCGACCAGCACGAGCTTCAATCGCTTCTTCACCGAGTATATGATTTTTGAACCCTGATACTACAAAGGAGACAAGCGGATGGACGAGCAACTCAAGAGATTGATCGAAGAGAGCGGCTTTGAGAGTATCGGGGCGTTCTCGGCGTCTGACCTGCGAGTCGAACCCGAGGTACGAGCGATGTGTGCGGCCGACAAATGCCACTCCTACAACAAGAATTGGGCCTGCCCGCCGGCCTGTGGAAGTCTTGAAGAGTATGCAGAGCAGTTCTCGCACTATACGGATGGCTATGTCTTTCAGACCGTCGCGCAGATGGAGGACGCCTTTGACTTTGAGGCCATCGCCAGCGCCGGCGCCGAACACAAACGACGTTTTCACGCCCTGGTCGACGCCGTAGAGACGTCCCCTGACGATATTCTTCTGCTCGGTGCAGGGCACTGCGAGATCTGCGAGAGCTGCACCTGTCCGGATGCGCCCTGTCGCTTCCCGGAGCGAACCTACCCCTCGATGGAGGCTTCCGGTCTGCTCGTCTCGGCCGTCTGCAATCTGGCAAAAATCCCCTACTACCACGGCCCCAATACAGTGGCCTTCTGCTCGGCGGCCCTGTACTGAGCGTCTGCTTTTTGAGACAGAAGGTTCATCTGAGAAAGGTGCCAAAGGGGGCAAAGGTGCCAAAAGTGACAAAGGTGCCAAAGGGGACGGGGCAAAAGTGACAACTTTTTGAG
>JAIRXA010000139.1 GCA_031268525.1 Coriobacteriales bacterium | reverse complement strand
TATGATGCGCTGCTCTTATCCCTGACAGGGGCGAAGGGCGCCATAACGCTGGCTGTACTGCTCACCATCCCCGTCTCTCTGGCATCCGGCCAGCTCTTTCCCGAGCGCGACCTGATCCTCTTTCTGGCCTCGGGCGTCATCGTGCTCTCGCTGCTGTTGACCAACATCGCTGTGCCTCTGATCGCTCCCAAGAAAAACGACGCCCTGCCACCAGAAAGCGAGCTGCTCGCCATACTGGACATCTATCGTACGGTCATCTATCAGTTGGCCGAAAGCGTGGGCGATGCCGACAAAATGGCCACCAACGAGGTCATCCGCCACTACACCAACCGTATCTCCACGATGCGCGAAAACAACGACTGCACCGACCCCATCGAGGATGCGCTGCGAATCCGCGTCATCGACTGGGATGCCCAGCATACTCTGGAACTGATTGACGAAAACAAGGTCAGCACCATCGTGGGTCTGCTCTATCTCAATCAAATCAGCCACATAAAGGCGCGCATAGAACACCATAATCCGATACGTTGGGAGCTTCGCAGTATCTTCACTCTGATCCGCCACAGCATGGGCGCCAAAAAGCGGATACGTCAGATCAAACGCACGCATGGCTGGGCCGCGTCGAAGCGGCTCAACCGTCGTACTGCCAGCTTTGAGCTGCGGGGTCTGATGTTCGAGAATCTGCGGTATACCTCGGAGCAGTTGGCCGAGCTTTGTGCGGACCCCAGCTCAGATGAAGACACGCGCAAGCTTGCCGAGCAAATGATCGCCGAGTTCCAGCGACGGTTGAACCGCGGTCATACGCGGCGATCTCCCAACAACGCCCAGCGCCATTATGAAAAGCAGTTGCTGGCCACGCAGGCAAGGGCACTTGCCTTTGAGCGCGACGCCATCGAGGCGGCCCTGAACAAGGGCGCCCTGTCCCGTGAACGTGCGAAGATCATGCGCGACAATGTTGCCATGATGGAACTCGACATCGAGGATCAGCTGGAATAGACTGATAACCCACACTGGGGCATCGTCCAACGGCAGGACTCTGGTTTTTGGTGCCAGCTATTCAGGTTCGAATCCTGATGCCCCAGCCACTAAGCCCCAGATAGCCATAACATGGCTATCTGGGGCTTAGTGGCATAGAGCGGGTGCGCTCCGAAGAGAAACACACCCGCTCTGTGGAAGTTGGGGCTTGGGGAGAGATGGTTTTCTTCGCCTGGGTGGAATACTGATTACTCTGTATCGACCATAGCACCGCTGGGGCTTCCGTATTTTACCTGATCGGATACGGCAGCGTACTTGTCCTTGACCTCATCCCAGGAGACGGGTTTTGAGGGTTTGTATCCGCCAGTGGCAGCATAGATAGCCGCATAGCGTCCCGAGGTCTGGCAGTGTCCGTTGCTTACACCGCCGTCCATAACCCAGTCAGGACAACCCGACACGGCTCCACCAGTGGTTCCAACTACGAACAGCCCGGGAATGGGCTTGTCGTTGTTGTCTACTGCCTGATAATTCTCGTCCACCTCGATACCGGCATTGGTAGCGATGATTCTCACATGCTGAGCGATGCCGTAATAGGGAGGCGTGTCGATTGTTTTAAGAAGGGAGGGATCCAATCCAAACTCCGCATCGAAGCCTTGTTCGGTCGCTTCGTTCCACGTCGTGAGGGTTTTCGCGAATTCGGCTCCATCTATACCGAATTGCTCGACAAGTTCTTCGATCGTATCCGCTTTATAGAGTGCCGTCAAACTCGGTTCATAGGGAACATCGGCACACTCCTCTTGGGTAATTTGTTGACCAACGATATAGTTCTTAAGCTGGTCGAGGTTCATCGAGTCTGGATACTTCGACTCGCAGGCCGAGTCGAAGAAGCGGTAAAACACGCCAGCTTCTTCATCAGGCTTGGCGAATCGCAGCATTTCGTTCCATAGCTCCATCTGGGTATCCTCATTCATGAAACGTTTGCCACTCGGACGCACTGAGAGTAGCGGCGTTCCGGATGCTGAAAAGGGAACGGCGTAGACATCATGGAACTGACGGCAATGTGGTGAATCTATCATCCTCCCACCCGCATTAACGGCCATCAGATGACCGTCACCGGTCCGATTGAACTGGATCGCGTCGAATTTCACTCCATCCGGAAGATACTTGGACAACAGAGACCTGTTGCACTCGTAATCGCCTGTTGCCAGAATCACGCCTTTATTCGCGTTAAATTTGATATAGCCGCTGGAGTCTTGTCCGATAACACCGATAACAGCCCCCTCGCTGTCTTGGATCAACTGCACACCGGGCGTCTCGTAGAACATGTCGGCACCTTTTTCGGTCGCATACTCGGCGAGACGCTTGCACAGGGCATCGTTGCTTTTCCATGCATGGCAGTAGTAGGCGAGTTTTCCGAGCCTGTACTCACGTAAAGGTCGCGGGGTAAAGATGTCGGCAGGCCAGTTGATCTCATCAGCTATCTTGTCAAGCCAACACAGTGTTTCGCCAGAGTGATATGCGAAATACCTGAGGAGATCCCAGTTCACGCGGTGGGCGTTCGTGTTGCGCATCGCCTGCATCCATTCGAGGATGCCTGCATCGTCGGATTCTTCGAGAATAATGGCCGATTCGTAGTTACCATTTGCCGATGCTTCGGACTCCCTTTGCAGGCAGCACACGCTGACGCCTTCTTCGAGCGCTGTTAAGACGGCAGGCATTCCGGCAACTCCGGCACCTACTACAACGATGTCATAGGTTTTCTCTTCAGCGAAATCGCTGATGGGTTCGATAACGGCAAGGGACTCAGCGAAATCTTCTTCTGTAATCAGACCATTGAATGAATGCGAGGTTTCGCCCTCAGCTGATGAGCTGCTTTCTCCTGCAGGAGAGCAGCCACTCAGACCCAAAGCGGCGACACTCGCTACGCCTGCACTCTTGAGAAAAGTCCTTCTATCCAGATCCATATTCTTCCCCTTTCATGAGGGGTTCATTTTGTGACGAGACATGAAAGCCCTCTACCACTTATGAAGCCCGAAGCGACCGACGAGGGATTGCGGGTAGGTTGGTTTGGTGGCGAAAACCAGGTGGCGCTTGTTGTGATGATAACTGTTCGTCTGGCGGTGAATTTGACATAAGTCCTCCTTTGCTGTGGATTCCTCAGAATCCGTGTTTATGTGAGGGGAATGTCCAAATTGCGTGCCATCTTTGTCAGCGACTCAAGAAGAAGGACATCCACCCTGGTCGCCAAACTAAAAGTCAACATATGCCTTTTCGCGAGCAGATGTCCTTCTGCCCGACATAGGTCGACAGCTCCAAGAGCTTATTTTAGTTTGGCGTTTCCAAAAATAGCACAGTTCAAAATGGCACAACACTGGGCTCTGGGAACCACTTCCGCTCTGTTTCATTGTCGATGTGGGCGTAATGCATCATTTATACGTCCCAATAGCCTATTTGGTCTTGAGTCTCGAACCACTTATTGCCTGTCTTCTTACGTGACTTAAACTTGATGCCGTCAATTTCATGGGAGGCGCCTGTTTGTTCCAGCTTTAGCTGGCCATACCCACCGGGAACCTCATCGCTCCACTCAGCTGAGAGCAGCCATGTCTTGATTGCTGGGTATTCTTCGATATTATAGTGGCGAGATGGGAAGGTAGCGATTATCCACTTGTCAGCGAACGTATATGAGTACCTTTTAATATCTCTGCCCCTAAGAATAGGCCTAATGATCTCAGCACTTTTTGG
>JAIRXA010000176.1 GCA_031268525.1 Coriobacteriales bacterium | reverse complement strand
TGGCTATGACCTCGAACTTTCCGGCATGAGGACGCGACGAGTACAGACCACCTTCAATTTTGGACAGCTCACCTCTGCCGAGTGCGGCGCGCAAACGGTATTGCGAGCCGAACTCGGCCTCAGCTTCTTTATATGTCATTAGCATAGTTGTCATGCACGCAGTTTAATGTATTTACTCACACTAATCAAGTAAGTGTGAGTAAATACTGTAGTATGACTCACATAAACGTTACGCGTTCAGACCCTAACCGCCCTACTGTCTGGGCGGTTAGGGTCTGAACGCGTAACGCACGCGCCTGCGGATGGCCATACGCCACGTCATTCCGTGACACTGCTCACTGAGCGTGCTACACTGACAGGCAAGTCACATAGTTCTAACTTTGAGTGAGGACGTCACAATGACTCTCAACAGCGTCAACCCCGGTTCTGACTATCGTCTTGTGGCGCTCAACGCATCACCAAAGATGCGCAGCAAGCTCGAAACGCTCGGTCTGGTCCCCGGCGAACGCATCAACGTGCTTTCGTCCACCAATGCCGGTCTGATCATCGAAGTCAAGCACAGTCGTCTCGCCATCGCCCACGACCTTGCGGGGAGCATTGTGGTCGCATAATGTCGTCTGATCCAACACCTCCCACCCAGACGACAGGCTCGGCATCTTCTATGGAAGCATCTCCAACACCAGCGCAGGTAAGCCCCTTGGCCCCGCCATCCAGTCGAGCTGAGCGCATTGCTCTCATCGGCAATCCCAACTCCGGCAAGACGACACTGTTCAATGAGCTTACGGGCGCCAATCAGCACGTTGGCAACTGGCCGGGTGTCACGGTTGAGAAGAAGAGTGGCTCACTGCGCCCTCTCTATGGGAAATCCGAGATCATCGACCTCCCGGGCATCTACTCGCTGTCACCCTTCTCCCTGGAAGAGATCGTCTCGCGTGATTACCTCGTTGACGAGAAGCCCGATGTTGTCATCAATATCGTTGACGCCACCAACCTTGAGCGCAATCTCTACCTCACGATACAGCTCATCGAGCTCAATGTACCGCTGGTCATCGCCCTGAACATGATGGACGAGGTTGCCCGCGACGGCTATCGTATCGATACCGACAAGCTTTCGCATGACCTCGGAGTCCCCGTTGTGCCCATCTCAGCGGCTTACCGTGAGGGGATTGCGGAGCTGATGGATGCGGTCGGTCATGCCCGTCTCCCGCGGCGCCACGAATTGCCGAACCCCTCACTGGAGCGCATGATCGCGCTCACCGAATCCCTGCTCAACGACCATCTCGTGCGCGAGCATCACCTTGGCGACGCCATCGCCGCAGGTTACCCACTGCATTGGACGGCCATCAAGGTGCTCGAAAGTGACGATCTGGTTCTCCGCCACCTGACCCTTGACGACACGAGCATCAACCGTATCGAGCAACTCAAGCGCGATTTCGAAGATGAGCACACGCTGCTCTGTACTGCCTTCGCAGACGCGCGCTATCAGCACATCCAACGCACCATCGCCGAAAGCTATCTGCGTGCCGACCGCTCAGATACCGCGAAGCAGGCGCTTTCCGACCGTATTGATCGTGTGCTCACCCATCGCATCTGGGCGATCCCGATCTTTCTTGTGGTGATGTTTGCGGTCTTTCATCTGACCTTCACCGAATCCCTGCTCGGCATCCCCGGCCTGCCTGGACCGGGAGTGGCGCTCCAAACTCTTGTCGAGAGCGGTATCGAGGCATTCAGCTCGGCCTTCTCCACGCTGTTTGAGCCGGGGAGCTGGTCGGAAAGCCTTGTCATCAACGGCGTGGTTGGTGGCGTTGGAGCAGTGCTCTCATTCGTGCCCAAGATATTGCTGCTGTTCTTTTTCCTGACGTTGCTTGAGGACTGTGGCTATATGGCGCGTGCCGCCTTTATCATGGATCGGCTGTTCAAGCGTTTTGGGCTTTCGGGCAAGAGCTTCCTGCCGATGCTGATGGGCTTTGGCTGTACGGTGCCGGCGGCAATGGCGGCGCGCACGATGGATAACGAGCAGGATCGTCGCCTGACCCTGATGCTGGTGCCCTTCATGTCCTGTGGTGCCCGCGCTCCCATCTATCTTGTGTTTGCGGGCGCGTTCTTTGCCGCCTATGCCGACTTCATCGTCTTCGGCCTGTACCTGCTTGGCGTGTTGGTGGCGGTTATCTCGGGCATCATCCTGCGTAAACTCCTGTTCAAAGGGGAGTTTGCCCTGTTCGTCATCGAGCTGCCACGCTATCGGCTGCCTCGCTGGCGTTCGGTTACGCTGACGCTCTGGGATAAGTTCAAGGGCTATCTGGTGCGCGCGGGCACCATCATCTTTGCGATGTGTGTGGTCATCTGGTTTTTCTCCAGTTTTGGCTTTCGCCCTGCTGTTGAAGGTGGCGGATTTGGCATGGTGGCGATCGAAGGTTCACTGCTGGCAGCCTTCGGCGGCTTCATCGCACCGATCTTTTCGCCTCTGGGATTTGGGTTTTGGACTGCGGCGGTTGCCGTGCTGACCGGCTTCATTGCCAAGGAGAGCGTTGTCGGTACCCTGGGTGTGCTCATGGGCATCTCCGAGGACAGCGCACTCGGTGGTGGCCTGAGTGCCTCGGTGCTTGCAGCCGCTGGGTTCACGCCACTGGGTGCCCTGAGCTTCATGGTCTTCTGCCTACTGTATATTCCCTGCATGGCAGCCTTCGCGACGCTTAAGAAGGAGTTCGGTTCCTGGAAATGGGCACTTGGTCAGGCTGCCTATTCAGTCGGCGTGGCCTATCTGATCGCATTGCTGGTCTACCAGGTCGGCGGTCTGTTCATTGGTTCGCCCTTGTTTGGAGGATGAGACGCCGTGCTCGGTGAGGTCATTGCAGTCGCGGTCATCGTTGGCGCCTTTGGCATCGTCGTTTGGCGGATTGTGGCTGCGCGGACGGGTCGCAAACCGATTTCAGCCTGTGACAGCTGCTCTGCGGGCAAGGATTGCCCTGTTCACGGGCAGACCGAGCAGCTTTCTGGTAGCATGGAATACAAGGAGTTGCAGCTTGCTCAGGGCGTTGTGACAACAGATCGGGCGGATGCACAGATTCCCGCATGCTGCCAGCAGAAAGGCGAGAAGGATGGCAAAACTCACAGCGGCCAATGAGGATTACCTTGAGGCGATCTATGAGCTCTCCGACGCGGGAGGCCCCGTGCGCTCGGTTGATCTTGCCACCAAACTCGAGGTCAGCAAGGCAAGCGTCAATAATGCCGTCAACAATCTGAAGAAAGCAGAGCTGGTCGAACAGCCTCACTACGGCGACATCACACTGACCGCCAAAGGGCGTGCCTATGCCGCTGCTGTGCTCGATCGCCATCACGCACTCTATCATTTCCTGCTCGATGTGCTTGGGGTCGAACCACAGATCGCTGCGGAAGAAGCCTGTCTCATGGAGCATGCCATCAGTGACGACACCCAGCAGCGTCTGGTTGAGTGGCTCAAGCGGGGGATAAGCTAGGGAAGTGCCGATAAAAGGAGGCGGCCTCTTCGGTGGAGGGACCGAAGAGGCCTACAAGGAGGGGATGCGACGCATTTCATTGCGTCTTCTGTGCAAAACCGAGTCTTGATGCACAGCTGCGATAGAGGAGGGGATTGCCTTATCGCATGGCCATAGTATGGCATGGTTCAAAAGCCCTGTCAGGCTGTTTGGCTATCAGATTATGAACAGATGCGGCTCCGTCAGCGCTCTGACACCTTTGTTGCCTCGCCGTAAGAAAGGAGGTCCCAAAGATGGACGACAAACAGCCGCAGATCGCCCTTGAGGGCGGCGGACGGTCGCAGATTGCGTTTGAGGACGACAGGCAGTCGCAGATCGCCCTGACGATCGCCTATCGGGGAGCTGCCTTTCGAGGCTTTGCTCGCCAGCCCGGACAGGAGACAATCCAAGGTGCGCTGGAGCAGGCGCTGGCAACTCTCTACCACCGCGAGGTGCAGACGGTGGGAGCAGGCCGTACCGACCGTGGAGTCCACGCTCACGGACAGGTTGTTTCCTTCGGGCTCTGCACCGAGGAGATCGCCGAGCATTCTTTGGGCCGGCTCCGTTCAGCGCTTAACGCCTTGACCCCCGACGATATTGTCATTCGCTTCGTAGATCTCAAACCGCCGGGCTTTTCGGCGCGTTTCTCGGCCTCTGAGCGCGAATACCGCTATCGCATCTATACCAAGTCAACTCCGCCGCTGTTCCTCGCGCCCTATGTCTGGTGGTTGCCGCGCGAACATCCCCTCGATATCCAGGCGATGAAAGCTGCCGCTGAACTGCTTGTGGGGGAGCATGACTTCACTTCCTTTTGCGTTGCGACTTCGAGCCGGGATAAAAACACCGTGCGGGAGATCAGAAGTCTGTTGGTGTTTGGCGCCGACCATCTGGGGGAGAGCTGCCATGTCGTGCAGGTCATCGGCAATGCCTTCCTCCACTCCATGATTCGTATCATCGTCGGGTCATTGGCAGAAGTCGGTATGCGTCGTCATCCGCCAGAGTGGATTGGCGAGGTGCTCGAAGCACGCGATCGTACCTGTGCCGGGCAGACCGCTCCCGCTCAGGGGCTGACCTTCTGGCGGGTGCGCTACTGATGCCCCGCGAAACCGCTTCGTCTCATACGGCAGCTTCGTCTCCCAAAGCCGCTCCGCCTCGCTCGGCAGCTACGCCCCGTCCAACAGCCCGCGCTGCCCGCGTGGTGCTTGCCTGTCTGATAGCAGTCTGGCTCCTTGGCCTGTCCTTCATGATTGTTCTGCTGTCGCCTGTGACCCATGCGCTTGCGGATCGGACCGTCAACGACCAGCTTGGCGGGTTTACACACGAAGAACTGGTGGCGCTTGCCGATAGCGGCTTGGCCTATGTGACCCTTGGTGGGGGAGACCCGTTGCCGATCGGCGAGGATGAGTACGAGGCCTTCACGCCGGAAGTCATCGCGCATCTCGACGATGTGCGTACGGTGCTCAGGGCTGCGATGCTGTTGACTGTGGCCCTCACGCTCGCGGTCGCAGCGATGCTGATCGTGTTGATCAGGCGGGGGATGGGAGCACGTGCCTTGGCGCCGGTGCTGGCTGTCGCAGGACTTGCGCCGCTCGTCTGCGTTCTACTCCTTGCGATCATCAGCATGGTGAGCTTCGATGCGGTATTTGCCACTATGCATCAGTTGTTCTTTTCCGAGGGTACCTGGACCTTCGCTTGGGATTCGCTTCTGATCCGCATCTATCCACTGACCTTCTGGATGGGCATGGGCATCGTATGGGCCGTTGCCCTGGTTTTTTTCAGTGTCCTGTCTTTGGCTATCGGCCTGAAGTTGCGTAAAGTCTAGGGCAATGAATAGAGCGGCACTTCCCTAAAACAGCTCCTCGCCTACAAAACGTTCGGCATTGCGCCA
>JAIRXA010000028.1 GCA_031268525.1 Coriobacteriales bacterium | reverse complement strand
CCCCCTGTCCCAAAACGTCCCCTTGTCCCATTGCGTTTGCCTCCAAGGCGGTTCCTTGGCCCTTTCTGAGAATATCGTATCCGCAGTGAGGTATTGTATCATTGAGGGGTATTCCCCGGTTATAATAGCAGGGTGGCAGGTAGCCCGCCGCCGATCTGGTTTTGTCTGGTTCTACGCTATACGTTTGGATCGAGCCTACATGTCCCGTTTGAAGCATTTCTTGTTGACTATCTTCTATAAACTGCCTCGTTTCCTGCGCAGTCTCCTTTCGCGTGCCATCTATCGCCCCAAACTCGGTAAAAAGGTCGATCTGTCTGGCTGGACTATCTTTTCTCAGGATGTCTCCATCGGAGACTACACCTATATGATGGAAGCTGGTTTCATCGGTAGAGTGCGCATTGGCAAGTTCTCCTCAATTGCCCAAGGCCTGACCGTCGGATTGGCCTCCCATCCTTTTCATTCCTTCTCGACGCTGCGGATGTTCGGCGCCCATTCGCCGTTTCGAGGGCGCCCCAAGCCAATCGGCTTGCTCAATGACACCGACGAACCTCCCAAGGTGACCAGTATTGGTAACGATGTTTGGATCGGTGCGAACGTAACTATCAAAGGAGGCTTGACGATCGGTGACGGTGCGGCAATTGGCGCTGGATCGATGGTCACGCATGACGTGGAGCCCTTCGCCATCGTCGCAGGCAACCCAGCAAGGTTGATCCGCTATCGCTTCGACGAAGAGAAGCGGCAGCTCTTACGCGAACTGGCTTGGTGGGACTGGGATATCGAAACAATCTATGCAAATCTGAAGCTCCTCGATGAATTTGACACCAATCTTCGTAGCCGCCTAACCAGCACACTGCCGAAAGACTGAAGCTCAAAGTCATGAGTCGGGCGGCAATTCAGAAAATACCTTCTAAACGTGTCGGCGTTATCTGGAACGCCTTAGGCAGCACAACCTATGCCGCAAATTCCTTCATCATGCTTATCGCCGTCAGCCAGTTGGCCTCGATCGAAGAGGTCGGCTACTACGGAATTGCCTACACCATCGGCTACCTGCTCCATGTACTCGGCGGTCTGGGGGCTGAGCGCCTGCAGATGACCGACTATAAGGGGCGCTTTGCTTTCGCGGACTACCTCTGGCTCCGAATAGTGGCCTGTGCCATAGCTGCTGTTATTTGCCTCGGGCTGGCTTTGCAGGAATCCGATCTGTGGCTTAAGGTTTTCTTCATCATCGTGCTCTCTGCGTACTATTTGATTGTCTGTATGGGAGAGCTTTATCAGGCGGCGGCCATCCGTCTGGAACGTCTCGACCTCTCCGGCCAAGCCGTCTTCTTCCGCACCCTCATCTCAACGGCAGGCTTTTGTCTCGTGCTCTTCCTTACGCGCCGCGTCGAACTGGCGATGCTCGCAATGTTTGCCTTATGCCTCTTGGCGTATCTCTATTTCAATATGCATCGTATGAAAGGTCTCGTCGACCCCGCACGCGCCTTCAATTTTGCGAATATCAAAAAGCTGATAGGGGAATGTCTGCCGCTTTTTGGGAGCTTGATACTGTCAAATCTGATTCTGAGCTCTTCGCGCTTTGTCATCGAGTACAGCATGGACAGCACCGCTCAAGGCTACTTTACCCAGATTTTCCTGCCAGTATTTGCGATTAACATGATTTCGAACTTCTTCTTGATCCCCTCCCTCAGTGATTATGGCCGCTTTTTGGAATCCGGAGACATGCACGCATTCTGGCGACGCGTGTTCCGGCAGGTCACTATCGTAGCAACGATCACACTCTGCTCTTTGTTGCTCGCCTACTTTGCTGGGATTCCGATTCTCAATCTCGTGTATGGTGGTGATATCGCAGCCTACAAAACCGAGCTGCTCCTCATTATTGCTGGAGGCGGCATTCTTGCCATTACCACCCTTCTGCAGTACCTTCTCATTATCTTGCGGCTGCAGTCGCGACTGCTGCTTGTGTATGCTCTGGTCGTGATCCTCTCGTTCGGAATCGCTCTTGGCCTCATTGGCAGTCTGGGCCTTTTGGGAGCCTCTCTCGCCTTCATAGCCTCCTACCTGATCCTTCTGCTTGGCTTCCTTGGTATACTGCTCAGTGCCTTGCGGACACGCGTGAAAGAAAGGTCGGCCTCATGAAAACACTCAAGCATCTGTTCTATCAGATGCCGCAGGGCTTTATCCAGTTTGTCTGGCGTCGCTTTTTTGGCATCAGGATCCACGGGGATTCTTCCATCGGCGCCTACTCCTATCTTTGCCGCGGCACTAAAATAATCAATACCCACATCGGCACCTACTGT
Source organism: Coriobacteriales bacterium (assembly GCA_031268525.1). Taxonomy (GTDB): domain Bacteria; phylum Actinomycetota; class Coriobacteriia; order Coriobacteriales; family UBA8131; genus JAIRXA01. The sequence goes on along the minus strand of JAIRXA010000028.1, from coordinate 18,629 downwards.
TCCATCGGGGAACGCTGCTCAATAGGCATTGGCGGTGAGCACAGCCCCGAATCCTTCAGCAATTACCCCTTGTTGAGAGAAGCGGCCAGCCCCCTGTTCGGGGCAGATATTCACGCTGCTGATGGGGCTTGTGCCGCCGACGGGGCTGGCACTGACAACGACGCCGACGAGACTGGCACTGACGATGGTGCGTCTGTTGGAGATAACAACATCGTTAATCGCAGTGGCGTGATTATCGGCAACGACGTATGGATTGGAGAAGACGCGACCATCCGAGACGGCGTGACCATAGGAGATGGCGCAGTCGTTGGCGCAAAGTCGATGGTCACACACGACGTGCCGCCCTTCGCCATCGTTGCGGGCAATCCAGCCAAGTTGATCCGCTATCGCCTCAACGAAGAAAAGCGGCAGCTTTTGCGCGAACTGGCTTGGTGGGATTGGGATATCCCGCAACTACGCGTCAACTACGAGCGTCTTTGTAGATTTGATTCTCAGACGTCCGATTACGAAAGGTGACTATGCCTACGGTGATCCCTCTGGAGCAGCGCAAAAAGCGTTTTCTTGAGATGTATAGGGTCTTTCGCGCTCTCTGCGAAAAGCACGATATCCCCTTCTTTGCTACCGGAGGAACCGCCATCGGGGTGCTGCGTCATCAGGGTTTCGTCCCCTGGGATGATGATTTTGATGTGGTCATGTTGCCGCAGGACTACGAGCGCTTCCATCTGATCGCTGCCGAAGAGCTCAAAGGCACCCACTATCGCCTCCTCGACTGCGCGGACGACCGGGATTACCCACGACAGTATCCCTTCTTCGCGGACATGAACACCTACCGACAACCCCATGCGCGCACACCCATCAAAAAGAAAGAATACCTGACCTTGGGCATCGATATCTTTGTATACTATAACGTGCCGGACGATGCCCAAACACTCAGACCCTACCTGCGCACAGCATGGATCCTCAATCACCTCTATTACATATCGGTCTCCCCGCTTATCAAGGTGCCCCTCACAAACAAAGCGCTTCGCCTGATGAGTCAGGCGATCATCTATGTGCTCTATGGAATCATGAAACTTTTGCCGGTTCTGCGCCATGCGCTTGTTCGCAGATGGGTGCGTTTTCGCAATCGCTACCATAATAAGACTTCGCACTATGCCCAGCTTCTTCTCACCAAGAGAAACAACAAGTCGTACACACGCAAGGAGCTGCTACCTGCCGTTTGGCTTCCCTTTGAGGATGTTGAGGTTCCTGTCATGAAAAATTACGAGCAGTTTCTGACCGATGTATTCGGCGATTATATGCAGCTTCCTCCCGAGGAGCAGCGCGTCGGGCACCCAAGTTATATCATCGAATTTCTTGATGAACCAACATCCGAGATTGGATGATGATGGAATCCACAAGTCCCTCCTCCACAACCCCCTCCCCTTCGCTCCGCGATCGACAACTTCGGCTTTTGGAGATATATAAGGCCTTCAAGTCTGTCTGTGACAAACACGGAATAGCCTTCAGTGCCGGTGGAGGAACTGCCATCGGAGCGCTACGACATCAGGGCTTTATCCCCTGGGACGACGACCTTGATCTGATTATGATCAGAGAGGAATACGAGCGACTGAAGAAGGTCGCCAACGAGGAATTTGAAGGCAGCCCCTACCGACTCATGGATTATGACGACGACCCAAACACGCCCAGACCGTATCCTTATATCGTCGACCTGAACACGCGACTGGTACCGGACGCGTTTCGCGCGACAAAAGATGAAAAGTACCTGAAACTGGGCATAGACCTGCTCATCTGGGAAAACGCCCCCGAAGATGAGCGCACGATGCGAGCCTTTCATCGTAACACCTGGCTTTTGAGCAAAGTCTTCTATGTCATGGTCACACCCTATACGGTACCTCCGCTCAAAAATCGTGGATTAAAGCTGCTGGCCACCCTTTGCCTCAGACTCGCCCACTACCTTTTGCGACTCGTGCCGCCTCTCAGAAGAAGCATCAGGAGACACTGGACGACCTTCTGTCGGCGCTATTACGGAAAGACGGACAACTTTGTTTTTCCTCTCACCCAATGGCTTCGTTATCTGTGTCATACCCGCGCCGAACTGCTCCCCGATCGCAGGGTAGCTTTTGAAGATACCGATATGCCGCTTGCCGCGGGAAACGATCAGATCCTACGAGGCGTCTTCGGCGATTACATGATCGAACCGCCTCCCGAAGAGCGCGGGGGGCACCCAAGTTCTATACTGGAGCTTTACTGACCGCTGGAGCTTTACTGAACAGACGAATGCATCAACAGGCCACGACTACGAGTGCACTACCAGTGGCGGCAGAGAAATCATAGGATCTAACGAGATTGACGACTTGGACATTGATGCTGCAGCCATGTATTCTTGGATGCTTGTCATCTTGCACGAGAAAAGCAACGAACAAGAAGTGCTTTTACCACCGTCCCCGTATCTACTCCGTCAGTCTCGCTCGCCATCGGCTACTTCCCCAGTTTCCTGATGCGGAACCAAATATAGGTCGTACCGGCTTTCATGACACGCTTGAACTCCGACCAGGTCAGGTTGGCGAGGAAGGTCTTCACAAAATAGGTGAAGGAGAAGTAGTAACGGCTCATCAGGTGATCGCGCAACTTCTCGATCTGCCTATGGTCGGCGTAAGGGTAATCTACCAGACAATTCAGGTAGCCGTCTGGGTTAAGCCAACGCGCGTAGTCTTCGGTGCGCAGATAGCCCGCATCGCGCACCCAGTCATAAAAGGCAGTGCCCGGGAAGGGCACAGCTTGTTGGAAGAAGACCTCGTTGGCATAGGTTTTCTTCGCAAACTGAAAGGTTTCCTCGATCGTCTCCAGATTGTCGCCTTTCAGACCGATCATAAAGCAGCCAAAGACCTTGAGTTTGAGCTTCTTGGTGTTATGCGCAAAGGCGAGGGAGTCCTCCAGCGTGATACCCTTCTGAGTCTCGTCGAGCACCGTCTGGTTGCCGGATTCATAGCCCACCACAAGCAGTCGGCAGCCGGCCTGCTTCATCCTTGCCATGACCTCATAGGGCAGATCAGCCCGCGTATTGCAGGACCAGACCAGCTTGAGTCCGCGCGCAATGATCTCGTCGCAAATATCCAACACCCGTTGCTTGTCCACCGTAAAGGTGTCGTCCTCAATGAATATCTCCTGTATATACGGCATGTGCTCATGGATATAGGCGAGTTCGTCTACAAAGTTGTTCACGCTGCGCTTACGGAAACGATGCCCACTCATCGACTGAGGATAGGAGCAGAAATTGCACCGAAAGGGGCAACCGCGTGCCGAGAATATCTGGATCATTGGCTTCTTGGCGAAGGCGTAGCAGTAGTCATTCACATCCAAGAAGCGCTCGTAGATCGGCGAAACGAAGGGGAGCTTGTCGATGTCAGACAGCCAGGGGCGATCAGGTGTGTGGGTCGCCAGACTGTGGGTCGCCGGGCCGTGGGTCGCAAGGCCCTGTTTGGTGCGGAAGCTGATTCCTTCCACTGCGGACAGGGCATCCGGCTCGTCCCAAGCACGAATTACTTCGCCGATCGTGTAGTCATACTCCTGACGGACGATGATGTCGATCGCCGGACACTGCTCCAAAACCTGTTCGGCTAAAACCGTGGCATGAGTACCACCGATGACGATACGCAGCTCGGGGAAGACGGCTTTGAGGCGCGTCAGGGTGTCGTAGTCGTGCTCCAGCGTAGAGGTCGTAATCTCACCCATCAGGTAGTCAGCTTGCTCCGTGCGCACCAGCTCAATCAGGTCTTCGGTGCTCATCTTGCGGGTGATACAGTCCACGAGCGACACCTCGTAGCCCTGCTCCAGACAGACGCCAGCCGCGTAGCACAGCCAGTAGGGATAGTAGAGGGTGCCGCTCTTGGTCTTTTCTGGCCAACGGCTGGCGCGACTGATTTCGAAAGCGTAGGGCAGGTTAGCGAACAGTATCTTCTCCAAGGCGGGTTTCCTTTCCATGTTCTCACCACCCAAAACTGCTGTTGCGGCGCGCCGTTGCAGCCCGGTAAAGCCGTAGGCTGGGCATCAGCAGACGCAGCCGATACGCCCACAGCGCGATCAGGAGCATGAGGTTGCTATTGCTGTGAGTTCGATTATATCGCAGCGTCGCATACGGGTTGTGCCGATACTGCGGGAAGCTGCGCTCGAGAATCGTGCGCACCAGCCGGGCGATTTTCCGCTGTTCGGCGGCGGCTTCTCGCTGTTCGACGGCGGCATGCCCCGCCTGTCGAGCGCAGAAACGCTCCTGCAGGGAAATGCCGATGTGGATAAAAGCCATAAGGTCGCAGACAGCCAAAAATTGCGACGCGTCCTTCGTGCGGCTCGCGGCGATCAGCTCGCGTACCTCCAGAAAGGAGCGCTCCAGCGCCTCGAAATCCTCACTGGTTACCGACGCCATAAGCGAGCCGGGTCGTGTTCGATAGCGGTAAAGCGGCTCGGAGACGAAGGTCAGACGGTGACTGTGCGCATAGGCTGCCAGATTGAGGACGACGTCTTCGCCGACCCGAGCAGGTGTGGCGAACATGAGGCCGGCCACGAGCACCTCTCGTCGAAAGAGTTTGTTCCATAGGGCCGTGTTAATGCTTGGCAGAATACCGGGATTCTCGGCAAGTTCCACGCAGCCATCACCAAAACTCGTCATCTCGGTGGAGAGCGTCCGCTCACCTGCTGCATCGCAGCGTTCAAAAGCACAGACCACGATATCGGCGCCTGTATCAAACGCCCGTTGCGCCAGAGTCTGCACGAACCTGTTAGAAGGCTCGTCGTCGCTGTCACAAAAACCGACATACTCTCCACGCGCCAGCTCAAAACCAGTCTTACGAGCCTGCCAGGCCCCACGGTTTTCGGTATGCACCACCGTAAACCGATCGGGGTACTCCAAGGCGGCGGCGTCCAACAGGACGGCACTCATATCAGTTGAGCCATCGTCAACGGCAATGACCTCGTAGCCCTCGTAGACTTGTGCCATGAGAGCAGCAAGAGTGCGAGGGAGGGAGGATTCTGCATTGTATACTGGCAAAATTATGCTTATCACAGGCGTCATGATACACGATAAGAGCTTACTGCTGTATGATAGCTTCTGCTCAAAATGGTTGGATTACTTGCAAGAAGATGGGACAGGACTCACTTGAAGGCCTTAGTCGTCATTCCTGCATATAATGAGGAGGCCTGCCTGGAGCGGGTTGTCACCGGCCTTGTGAAGTGCTGCCCCGGGTTGGATTTTGTCGTGGTTAACGACGGGAGTACGGATGGGACGGCGACGTTGTGCCGCAGATGCGGCTTCCCCCTGCTTGATCTGGCAACAAACCTCGGCTTGGCAGGCGCGGTGGTAACGGGGATGAAATATGCCTATGAGCAAGGCTACGATGCTGTCGTACAATTCGACTCCGACGGACAGCATCGCAGCGAATACATCCCAAAGCTCCTCGACACACTCTATGATCCTAAAGAGGATTGCGCCATCGTTTGTGGCAGCCGCTTTTTGGGCGGAAAACGGCTCAGGGGGTTTCGAGGCTTGGGCAGTGCCTTTATCAAGGCTGCCATCCGATTGACAACCGGAGCGACCCTGACCGACCCCACCAGCGGCCAACGCGCCTATGGACAACGGATGATCGAGCGCTTTGCCACCAGCATCAACATGACACCGGAGCCCGATACCATCAGCTACCTTATCCGTTCCGGTGCCCATGTACGAGAGATTCCCGTCGTCATGGACGAGCGGATTTCGGGGGAAAGTTACCTCAACCCACTGGCGGCGACGAAGTACATGCTGCGTATGAGTATCTCTATTCTGTTCGTGCAATTCTTCCGGAAAAAGAGCCTGTAAGATGTCGATCATATTACGCTTGGTTTTGATCGTCGGGGCCTTGTTGACCCTGATCTACTTCCTCCGCCAGATACGCAAGCGGCGTCTGCAGATTGACTATGCTTTGTTCTGGGTAGCGTTCAGCTGCCTCTTGTTGATTATTGCCGTCTTTCCGACGATAATCACCTCGCTGGCCCAAGTTCTGGGATTCGTTTCGCCCGCTAATCTGGTCTTCCTGCTGATCATCTTCCTGCTGGTCGTGCGCATTTTTTCGCTCACCCTCAAGCTCTCCAAGCTCAACCAACGCACCGAGGAGCTCACCTCGCGACTTGCCTTGTTGGAAAAACGTGAAGAGGAGAGATGTGGCGAGCACGTAAGCGTAGATTCCAAAGAGAGCGTAGAGCCCGTAGTGAGCGTAGAGCCCGTAGTGAGTATAGATTCCAAAGTGAGAGATGCTCCGGCAATAGAGGCTGATCTCGTAGTGAGCGCTGATCCCACGTGGTTCTGAGTTCGATCCTGTTCATATTCGTCTTCCTGCCGGTGAGCCTACTGCTCTATCACGGACTCACACGGCTACCGGTGCTTGACGAGCAGGTTCGCTCCGCCATCGGAAAAGCTATCTTGCTCGTATTGAGCATCGTCTTCTATGCCTGTGGGAGTTTTTATTATCTGCCGATAATCTGCGTATGGGTACTGGCAAACTACGGCTTTGCCCTGTGGATGCAAAGGCGCCTTGATCGGCAGGGCGCACTGGCAGATGCGCAGGGGGATACGCGGGGGGACAGCCGGACGGACATACAGGAGGGCAACCAAGGAGACAGTCGACAGGGTGCGCGGGAGGGAGCACGGGGAGACGCACGGGGAAATCCGCCGGAGAACCCGCCAAAGAGCGCGAACCGCTCCATCCTTATCGTGGCCATCATCTTTGATGTTGCGGCGCTCATGGTCATTCGCCAACTCGCCGCCATCACCGGCTTCTTTGGTGGACCGGATGGCGACTGGCTTTCTGCGAACGGCTGGGCCCCAGCTCTGGGCATCTCCTTCCTCACCTTCGCCGTCATCTCGTACCTGATAGATGTCTATCGTCAGACGGTGCGCGCTTCTCGCAATCTACTGCAGGTTTCCCTGTGGCTGTTGTTCTTCCCCAAAGTCATTCAAGGACCGATCACGCGCTATGGGGAGTTCTGGGAGGGGGAGGGCCTCAGAAAACCGACTCTCGACAACTTTTCCTACGGCGCACAACGCTTTGTCTTCGGCCTCGCCAAAAAGGTCCTCATCGCCGACATTCTCGGCGTCACAGTCGACCGAATCTTCCTCATGCAAGCCGGCGGCATCGACATTCCGACGGCCTGGCTTGGTATCATCCTCTTTGGTCTGCAGCTGTTCTTTGATTTCTCGGGCTACTGCGACATGGCCATTGGCATAGGAGCCATGTTTGGATTCCGCCTACCGGAGAACTTTGACTACCCTTACATGGCACGCAGTGTTGGCGACTTCTGGCGTCGTTGGCACATGACTCTGTGCCGCTGGTTGCGCGACTACCTCTACATACCTCTGGGCGGCAGCAGACACGGCAATGTCTATCTCAATCTGATACTCGTCTTTCTCGTCTCTGGGCTGTGGCATGGCTTTCTCTGGCATTATCTCCTCTGGGGCGCATGGTTTGCCTTCTTCATGTGCGTCGAGCGTTTCTTCTCGCTGCGCGCCAAAAAACGAGCGGTCGCGCAGGGTGTCGAGATACGCAGGCTTCCTCGAGGGGTCGGTATTGTCCTGACCCTGCTCGTTGTATTCGGGAGCTGGGTCTGGTTTCGCTCGACAGGCGCGTGGCAGGCCATCGCCTACTTTGGCAATCTCCTTGGCATTGGCACCTCAACCGAACAGTTCTACCAGTTGCCCTACCTGCTCAATGGCCGTACCCTCCTTGTGGCAGCCGTCGCCATCTTCCTTTCAACGCCTGCTTGCAAAATGATTGCAAAACGCTGCGATGGCCGTGTCTGGTTTCAGTTGCTACGAGCGGTTGCGGTGCCTGCCCTGCTGGCCTTCACCATCATGTGTGTCATGGATTCATCCTATTCTCCCTTCATCTACCAACAGTATTGAGAGTTGAGGATTGAGGTCATCGCATGAAACGTGCTGCTCAGATTGTGATGTTAGGCCTGTTGGCCCTGGTGATAGCCCTACCCTTGGCGCGTTCACAGCTCGACCCTGAAGGAAGATCCGACATCAACAATGCGCCACTTCCGGCCTTTCCCTCACTGGAGAACGAGGGCAGTCTCATCAATCAGGCCTACTCCTACGCATCCGACCGTATAGGGTTTCGTCCCCGGAGCATCCTCATCAGCCAAGCCCTGAACGCCGGGCTCTTTAGTTTGCTCACCCATCCCCTGTATGATATGGGCACAGACGGCCAGTTTTTCTTTCGCTTTGAGCCCTACACCACCTCTCTTGAATGGCTCACGGCCTACGCCGATTATCTGAAACAGATGCAGGACTACTGCGAGCAGCGTGACGTAACATTCCTGTTCGTGATGACACCGACCAAGAACCGCGTCATGACCGAGTATATCCCCGACGCCATCAACTATACCCGCACGCTTGTCGACGATTTCATTCCCTTGCTGGAGGAGCGAGGCGTCAACTACATCGACCTCGGAGCAGTCATGCTTGCGAATAAGGACGATTACCCGGTCTTCTACCAAAAATTCGATTCCTGGCACTGGAGCGAAACGGGGGCTTTTCTTGGTGCGCAGGCTATCATCGAGCGCTTGCAGGAAGATCATCCTTCCCTCGAGGCGCTTGAGTTTGATGATTATCTGGCCGAAGACTACCATTACGAAACCTTGCCAAACTCTCAGTTCGCCATCGATGAGACAAGCCCTCTCTATACGCTCGCAGACCCTTCGGCAGGAGCCATTGAAGTTGAGGGCCTCGGCGAGAGTCTCATCCGAATACGCGCCTATCATGATCTCCGGGTCTTTGAGAACCCGAACATCCCCGACGCTCCTCGCGAACTCTTCTTTACCGGAAGCTACTTCAACGGTAAGGACCGGGTGTCGTATAACCAGTTCTCGTATTCGGCAAACGTCCACAACTATACCGATGTCATGGCGCTCCCCTACTACTACAGTCTCTTTGACCCCGATATCGTCATCGTTGATACAGCAGACTACGTCTACGACTCCTGGTACTTCCCCTATGAGGGTCTGCTGCGAACCCAACTCGCCCTGCCCTTTGAGACCTGGGAGGGTCTGCCGCGAGAGCGCTTGACACCTTCCGCGGCGCTGGGCGCTCCCGACTTCTCAAACCCGGATGCCTTCTGTGTGGAGGACCCCACCGGTAACGGGCTGTATGTGCCCTTCACCGTTGTGGGACCTGTAAGTTTGGGAGATGGCTCGGATGATGCGAGTGACGGCGGAGTCGGTGGGAGCGGCGGCGAGGGCGGCGGGTCGGGCGGAGTCGGTGGGAGCGGCGGGGGCGATGGGGCCGGCGGGCCGGAAGCCTTCGCGCTCACTCCCAATGACGGACAGCCCGTCTCAAACTACTACCTCACCTGGGCCGGACCAGCAATCCAGTCCGCCTACGTGCAGATCGGTGAGCAGATCTACGACTGCTGCCTGACCGGCAACATCATTGAGTTCGGGCTGTGGACCGACGAGCTCGTCGCGGAGGGTTCCGTGACCATCATCACCATCGCGGCCGACGGCCAAAAGGCATACGAAGTGACCATGCCAGTGCAGCACTGACACGACGGGAGCAGCACGAGGGGCGGGCTTTGACCGCTCGCCCGGGAAGGGAAGTCCCACGCACCCACCGAGCGGGCTTTAACCAATGGCATTGGTCAAAGCCCGCTCCTACGAGTCCACTTTGTCAAGTACGTTTTATCGGGATTAATGGGGACTTCTCAAAGCGTTTAACGGTAGGTATAGTTCTCGCTGTTAAAGACAAAAGCAAGGGAGAACATGGTGGTAAGGCGCACGAGGGGGCTTTCAAACAAAAAGGGCTTTACCCTGATTGAACTCATCGTAGTCCTCGTCATACTGGGTATCCTCGCTGCCATTGCCCTACCGGCACTTACCGGCTACATCAAGAAGGCCAATGACAGAACGTGGGAGATGCAAGGGAGAAACTACGCGATTGCCGCCCGCGCCGTCATTACTGAGGCAGACAGTGAGGGCTTCTTCGATGGGCATACCATGCGTAGTGGTGGGGATTGGTATTCAGAAGACTACTTGAGGAGGGGTACTGCCGCGGTTACCGCGACTTCAGGTGCACAGTGTTGGACACTTGCAAGCCACAAATCGTGGGATAGCCGTATTACGCTGTCACGCGTTGGCGACAGCCATCCATTGTCCACTGAGCTCAGCAAAAGAGTCTCCGCACTGTTGGGGGAGGAATTTGCAGAGTATGCGATAGCTGGTCCTGGGTATTATAGCTCTATAAGACCTCCCGGTAATTGGGATTTCTACGTTGTCGGCCCTCCAGGCTCTACCGTATTCAATGCCGATGGTTTCCTCTGGGCATTTTTTCCAGAGGGAAGCGGTTCAAACAAGCCCATGATCGTCGTCACCTATAAGCTTGATCTAGATCTCACCGACGTAACAACTGAGAGTGACGTATGGGATCGCTTCTTCCAAACTGTCGCCTACGACCCAAACGCCGGCTACCAGGTCACGCATCATAGCGCATGACGCGTCATGGGGGGGTTTTCACGTTTCTGGGACAGGGGGACGTTTCTGTTGTCCCATTCACTTTGCGGGACCTGCGGGTCTGCCCCTGTCACACTGCCCTCACCTTTTTAACCCAGATAGAAACGCCCGATGTCTTGTTTAGAGCGCAGGCCGTAGTGCTGAGGGAGCAGACTCTTCGTCAGCCCCTCGCCGGTAAACGATCCATCGCGATAATACTGTACCCCTGCAAACTGCTCATACCACGTCAGCGCTTTATCTATCGTTGGGCAACTCACAGACGCGATGTCGGCAAACGCTCGCAACTCACAAAGCCCAAAGGGGAAATCCTCCCTAAAATAGCGAGAATTCCTATCCGGCTCCCAGCGTCCGTCGCGCTCCAGCAGGGGCGCAGAGATGTTTTTCAGAGATCGAATACTCCGTATCTTATCGGTCAGTTCCTGAACGGTGGCGGATTCGTAATGCTCGGTAAGAGGGATGACACCCGAAAGATCCATATTGTCAAAAGAGGCACAGATGGTCTGCAGCTCGGCATCCATATTCAGCAGACATGAAGACGCGCGATCGTCCCATTCGCCATAAAACAGCAGCTTGTGCGTAAAGCCTTCCGTATTTTGGGAGCTGTCTGGATTGCCTAAGAGGGAAAAGAGTCGTGCGGTGTGAAGGATGGGGTTTGTGGGGGTGAGGGAGACGGTAAAATAGTTTGCCAGAGGTAAACAGGTCATGTCGAGAAGAGAAGCGATCAGTGAGGCGACACTCGAAGCGCGATGAGCCGGAAGTGTCCCGCAGCGAACAGCAGGTTTTTTAGACGCAATCACCGAACGATACGGCTCCTGTATCCGTGAGACACAAGGCGCCCTATCCAGTCCCGCGATGACAAAGCCCCGAGCCAACAGACGATCGCAGACGAACTCCTTGCCTCCTGGTCCCGGCACAAAGCAGATGACCGTGCCGGAGTCGAGAAAAGGTTCCAGACGTGCGATAAGATCCTCGATCAGAAAGGAGGGCTGGGTGATGAATATGATGCCCGCACCGCTCAGGGCTTTCTGCGGGTCGTCGGTGACCGTATCCAGAGCTACTTCAAAGGTCCTGTCACTTCCCCCTTCGGTATAGGTGACGGCATTACCCCAAGCTGTGGGTTTTGAGGTTAACAGGCTGAGTTCGCAGCCTGTCTGTTTCAGATAACAACACAATGCGATCCCGATGTTCCCCCCACCCGAGACACAGACCTTCATATTCATCCCTCTCCTGTGATCCCCAGCCCCCACGGCCTATAACGTCCGACTCGCCTTTCTCAACTCACAATCCGCCACGCCTCACGCCTTACTCGCCTCTCTCAACTCACAATCCGTCTCGCCTCTCACCTCTCGCCTCTCACCTCACAGCTCCCCTACACCTATCTCTCAGCTCATCAGCTCCTGCTCAAGTGCCCGAAGCAGACGCTCGTTGTCCGCGCGACCTCGTATGGAGACTCGAACAAACTGTCGGCGCCGGGCAACTTCCTCGGGACGAAGATCTTGCAGCTTGTTCGTCAAATCCTTGATGAACAAGCCATAGCCCTCAAAGAGATTTTGGGTCAGCTGTGTGGCGCTTATCGAATCACACGGACCACGCGAACCACATAGTTCAATCATCACGTAATTGGCCTGCGTTGGCAGAGGCGCGAGCCCCTCTATTCGCTTGAGCCCAGAGACGAACTCCGCTCGTATCGAGCGAAACTCGTCCAAGGCTGCCTGATAGTCTCCGTGGTATTTCTCTTCTATCTGCAAGTAGAACTCCGCGAGAGAATTGATGTTCCAGATCGACAGGTCATTTTTCAGTCGCGCGATGAGCGCTTTGTCGCCCGAAGCGAGCACGCCCAAGCGCAAACCGGGCACCCCATAGGATTTTGAGATGGACTTGATGACTACGCAGGAAGGATGTGCCTGCAAAAAGCCCTCGTCGATCAGGCTCGCGTTCTTCTCGTCGGCGAAATCAACGAAGCTCTCATCAACAATAAGGCGAACGCTCCCTTTTTTCCGAGTCTCTGCCCAGGCGAGCAGGCGTATGAGCTCAGAGTGAGAAAGGTAGTGTCCCGTGGGATTGTCTGGATTGACAATCACCAGATCTTCAATGTCGCGTTCCTCAAAAAACGCACACAGCTCGTCTACGGTGAAGGAAAAGTCGGCTGCCGACGGTACAAAAGCACAGAGTTTCTCGGGCTTGATACGATGAGGATATTCCTCAAAGGTCGGGCGAACGACTCCGATCTTTTTCGTAACGTCCTGATTGCCTACTTCGCTTTCCATGAGAGACTTGATCAGCTCAGCGGCACCATTGCCTACGACGATGCACGATGGTGAGACGCCGAAGCTTTTTGCGGCCAGCAGGGCGTTTACGGACATGCCCGAAGGGTATTGCGTCACCAAACGCTCAAAGCTCGCTTTCATTTCGTCGATGAGTCGTTGTGGGGGGAAACACGGATTGACGAGATAACAGAAATCCACCAGTTTGGGGTAGCGCCAGTAGCCCCCATAGCGCTCCTGAAGGGCCTCGATGCGCCTGGCTGGCTCGGCAAACATGGACGCGGCGATATCCAGATCCTGTAGATCGTCGATCTCATACCAGAGCTGTCCATCGAGACGTTTGGCTCGGATTGAGGGATCTTCGGCAAGGGTGATGATCCGTAAAACCTGCTCGTAATAGGCGTTTTTCCCCAGAGCGCTCACATAGGCGTCCAAGAAGGGAACGTAAACATGTTCGGAAAATTCCCGATCAAACTTATAAATGTTTACGGTCTTGTAATACGAAGAGATGTCCTCAAAACGAAACTTTCTCTTCTCGATAAAATCTTTGATCGTGTCGTTTTGGCCCAACATGACTACGGTGCCATCCATCCAGCTCTCATACGTGTCTACGAGCGCCAGAGAAGGTCGGGGGTCTTCGACAAGAGCGTGAAGTACGCTATCGTCAAAGATCAGATCCGATTCCAGAAGCAGACTGTCTTCGGCGACAAGATAATCCTTTGCCAGCGCGAGGGAATAGATGTTGTTGGTTGTACCGTAGATGGGGTTTTCGACAAAGACGATAGGCGTTGAGACATTGAGCGTGGCGAGGTAGTTTTTGAGCTTGTCGGCCTCGTAGCCCACGACAAGGACAATGCGCGAAAGACCAAGCGTATCGAGTTGCCCAAGCATTCGTTCAATGAGCGTGACGCCGTTTACCTCAACCATGCATTTGGTATTGTGCGCCGTAAGGGCCTTGAGCCGTGTCCCCATGCCTGCTGCCAGGATTATTGCCTGCACTATTTCCCCATTTCCTCCATGTTGCCACTGGTAGTGCCTTTTTGTCTGCTCACTGCTTTTTTTCGCCCTCAGCATCCTCGTCGGCCTCCACATACACACCCTTCTGAGAGAAAACGGTTCCGAAGGTCTTAAAGAAGATACGCACATCCAGTCCGAAGCTGAGATGTTCCACATAGTAGACATCGAGAGCCAGCCGCTCATGCCAGGGAATGGCGTTGCGCCCGTAGACCTGCGCATAGCCGGAGATGCCCGGCCTCACCTCCAGTTTGCGCTCCTCGCCCGGCTCATAGAGCGCGACTTCCTCGGCAAGATCGGGTCGCGGGCCGATAAAACTCATCTGCCCAGCCAGAATGTTCAGAACCTGCGGCAACTCATCAAGACTGGTACGTCTGAGAAAAGCACCGACACGGGTAAGCCGAGGGTCGTCGGCGTCGTTGTAGGTCGAGCCGTCCTCCATCTTCAGATCGGGAGCGTTCATGCGCATCGAACGGTACTTGTACATGACAAAGGGCCGCCCGTCTCTGCCCACGCGCAGCGCGTTATAGAAGACGGTGCCGCCATCTTCGCGCTTGATGAGCGGCGCTACGATGACGAGCTGCAAGGCGACAAAAGGCAGGGCGACGATGCCCAGCACCAGATCAAAGAGCCGTTTGACGACGCGACTATACATCTTCCTCCACACACTTCTGGTAGGCATCCCAAAAACTCGCGATGACGTAATCGACCATCTCATCACTCAGACGTGTGTGTAAGGGAAGGCTGATCTCGCAGCGATACTGCGCCAACGCGTTGGGGTAATCCTCAATACAGAATCCCCGTTTGCGATAGGCGCTCAACAGCGGAAGCGGCTTATAGTGCACGTTGCAAGCAATGTCGGCCGCAGCCATGTGCGCGATCATCCGATTGCGGAAGGCTTCGGAACGTCCGGGCAGACGCACCAGACACAGATGGCCCGATGAACAGCCTTCGTCGGTGTAGTGCTGGAGAAAATCGAGCGGGACTCCCTGCGAGGCCATCCCGTGTTGGGCCGCTCCCTGCTGGGTCGCTCCCTGCTTCAGGCCGCTCTCATAACGCTCAAGGATCGCGCGACGACGAAGCAGCAGGCCCTGATAGCGCTCGAACTGCGCCAGCCCAAGAGCGGCAGCCATGTCGGTCATGTTGCATTTGTAATACGGCTCCACGATATCGTAGTCCCAGGAACCGGCGGTGTTTTTCGCCAACGCGTCCTTGCTCTGACCGTGCAGCGACAGCAGCATCAGTTGGTGATAGAGCTCTTCGTCGTCAAACGCCGTGCTGGATGCCGCGTCGGACACCGGGCTGGGCGCCTGAGTGCCAAACGCCGTGCTGGATGCTTCGCGCGACCGCCAAGTCAGCGCACCGCCTTCCGCGGTCGTCAGGTTCTTGACCGCATGGAAGCTGAAGGCTGTGAAATCAGCGACCGCGCCCGAGGGCTGCCCACGATAGGTTGCGCCAAAAGAATGTGCCGCGTCGGCGATGATTGGCACGCGATCAAAAGCGGTTTGGAGTGTGCCCGACGCAGGCGTATAGTAAGAGGCAACCGAGGGCTCTCTGAGAATAGCTAGTAAGCGATCATAGTTGCACATTATGCCGGCGATATCCACAGGGATGATCGCCTTGGTACGCGGTGTGACTGCAGCGGCCAACGCATCGTAATCCATCTGATAGGAGCCGGGCGCCACATCGATGAGCACCGGGGTCGCGCCCACATGATAGATAACGCTTGCCGAGGCGGTGTAGGTGTATGCCGAAGTTATCACCTCATCGCCGGGGCCAATGCCGAGCAGACGTAGGGCACACTCCAAAGCCGCCGTCGCGGAACTCAGGCAGGCAACTTTGGGCGTACCGCACCACTGAGCCAGTCGCCTCTCCAACTCCTTGGTACGTTGCCCTGTGGTTATCCATCCCGAACGCAGCACTTCAGCAACGGCAGCAATCTCGGCTTCAGTGATGTCGGGTGGTGAAAAGTCAATGCGCATGTTCTGGCTCCAAGCCCGTGATGTCGCGTGATGCAGGACCAGCATCAACGTGTAGGGAGTAATTATACCGGAGCTGCGCAAAGGACGGCACCGCGAGGACACATAGCGGGCAAAAGGGCGGGGAACATTCCTCCCCGCAAGACACAGAACGACAGAAACGCTACCATTGGCAAAGCGGGTCCAGTTTGTAAAGCCTCTCTCACGCTGCCCATGTCGCCCACGAGAGCGCCAGCTTTCAACACGACCAGAGACATGAGATGGAACCCAGGGGATATGAAACGTCACATCATCATCAGAGTATTCACGTTCATCATCTTTATCGCATTCATACTTACGGCCCTCTTCCTGCTCGTACGTATGATATCTGCGCCCTACACAGACGCGGGCGGCGGCCAGATACACGACTGGGGCGATTACCTCCCGATGTTTCTCGAATGCCTGATAGGCATCTTCGCCATGCTCCTGCCCAGCATTCTTGAGCGAAGACTACATCTCAATATCTCGTCGATCATGCTCTTCTTCTATGCCCTCTTCCTGTTTTGCTCGATCTATCTGGGAGAGATGCGGTCGTTTTACTACCGCGTGCCCTACTGGGACATCATCCTGCACGCGCTCAGCAGCGTTGCTATCGCCTGCATTGGATTTTCGCTCGTTGAGCTGCTGAATAATTCCGAGAAGGTCGTGCTCAGTCTGAGCCCGGCTTTCGTTGCCATTTTCGCGTTTTGCTTTGCGCTTGCGATGGGCGCGATGTGGGAGATGTGCGAGTTTGCCGTCGATAACATCTTTGCCACCAACGCGCAGAAATATGCTCTTGAATCGGGGGCTCTTCTCATCGGTCGGGCCGCGCTCGCAGACACGATGAAAGACCTCATCGTCGATGTCATCGGCGCCCTCGTCGTCACCACCTGCGGGTTCCTTCTCCTGCGGCAGAACAAAACCCTCCCGCGCTGGCTCCGTATCGAACTCGCTCCAAGCTCCGACACTCAGACGGAATAACCACAGGTCAGGCTGTCGTAAACGGGTCAGACTGTCGTAAGCGTCTTGGATCGCGTTGGCGTATCTCTGCCCTTGCCGGCCTGTTTGTCGGCCTGCTCTCCAACCTGCTCCCCAACCTGATCGCCGCCCTGCTCCCCACTCTGTTCCAACAGTTTATACAGCAGCTTGTAGATCGTACCGGCGTCTTCTGCCGAAAGCGGCATACAGTGACTCATCTTGTGCGGCACCTCGACAGCCTTGACTTTGAGGCGCTTCCCGGCCTGCGTGAGCGTGGCGATGACCACGCGCTCATCGGTGGATGAGCGTTCACGGCGAATGAGTTTCTTGGCCTCCAGCCGTTTGAGCACGGGCGTGAGCGTTCCCGAGTCCAGATAGAGGCTGCGCCCCAACTCGCCCACAGCCACACTGCCCTTCTCCCAAAGCACCATCATGGCGATGTACTGCGTGTAGGTGAGGTCGATCTCGTCCAGATAGGGTTTGTAGCGCCCAACCACTCCTTTGGCCGCAGCATAGAGCGGGAAGCAGAGCTGATTGGACAGCCTGAGCACCTCGTCGTCCATCCCTCCGAGTTGCTCATTGCCATTCAGCTCATTGTTGTTCGGCTCATTGCCGTTTGCCTTGCTCACAGCAACGCCTCGATGTCTGCGGCGATACTTGCAGGATCGACCACCGGCTCAAAACGGGCGACGACCTGCCCGTCACGATCTACGAGAAACTTGGTGAAATTCCACTTTATCTGCTCGTCAGCATAGTCGTCTTTATATCTGGCTTTCAGCATTGTTCCCAGCGCTTTGGCCTTGAGGCCCTTGCCCAACCCCTTAAAATCCTGTTGGGACGTAAGGTACCCATAGAGAGGGATGGCGCCCTCGTCGCGCACGTCCACCTTGGCAGACAGGGGAAAGCTGACACCATAGCGTACGGAGCAGAACTCGGCGATCTCCGACTCGCCGCCCGGCTCCTGCTCCATGAATTGGTTGCAGGGAAATCCGATAACGGTAAAACCCTGATCGCGGTAGCGTTCATACAGATTCTCAAGCCCTTTATACTGCGGTGTAAAACCACACTTGCTGGCTGTGTTTACGATGAGCAGAACCGCGCCCCGATACTGTTCCATGCTCACCTGATCGCCCTCGATAGACGTGTAGCTGTAGTCATAGATACTCATGCTGTCCTCCTGTCTTGATCGTTACAGACACACGGTCTTTGGCTGGTGCGCGCCCTCTGCTTGTAGGTTGTTGCGCGTTTCTCTGGTCGTAAGTTGGTGCACACTCCCCAGTTCGTAAGCTGTCGTTGCACGTTTCTCTGTTTATCAACTTTTAGATTGTATACAATTTAATTGTGCGCTATTATAATTGAGCAAGCTGCTCGCTGCAAGTCTGCTGTATCTGTGCTCGCTGCCGTCTTGCCGCCCATTGCTACACGGCTCGCGCACGCCTCGTACGCACCGCGCGGCAAGGAGGCCAGCGGCAGGAAAAGGCATCGGCTCTTTCGGGGAGGTATGAAGTATGAAGGTTCGCTCTACTCAACTGCTGTTTGTGCTTGCCGCGCTTTGGCTCATGGCTGGCGTGAGCATACTGTCCGTCGGGATCGCGGAGTTATTGGAACGGCATGACTGGTGGATCGTGGTGGGAGCGCTTGCCATCTTCGCGGTATTTTCGACAGTGATTTTCCCTCGCGTGATCCGGCGCTATTCCACCAGAGTTGCAGACATGGACGGGGGCCCACACCACCTCTGGGAAGCCCTCGACATGAAGGGCTACCTCTTCATGGTTGTCATGATGGGCCTGGGGATCGCGCTCAGAATGTCTGGGCTCGCCCCCGACTGGTTCATCGCCTC
>JAIRXA010000205.1 GCA_031268525.1 Coriobacteriales bacterium | reverse complement strand
CGGCGGCGAGGCTTGGTTTGGTGACCCACATGATCAGTTTGGGCGTACAACCATAACTGCCGATGACCCTCGATTGAGCTTTGATGTGGTGCTTGCGCCTACTGGTAGTGGTGGCTGGCTTTCGTTTGTCCCATCATCATCCTGGACCTACCGCGAAGTACCTAATCCTTATGAAGAAACAAACGAGATGGGCGGCCCTGTGTCTATGACGAAAGTTGTGGTGGTGCGCAGTGCTGAATATGAGAATGGTTCTGATCCCGGTCGTTTGGATATCATTGCAGGCTATCTGAGTTTTCAATAGGCCACTGACCGTATCGCAGGCAAACGACGACACTCCCGAAAAGAGGGCATACATGACGACCGAGCAGGATATTCGCCTTGTAAAAGCGGCGCAGGCAGGCAATCAGAAAGCCTTTGAAGCCTTGGCACGGATGTACTACAACAAGGCTTTTGTGCTTGCCCGCACCACGCTTGGCGATGTTGCCTCAGCTGAAGACGCGGTACAAAACGCCCTGGTTGTTGTCTGGCAGCAGCTTTCGAGCCTTAAGGAACCGGCAGCCTTCGCAGGTTGGCTGAACCGCATTGTGGTCAATGTCTGTTATGACCAGTTGCGTCAGACCAGGCGCGTGCTGCCTACGGAAGACGATGCGCCGGTCTTCGCCGAACTGGAAGAAAACGACATCGAGACCATTCCCGCTGCCTACGTGGAGCGTGCCGATCTGCGTGAACGCCTGGGGGCCGTTATCGCTTCACTCGGCGTGCAGCAGCGCCAGGCTTTGGCTTTGTTCTACTACGAGCAGTTCAGTCTGGAGGAGATCGCTACCATCACCGATTCCTCGGTTAACACCGTCAAGCAGCGCCTGTTTCAGGCACGCAAGGCCATTGCCACCCGTATCAAGGCCGAGGAGGAACGCACCGGTGAGCGCTTCTACGGCGTCGGCGGCTTGGCGCTGGTTGCGCTTGGACCGGCGATGAGCGGCCAGTTTGCCCTGCAGGGTTTGAGAGAGGCTGGTATCGCCCAGGCACTTGCCTCGGTGCTTGGGGAAGTGAGTCACCTTGGTGCGACAGGCCTTGTGAGCGCCGCCGACAACGCTCTGACCGCTTCGTTTGGCTCTGGCGGCACCGGTGCGGCGACAGGTTCCAAAAGCGCCTTGGACACGGCGGGCGGTTCTGCCGATATGGCGGGCACTGCTCCCTCGGTGGCCAGAGGTGCTGCGGCAGGTAAGATGAGCGTAGCCGTCAAGGTACTGCTGGCTCTCGCCTGTGTAGTCGTTCTGGCTTCCGGAGGAGTCATTGCGGCCAAAGTCGCCGGTCTTCTTGACCCTCCACCAACTCCACCCATACCTGAACCCAATGACGATCCAGTAGATACCGAAGTCATAGTACAGCCGACCGTGCCACCCGAAATTGACGATCTTGTTGTCTTTGGCAACTATGGCGGACGTGATATCGAGTGGCGCGTACTCGATATTCAAGGCAATAAGGCCATGATTATCAGTGAGTACGCAATCGACCTGCGTGAATACCATGAAAAATACGAGGAAGTCACCTGGGAAACCTGCGCCCTGCGCCAATGGATCAATGATGATTTCATGTCGCTTGCCTTCGACGAACAGGAACGCCAGGCGATCGCCCTGACACATCTGCAAAACCCCGACAACGCAGAATTCGGCACTCCCGGCGGCAATGAAACGGACGACTATCTCTATCTGCTCTCTACAGATGAAGTCTATCGCTTCTATCCAGAGGCCGAAGATCGAATAGTGACCGTACGCATGAGCCGTCCCCTGATGGATGACGCCGTAACGCGCATGGATACACAGGCCAGCCGGTATGGCTACCTTATCTCTCATGCACAAGCCTTTGATGAAGTTCAAAGTCTTAACGGTTCGCCTTGCATGTGGTGGCTCCGCTCTCCTGGCGGCAAGAGCATGTTTGCGACTTTCGTGTTTGGAGGAAACGGGTCTTTGATACTTGGCGCGGGTGCTGAGTTCGTAGCTCCTGATTTCGACACCGATCTCCATGATTTTGGGGTGCGCCCCGTTTGCTGGGTTGCCCTTGACGAACTTGAACCCATGCAATCCGAGGTCGAACTCTATCCAGTGGAGGGAGAGACCATCGGCGACTTTCTTTTCCGTCCGAACTATGTTGATGCGGAAGGTGTCGTAGTCATCACGGCAGACGATGTGGTTACTCCCGACATCATCCGGTCCATAGAAGAGGACTTCTTCTCTTTTGACGAAGGTGAATATGCATATAGAGTTGAGTTTGGGGAATTTTCCGAAGGATTGGCGTCGGTAAGTATTACGTCGTTTTCCTTAGATAGTTCCGGTTCGATCGAAAACGTTGTAGGTGACGCCGGGGGCGGTATATTTATTGGCTACATCGATACCTCGGGTACCTGGGTCATAAAACCCATGCGTCTGATGGCGAGTGGTTCTTTTCACGACGGACTGGCAGCGGCTCACGCGTGGTGGGAAGAAGAGTTCCCATCGGTTCACGACATTGGCGGTTGGGGCTATATAGATCGTGAGGGCAACTGGGCGATCGAGCCACGCTTTGCCGAGGTGAGCGATTTTTCGGAAGGCTACGCGCGTGTATGGCTGGACGCTGGGAATGATGCGCGCATGGATCCTGGGGAGACAGGCTATATCGATGCTTCGGGCAACTGGTTCATCCGTTTGGAAAATTAATGCGCGAGAGGGATGGCTGCACATGAAGATGAAACGACGCATACCCCTCGGACTGGCTCTGTCGCGCTGGTTTAGCAGCCTTGAGCCCAGCAGAACGCGGCTCAATGCGGCCCTGACCCGCCTGATGTGTTGGTTGAGAGGCGGCGCGCGCGGAAACATCAACTGATTTTTCAGGGTTGTCTCTGGCAAAGTCGTGGCACTTCGTCAGAGACGACCTGACAAAAATCGGAGATTTTTTCTCCAAGCCTATAACCTTTTGCGCCCTGCAAACGTCTTATACCTGAAAACACCAAAATGCCTCTGCGGAGACGAGGGAAAGGGAGAAACGATCATGGCCTTTTGTAGGCAGTGTGGCCAGCAGATATCCGATACCGCGTCAGATACTGCGGACTTCTGTACAAACTGCGGAGCCCCGATAGGCGCAGAGAGTGCACCGATGTCGCAAGAATATCCCCTGTCGCCAAACACCGAACCACCTGTGAGACGAAAGCACAGGATGCTGCCGATTGTGGCGGCGCTCATCGTGTTGATAGCGCTCATCGGAGGGGGCATTGGTCTTGCCATGAGTGGCGTGTTGGACGGCGTGCTGGGCGGCGGAGGGGATACGACGAATGCCGACGCACCGGAGGAGCTGACGACCGCAGGCCCGCCAGAGGACGTCGTCACGACGGAGGATCTGACGACCGAAAACCCGTCGGAGGACCTTGGCACTGGGCGGGCTCTGGCGGTCGGGGATACGCTGAGGGATTTTGGCGGCTATGACTGGCGCGTACTTGCCATCGCTGACGACAGAGCACTGGTCATCACCGAGGATATCATCGACTTACGTGCCTACAATGAACAGCACGCAGAAGTCAGCTGGGAAACCTGTACGCTGCGCCAATGGCTTAACGATGACTTTTACAGGACTGCCTTCAGTGACGCTGAGCAGACGATGATCCTTGAGACGACAGTCCAAAATCCGGACAACCTCGAATACTTTATTCCAGGTGGCAACGATACGGTAGACCGCATTTTCCTGCTTTCGATAGATGAGCTCGATCAGTATTTTCCCTACCAGCCAGATCGAATTGCCCAGTATCAGGGCTCAGATCACCCCTGGTGGCTCCGCTCGCTGGGTAGCTCCACTCGCTACGCGGCGGAGGTTGGAAGCGACGGCCACATCAGCCCCGCAGGCCGCGCTGTCGAGATGCGCGCAGCTGTTCGTCCCGCCTTGTGGATAAGTCTGTGATCTGAGATACCTGTCACCCGTTGGCAGAAACATCGCAACATCAATAAAGCGCCACACAGGGCAGGCAGGCCCTGATCCACCCCCTTGTTTCATTCTGTGAAACGACCGGTATCATTACCAGGTATACCGATCTTGTAGTCTTCTTTCTGAAGGGCTAGTCTGAACTCAAAGGTATTGTGCAGGCTCTGACTCGCCAGCTCCTGCGCTATGGGGCAAGCGCCTACTGCTTATCGTCGAGCAGGCACAGACCACAAACAGAGATCAGATGAGTCAGTCCGACACGTAAGGGAGGATACCGCAATGAAGTGTGCAACGGGTTCGAGTACGCTTGCAAACGCCAAAGAGGCGGGCAGGCAGGCTGCGGCAGTGGCCGAGCAGGGGCTGGGCGGCACCAGCGCAAAAGTGGCTTTCGTGTATTCCAGCGTGGCCTACGATATGGGTGAGTTGCTTGCCGGTGTGGCCGAGGGTTTGCCGGGCGTACCGGCGCTTGGTAATACCTCCTTCACGGGCGTGGTAACCCCTGAGGGCTTTATCACGGGTGATGAGGGATTCGTGGGAATCATGGTTGTCGGTGGCGAAGAGATCACTGTCGGAACCGCTGGCTCGGCCAAGACGGGCACTGCCCGCGAAACGGGCGCCAGGGTAGCTCGTGAGGCCATGGAGCACGCCGCTCAAACAGAGCCACCCGACTACTTCTATATGGCCGCCAGCCCAGGTGAGGAGGAATACTACCTCAAAGGTATCGTTGACGTCATTGGGCGTGTGCCCATGTTTGGCGGAAGTGCTGCCGACAACGCGATCGCTGGCGAATGGAGCCTCTACGAAGGCGAGGATTACTTTGGCGATGGCGTCGTGGTAGCCTTTGTCTACGGCGGCAGCATCGCAAACGTCTTCACTGGCGCCTATCGTGAAACCGAGGACGTGGGAATCATCACCAAGGTGGTCGGCGACCGTACTCTGGTTGAGATCGACGGTGTGCCGGCGGTAGAGATGTACTCCAAGTGGACCGGCACCGACGCGGCAGAGCTTGCCGGCGGTAATCTGCTCGTCGCCACCATCACCTCGCCTCTGGGTGTCAAGGATCGTCTGGGCGACCTCATCGCCATCCGTCATCCCATGAACGGCAACGAGGATGGCTCCATGGCCGTTGGTGCCAATCTGTGCGAGAAGACCGCCGTCATCCGCATGGAGGCAAGTGTGGATGAGCTGATTGATTCGGCTTCAGAAATCCTGATAAACCTGCGCAACAGCCTTCCCGCCCCACCTGCAGGCTACCATCTGGTTCACTGCGGTGGCCGTCGCGCCGGTATCGCAGACAGGATGAACGAAGTGGTAGAGGCCGTGCAGAGGGAAGTGGGCGATACCCCGTTTATCATGGAGTTCACCTTTGGTGAGTATGGCTACGTTGACGACGATCGCAATTCTACCGGTGGTCTGATGCTCAGCTATACCGCGTTCATGGAGTGAGAAACCGCAGACAACATCGCTTCGGAGGTTTTTTTGATATGAAGATGATCATTGACGGCAAGGCTGCAGACGCATCTGATGGTGCAGTTATCGAAGTCATCAATCCTGCCAACGGTAAGGTGCTCGACACCGTGCCAGCGGCTACAGAATCGGACGTCAGGATGGCGGTGAGAGCCGCGGTCGCTGGTCAGAAACAGTGGGCCAAAGTACCCATTCACGAGCGTGGTGACATTCTGCTCCGCTTTCTTGAGCTGGTTGAGGACAACAGGGAGCGCCTGGCGCAGACCCTTTCTCAAGAAACCGGTAAGCCTATTACCGAGGCGCGGGGAGAGATTGCTAATATCCCCGTCGCGTTCAAGGCGTTCGTGGAAAAGGGCAAGCACCTCTACGGTGATGTTGTACCGAACGGCATCGAGGCAGGGCAGGAACGTCACGTCCTGGTTACGGTTCGCGAGCCTCTCGGGGTCATCGCCTGTGTCATCCCCTTCAATTTTCCCTGCGACCTGTTTGATCAGAAGGTTGCCCCAGCTCTTATGGCTGGCAATGCAGCCATCGTCAAGCCCTCAAGCGATAATCCTCTCACACTGTGCATCCTCACTGAGCTGCTTGCCAAGGCCGGAGTAAGCGATGGCGCCATCCAGATTCTCACCGGGCGGGGGAGCACCGTGGGAGCCTGGCTCTGCGCCAACCCCGACGTTCATGCCATTACGCTTACCGGCTCCACCGAGGTGGGCATCGCGACCTATCAGGCGGCCGCGGGCCATCTGGCTCATGTGTCGCTGGAGCTTGGTGGCAACGACGCCTTCATCGTCTGTGATGACGCCGACCTTGATCTTGCTGTCGAGGAGGTCATCTGGGCGCGTATGTATAACACCGGACAGGTGTGTTGCGCCTCCAAGCGTTTTCTTGTCCATGACAGCCGCAAAGACGAGTTCAGAGATAAGGTCATAGAGCGCATCAGACAGATCAAGCTGGGCGACCCTGCCGACGAGGAGACTGAGCTGGGCTGCCTCATCAGTGAGCGAGCGGCCAGGGAGATTGAGGAGCAGGTCAACACTACGGTGGCGCAGGGCGGTACCATCATGCTTGGCGGCAGACGTAACGGCGCCTTCTATGAGCCCACGGTTATCGATAGCGTGCCCAAGACCGCAGACGTGGCCATCGACATGGAGATATTTGGACCCGTGGTGCCCATCATCGGCTTTGACACGGTGGACGAGGCCGTTGAGATTGCCAACTCATCCAAGTTCGGGCT
>JAIRXA010000177.1 GCA_031268525.1 Coriobacteriales bacterium | reverse complement strand
GAATCCGCCCTATTATGGCTTCGAGAGCGGTATGAGCGCGATGTTGGTTTGCCCGGGCGGCCTTTGCTCCAATGAGCGCGGCGAGGTCTTGGACGCAAGCGGCCAACACATCGAAGGCCGGTATGCCTGCGGCAATGCCCAGGGTTCTCGCTATGCGGTCGCCTATCCTATCGCCTTGCGCGGCGTTTCGCACTCGCTTTGCATGACCTATGGTTATATCGTCGGCAAGGAGGCTGCCAACGCAGGCTCTGGCTCAGATCTGCCTGCTGTTGTGGCTTAGAGCTCTTAGGGCTTATTGCTGCCAATCGCCAGTCCCGCCTGCGTTAGAAACCGCCAGTCCCGCCTGCGTTGCGAACGCGGAGCGGGACTGGCGAGGAGCGGGGCCGACGCGAAGCGGGGCTGGCGCGGAGCGGTGCAACAGGAGCGCCTCAGCCCGGTAATGAACAAACTACTCTCGAGAAAACTACTTTCGACCTGCAATTTTCCTTGGCAAGTGACCGATCAGTCACTACAGTGTAGGTAAACGAAAGGCTACCTACATGAAGGCGAGGGTACGTACAGACTATGGACAAGGCAGCAAGGAAACAGGTCATCGACCAGTACAAGCAGCAAAAAGTTACGATGGGCGTCTATCAGCTTCGTAACAGGTTAAGCGGTAAGCTGTTCATCGAATCTGCGAGTAACCTCAAATCCCGCGAGTTGACACTGAGGATGATGCTTGACGATGGGCGGCACCCGAATGGGCAGCTCCAAGAGGACTGGAACAAGCATGGCTCCGATACCTTCGAGTATTCCGTGCTGGAGCAGGTAGAAGTCGAGCAGGATGCCTCCCCGGCAGAGAGGAAAAAGCAGCTCGATGAGATGATGTCGCTATGGCTTGACGAGATTGAGCCATACGACGAGGCCGGATACAACAAAAGGGCAAAGGCCTGACAATGCACAATTGGCAACAGCGGTCGTGACCGCACTCGAATCCGTGACACCACTGCCGAAGCCACGAAAGAAGAAGCCGAGAGTATAATTATCAGAATTAAACAGGCAGACGACCATCGAGTCGTCTGCCTGTTGTGTGCTTAACTCTCGCGGCTGTTAAGATCCTCTCACATTTTCAGGCAGTAGCAATGTTGAGAGGTGATCGCTACTCTTTAGATCTCTCCTTGAGCGATCTGCTGACCCAGCACTCGGCCAAGCGTTAAGGCCATGCCCAAGGTCAGGCCGGACATTGGGGTGGTGTACTGTATGGCAAAACGACCGCCACTGTTATTGCCGCTGGCGTAAAGGCCGACGATGGGGTTGTAGTTTTTATCTAATACGCGCTGATAATCGTCGGTATTCAGACCGTTGAGACAGACGGTACCAAGCTCCGGCGTCTCATCGATGCGGAAGAAGCCGTAGAAGGGCGGATCGGTGATACTGACCAGAAAATTGGGATCGCGGCCAAAGTCTTCATCCTCGCCCTGCTCACAATACCTGTTCCACGTGTCGATCTCAGCCAGAGCCGTAGCCTTTGTAGTCGCGTCCATGCCCATGTAGTCCAGAAGCTCATCCAGACTGTTAGCGCCCCAACTACAGGTAGCCTCGACGCCGCTGGTCGGTGTGGCTTCCTCGGGTATGCCGGAGGGTCCTTCCAAATTGTTGGATGTATCCTGGCTGGCATTGTAACCAGCCGCTCCAGCTGCCAGCCACTTGGCCAGAATATCTTCTTCGGAAGCACCACCTTGTCCGGATGAAGGGCCCGTGAAGCTGAACGCGAAGTGTTCCGGTGGGTTAAGCGAGAAGTTCTTGGCATACTTGCTGTCAAAGACGGTGTAGTAACGCAGCCCCGGCTTGCGCCGCTCTACCTGCGAGAGCAAGGCGTAGGCGCCAAGAGTGACCTCGTTGCAGAAGCGCTTACCCTCGTGATCCATGATCATGAACGGCTGGCCGGCCCAGCTGAGCAGATTGGTGGCAAAGCGGTCGCTGGAGAACATCACCTGTGGCCAGACCATCGCGCGGGTATTGGGATCAAGGCTACCGCCGGCCCACATGCCCATCTTGATGCCACTGCCATCGCGGCCAAAGCCGCTACAGGTCATATTGCTGGTGTCCTTGCCGTGAGCCTCAAAGAGCCAGCGCTGCTCGTCTTGGATGGCGTAGTACATCTCTGGGTTGCCACCGTAATCGCCACCGGTGAGAGCAACACCCTTCTTTGCCAGGAACTTGATGTAGTTGCCGTCAGGATCCTGCGCTACGAGTCCCAGCACTCTGGTTTGCGGCATTTCAACGTCTTTGAAAACCTCGATGCCGTCCTCTGTGAACTCCTGATTGTCAGTAAACGTGCCTTCCTCGGTCACCAGCACGATGCCGGTGTGGTTCCAGTACCATGCAGCGCCTTTACCTTCGGCTTCCTCGATGAGCGCAGGGGCAGTGAGTTGGAAGTTGATGTTGATATAGCCCGGCCAGCATCTGAAGCCATTGATCACGCCACCAACCGCCCAGTAGTCGGCGCGATCGGCCCAATCGTAGACCTTCAGCGTGTCTTTGACCTCCTGAGGCATGCGCTCATAGAGCCAGTCTACCATCGGGCCAGAGTTGTCGATGAACTTCTTGACGATACGCGGATTTGTCTTGCCCAGCGTGCGCTTCTGGAATTCGGCCAGAAACTCGCTCTTCTTGATCTCCTCAACACCATGGCTCAAGACCACCTGCGAGTTGATATTGGCGATGTCATGCAGACCATAGTAGTAGATGTCATCCTTGCCCTGAGCTTCGATAACGGCCACCGTCAAGCCTTCCTCGACCGCAGCACAGGCACACATGACACCCGCGTTGCCACCGCCCATGACCACGACATCAACTTCAACCGTCGACGCGATCTGGCTGTCGTCGATGGCTGGTGGCTCACCCAACCAGGAATAATAGCCACGCTGATCCGCCGTCGTCGCACCGCCACCAGCTATTTCATCATTCGTACCATTTGTACCGTCGCCAGCATTGGGCGAACAGGCGCTCAGCATGCCCACGCCAGCAGCACCAGCTGTACCGACAGCAAGGGTCTTGAGAAACGAGCGCCTGTCCATCGCCGTGCCTTCTTCCGCTACCCTCTTCGTGCCTTCTTCTGTTGTCCTCTTTTTTTGTGTCATCTTTATCACCCTGTCCTCCTTCGCACTACCCTGATTTGCAGGCTCCGGCGCGCTGCAATGACAGTTTATAAATCAGCTGATCTACTGCGCAGTGCTTTAATCCGGGTGAAGGTTCCCTCAATGACAAAATCACCCGAAAATAATGAGCCTTATCCACATTTTGATAGACGCCTCGAAGGCAGAGCTGTGTCTTCCAGATTTATACTTGATACTGTGGATACGAGGAGAACACGGCAGCAAAAAGCTGCTCCTGAGCATGCAGTGGAAACCCGGCATGTTCAGGTAGTTGCCATCATTCAGGTGGCTTGCTTTTTCTATTGGTCACAGGCTGTTTTCAGAATCGTGCCTTCTGCGCTTATCGAGTTGCCTTTGGGCTTCTTTGTTTCAGAGCGACGCGATCTGCCTTGGTTGACGTATCTGGTGGCCTTGACCTTGACGGCGCTGATCGCATTGGTCTTAGGACGCCTGCTACGACGTCCCACACAACTCTATTCGTTTACCGTGGTAGCGATCTTTACGGTATTTTGCATAGTGGGATCAATACTGATAACCTGCTTTCCAGAGAACATAACGATGTTGGGGCTCGGTGGTGTTGCCTGTGGCATTGGTATTGTGGGCTTGGCTCCGGCTTTCTATGCCTCGCTCAGCAGGTTTACCCGTTCGGTTCTTTTGACTACCTTCATTTTGGTAGCGCTTTGTATGGCGCT
The DNA here is from genome assembly GCA_031268525.1 of Coriobacteriales bacterium. Classification (GTDB taxonomy): domain Bacteria; phylum Actinomycetota; class Coriobacteriia; order Coriobacteriales; family UBA8131; genus JAIRXA01. Next base: position 9,089 of record JAIRXA010000177.1, on the reverse strand, counting down.
TTTAGTGGCAATCCTCTATCTTATGCCGCAGTCCGTTACTATTGCCGTTATAGCTCTCTGCCCAGCTGCAACCGGTGTCTCGATCGTCTATCTTTTGCACAGTGCCCCAAAGATGCATAAAAAGGTCGACGAGCGCCGCACTATCGATGATGTTGTTTTGCGGGTTAATTTCAGAAAGAATCTGTTGACCTGCTCATTTGCTCTTCTGTTTTCAGCCCTGTTCTCCTGCATCACTGGCTTTGCGACCGATGCTCTGTCTTCCGAACAGTTCCTCTTTTACTTTCTGACCATGAATATCATTACCAATCTGTTGGTAGCCGTTATCCTTTTCCTGGTCAGGCGGATATTGGCCTTTGAGTTTTTTATCTTCGTTTGCTTTCTGGTGCAGGCAACAGCAACCCTGATGTTGCCGTTCATGTCAGGAGGCGACAGCAGTAGCGCCTTTGCATCAGCGCTCAACGCAGCCGCTGCCCTTATCTGTCAGATTATTTTTGTTTTCGTGGTTCTTCAGCATGATCCGCAGACTGAGATTGCCGCAGCTTACGACCCGCTACGGGCTTTACTTGCCGTGTTGATGACCGGTGCTACCGGTATCCCCAGCATCTTCATTGGCGCCGCCATTTATCACTACCTGGGGCTGAACTCCAGCGCCATTGCCATTGTTGCCGCTATCATCCTGTATGTCATCTTTTTGATTTTCAGCGTTCTGACCCAGAAGCATAAGCGCGTTGAGCATGTTTTGACCGGGAGCTTCGAGAGTGAAATGGAGCTGGCAAACTACCGTAGCCAGATCTTAGCCAGTGAATACCCTACGCTATCGACTCGTGAGTTGGATGTCTTGGCCTTACTACTCCGTGGTCACAGCGTGTCTAATAGTGCAGAAGCTCTCTGTATCTCGGAGAATACCGTCAAAAGCCATATCCAACATATCTACAAGAAGATGGGCATCCGCTCACGTCAGGAGTTACTCAAACGAGTCGACAACATCCCCTTTGATTGAGCTGACACTCATTGAACAGGATGGGTACCTGGACCAGAATCGAATCCCCAGCAGCCTGAGGGGCCGCCGAGGAATGAGGAGTTGATCAAACTGGTGCCGTACGTGGAATCATCCCGATGCCACCGGCACAGAGGATGACGCCCTTGTTTGCCTTGTAGTACACATCGCCATCCGGCCCGGCTGCCTTGATGCCCACAACGCGGCCGTTCTCGGTAATAAGAGCCGAGCAGGGGTGCTGAAGTGGAAATCATCGCCGCCTTTCGGCGACTTTTATCCTGTACCTACGGTTCGCAAATAGGAAACGGGGCAGTTTTCAGACATGCCCGGGTCACATGCCCAAGCCAGGGAATCTACCATGAATGCCCTCCTTTTCCCTCTGCCAACTGACCGCGACAATGCGCGTCAGTGCTGCAGGGGAGAGCGTGTCAAAAGGTGTATCTTTTGACAGTTTAAGATCGGTGCGTGAAGACAGGACAGTGTGAGGCAGAGGAGACGGTTTTCGGAGATGACAGAGTGAGAGGGGACAGGCAGTAGAGCTTAATCGAACTGAAGCTGACAGCGTTTCGAGTGAGACGCTGTCAGCTTCATCTGGTCTGACTATTTTGTCTACATGATCCGCAGACCCACAGGTTCCGCCGGGCGCAAGCGGTCTCAGAAGAGTATCTGCAAGGGCAGGCGCTCGATCTCATCTGCCTTCACGCCAAACAATTCGGCGCTGCGCTTGTCGATCTCTTCGGTCAGGGCGACATAGGTACCGGGAAAGACCGAGCCGGGTCCTCCCTGGGTGATGCAGGGGATGTAAGACTGCGTGTTGGTGTCTGGACAGGCGCGCTCTACGGCAATACGGGCGGCATCCTGCGTCCATCCCCTGAAGTCCACATCCTTGTTATCGATATTGCCCATGAAGGCGATCTGCCCACGGTACGTATCCAGCAGACCGAAAACATCGTTGGACTCCATGCAACCCTGCCAGACATCGATACCCATCTCGATCATATAGGGAACGAGCGTGGCGGCATAGCTGTCGGAATGATGCACGGTAAGCTCCACACCGTGATCATGATAGTAGCTATATATCTGTTTATAGGGCTCGACAAAGAACTCCGCGAACATCTCTGGCCGCAGGAAGGTGGAAATCTCGGTGCCCCAGTCGTCATGGTGGAAAATTGCGTTTGGCTTGAGGTGAGTGCAGAGGCCTTCGGCCAGCTCCAGCTCCCACTCGGTGAGGTACTTGAGCAGTTCGTGCATTTCGTCGGGGTTGGTGATGTAGTAGGTCAGCGCGTTGGCAATCTCGCCGAGATGGTGGGTCTGCTCAAAGAGTCCGGCAACGATGATCGGCGCAACATAGGCCTGATCGGGGTCCACCGCATCGTATTCGGCCTTGAACTGATCCCACTCCTCCTGGGCAAATTTCAGGGACGGAGCCTTCACGTAGTCACGCCAGTTCTCGATATCCTTTAAAACGATCTTGTCAGGGGTATGAATGGGAAACTGTCCCGGTGTGCCTTCCGGCCAGTCGTTGGTGACTCCCCAAGCGTTTACCACGGGGCCATTGCCGGGAGTAAGGGGCGGCCCAGAGTGGATCATCCAGGGATGGAAGAGTATCCGCAAGGCCTCATACTGGTTGACAAACCGATCTGGTTCTCCCCCTCCAAAGATGGTGCGCCGCATGTTCTCCTTCGGACTCAACATGACTTGACCCCTTTCTCCGCAATAGCTCTTTTGTTTGATTACCAGCCAAAATATCGTCGCTCTGAAATTTATACGCCCCCTTTGAGGGCGTGTCAAGGATGACGGCAAGAAACGACGGTTTGAGTAGAGCTTGCGTAAAGTATGGAAGAGTGTGAGCAGAAACAGGACTCTCCGCAATCTGAGAAACGGTGCTTATGGGAAAGCACGGGGGCTGCCGGAGGGGTAAAAAGGAAAGCTCGGGGGGCTTGCCGGGCGCACCAAAAAGGGAGCCCTTGTCGAGGGGGCTCCCTTTACCTTGCTGGCTTTTGTCGCGGCCTTACTTGCCAGCGTATCGTGCGAGAATACCACCTGCGACATAGCCCGACACCATGGCAAAGCCGATACCATCGCCTTGGCCGTTATAGTTACGGTTCCAGGCAGTGCCGTACGCTTCAGCGCCCGTCGAATACAGACCGGGGATTGCCTTCTTGTTTTCATCCAGAACCTGGAAGTCTTCGTTTGTGGCGATGCCACCGATGGTGCCCAGATGGTTATAGGTGATACTGATCAGATAATAGGGGCCACTGCCGTCGTAGGCGACCAGATGCTGGGGGTCCTTGTTAAAGATTGCATCCTTACCGGCTGCGCAATACCCGTTGTAGGTATCAATCGTGGCCTGCAAAACAGCTGGGTCCATGCCCGCTGCGTTAGCCACTTCCTCGATCGAGGCGCCCGTGTAGGCCCAGTCGTTCGGCACCAGATCGCCCAAAACCTTCGAGAAATCCGCCCATGGCGTATCGGGTTGATAATCGGGCTTGTATTCCGGTGGCATCCCAGGGCTTTCCGTATAACCGATTGCTGCGGTGCCGCCGCTTTCCAGCTTCTGGATAAAGTTCTGATCCAAAAGCACATAGGTAACACCGCCGACAAAGGCGCCGCCTGTTGCCGCCGCAGTGGGGTTGTTCACCCAATCCTCGTTACGGAAGCGCTTTCCGGCGCCATCCACATTCAGGACGGAGGGCACATAGCCCATGACCATCGGCATCTGCTGCTGGAAATACTCATATCCGGAGAGCTTGGCAGTGGAGGTTGCCAGCGTCTGATGCAACTGCAAACCACCCTTGTTCTTCGGTACGGGAGCACCGACGGCATAGGCCATATCCTCGCCTTCTCCGATGCACTGCGTGAGGCTACCGCAGACCACGTCGTATCCGGTCAGCTCCTTTATCAATCCTGCGTTGCCGCCAAAACCACCGGTCGCGATATTCACGGCCTTGGCGTTGATGGTCAGGGTCGAACCATCGAGGCGCTTGGCAACAACACCGGTAACGGTGCCGGCGCCGTCGGTAAGCAGCTCCGTAGCTGTTGTCTGGATATGCACCGAGCCACCGTTGGCCAAAACGGTCTTGTCAAACATTTCCTGATACACCTTCGGGCGGTCCGTGTAAGCGCAGAGCAGGCCCCTGAAGAAGCCTTCCTCGCCAAAGAAGGGGAAGAAGTCAGTCGTATCCTTGAATTGCCTGACCCAACTGATGGCATCCATGTTGTTGCTCAGATATGCATAGATGAGCGCGGGATCCGCAATATACATCTGACCTGCGAGCCATTCATTGAGTCTGGCTTCGATAAGTTCAGGGCTGTCATAGATCGCTGCCCCAAATGACTGCAATGAGCAGCCGCCGATGCCGGCCTTGTCGATCAGTACCACCTTGGCACCGGACTCAGCCGCAACGCAAGCGCTGATAAGACCCGAGAAACCAGCCCCGATCACAGCGATATCGGCATCGATGGTTTCGTCCTGCACGTTTTCGTAGACCGTGGGCTTGTTGTAGAGATCCGCGGAACCGCCGGCTTCCGCGATTGCCGCCGCAACACCGTCTTTGATGGCGGCGGAAGTCCAAGTCGCTCCGGCGATGGCGTCAATGCCATACGAGTTGGCAGCGACGATGTTCTGGCAGAGCGGGTCAACGGCTACGCCGCCGAAGACATCGGTTTCCTGATGTTCGATGACTTCGACCTTGGTGATGGCGCCACCAGAGATGGTTGTCTGCGTCACAACCTGACCGTTGCGCCCCTGGGCAGATGCGGTGTAGGTGCCATCAGCGGCTGGCGTTCCGTCTGCCGCGCCGCCCGAACCACCTGCTGGCGTATCGCCTCCGCCGTTTGAGCAGGCTGCGAGACCCCCGGCAACAACAGCAGTCGCGACAACAGCTGCTCCACCCTTTACAAATTTCCTTCTGTCTAAGAGCTTCTCGGTCGCCTGATCTTCGTTCCCATCGTACTCCTCGCTCTCGTACATCTCCTTGATTTCCACATTCTTATCCCCGTCCATGCACAACTCCTCTCCTCGGTTTTCTTCCTCTGTTTTCTGCCATCTAAAACTCCTTGTGCATTGTACTTCTCTGAAGAGCAGAGAACAAACGAACGACGAGCGCGAGAGGCGAAACGAGCGAAAACACGCTAAAACACCCGAAAACACCTACCCTTTCTCGTCTCTGCATCCTGGGGCTGAATTATACTGTCTGGTATGAATACACAGACACTCACTCCCGAAATCACTCCCGAAATCATCAGGTGCTGTAATCCCGGTGTCAGCGATTTTGGCCTTGGCCGATTGATGGCGCTTACAAGCCACTGCCTGCGCACTGCCAAAAAGCCGACGACCTGCGACATCTGCCTCAAGGTCTGCCCAGTTCATGCCTTGGATGGCGAAATGAGCGCACGGCCGCATCCCACGACCAGTTGCCTGAAATGTGGAGTCTGTGTGAGCGCCTGCCCTGTGAACGCTTTAGCTGGCTCAGCTCGAACCATCCAGCAGATCAACCGACTGATCCTACAGGCAGCTTTGCGAGTTGAGCGTCTGGCCATCACCTGCGAGCGCACCAGCGCGCTGCTCAGACTTGAGCTGGAGACGGTCGAGCCCGAGCATGCCGAGCAGGACCTGGAGGTGGAGGTGATCGAGCCCGAGTTAGACTTGGAGACGACCGGACCTGCGCATGCCGAACAGGAGCTTGAACTGATTGACCAGGCAGTGGCCAGCGAGCACCTCTCCATAATCCCCTGTCTTGGTATGCTTGGCCCTGAAATCTGGTTTTCTGCGCTCAATGAAATCGGGGTTGCCCGCCTTTCCGAATTACTTGTCTATCTGCCGCCAGAGCAATGCACCGCTTGTCCAGTGAACGCCCTCGGCACCATCGAGGAAACCTTCAGCACAGCGATTGCGACCGCGGAGCGTTGGACTGGGCAGCAGGTCGGCTTGATCATGGAGGCCCGTGAGTTGCCCCAAGCCCGTAAGGCTGATGTTCGCGCTTATCTGACAGGCGAGGTTCGGGTCGATCGCCGCGGCATGTTCACCGGTTTTATGGATGAACTCAAGGCTTCCTGGGATGAGAGCGCCCGAACAGGCAACAGAGCTCTGGACGAAACGCGACGCCAGCGAGTACGCAGCTTAGGCTTTGAGCGCACGAAACTCTGGGCGGCCAACAAGGCGGCAGAAAAAGATGTCCCTTCGCCAATGACTACTCCTGTGCGCTATATGTTGGTCGAGTCTCTCGGACGAAACCCTGAGCACGCTGACGACGTGGTACTGACGGTCTCGACAATAGATCCAAAACGCTGCACGCGATGTGGTACTTGCGTTGACGCCTGCCCTGTTCACGCTCGCCACTTTGTGAATATCCAGCCGGAGGCTGAGTCTGAGGCTGGGGCTTCGGCGGCAGCTGAAGCGGAAGCTTTGAAGGATGCAGCAACGATAACAGCAGCAGCAACAATAGCAGCAGCAACGGAAAAAGCACCAGAGCCTCAACGTAGGATAGTCGTTGAGACGCTGTACTGCATGGCCTGCTCCGCATGTATGCAGGCCTGCCCAGCGCAGGCTTGCGGCTATACTGAGATTAGTGGCGTCGAGTTTCTGTTGGACTGACAGACCGTCTACCAAACAAGGGGGACGTAAGCCAAGGAGGCGCCGATGCTGAAGTCTTCTGGCTTGAGTCCTTTCCCAAAGGAACGATCCTCCTTTTATCTACTTCCCCTGTCTCCTCCGGCAACAATACTTTGCTGTTGATAGGAAGAGCGTATACTGAGGAACATGCTGTTCATCCTGACCGGGGACATACAGATTGGCAAGACCCGCTGGCTCACAATACTGTGTGAGGAGCTGATGGGTCGGGGTATCATCTGCCGAGGCGTGCTCTCCCCCGGCATCTGGCGCAGACACTTCGCGAACGATGATGCAAACGGCATGGAGGCAAGAACGGCGGATGACAGCGCCCCGACCTTTGAGAAGCTCGGAATCGAGACCGTCTTACTGCCTTCGGGCGAACGCTTTCCCTTCGCCTTGCGCCGCGACCTTGCTGAAAGCGCACCCGTGGGAACGACGATCGCAGTTGGAGCGCCAGAGCAGGCGGCAACAACGGGACAGGCAGATCGTGCCCAACTCGGTTGGGCGATCCGTGACGAAGCCATCATGGCGGTGAACGCACACTTCGACAAGCTGGCGACGCACATGCCAGGACGGGCAGGCATGGGCATACAGTCCAGCAATGACGGTGACGCACGGCATGACATCGGCATACAAGCCGATGACGATACACAGGCACGGCCTGGACTGCTGGTCGTTGACGAACTGGGGCGACTCGAACTTCTGCACGAAGGGGGCTTCACCTCGGCAGTGCGCCTACTCGATGGCGGCCCCTCTCCCGCCTGCTCCCATGCCCTGATCGTTGTCCGCGACCAACTGGCCAGCCTGGCGCTTGCACGCTTCGCTCCCGTTTGGAGCGACATAAGCATCATCAGCCCAGACGCCATCGCCCACACCGCCGTCCATGCCCTCTATGCAAGAGATTTATCTGCGAAAATGTCTTCCAGAGGGCGAACGGCCACGAGTGCAGGCAAACCAACAGGTTCCGCAAGGCACACAACAGCATAGCGACCAGCAAAGAAATGTAGCGTCGAAATGTATTGGCAGTCGTCCTAAAGCTCAAGTTCCGAGTGGCTTCCTGAGCGGGTAAGGGTCAGCGTAAGAAAGGGTGACACCCGGACGCAAGACAAAAAGTGTAAGACAAAAGTGGACGTTCGCCTTTTTGTCTTTTATCTCTCCACGCTTCTGCCATAACGCTCAATGAGTAAAGCCTTCAGCATGGGCATACTGAAAGCAACAAGACCTCGACCGGCGTCGTAGAGGACTCCCCGGTCAACCAGTCTTCTCTTGTAATGACTTGTTGACGAAAGGCTGCTCCCCATACGTTTCGCAATATCCCCAACCTTACTCTCCTCCTCATCTGGCAACATCGCCAGCAGGAAACGCTTCTCTGTTGGGGTCGACTCATGCAGTGTTGCATCGAGAATCATGTGCTCCATATCCTCCCCTGCATCTTTGATTCCTGCCTGAGCATCTTCAAGGGTAATCGTTGTCTTCTGCGATTGATTAAACATACGATAACCAACCAGCTGGATCATGAATGGCAGTCCCATGGTGCTCTCGGCCGATTTCTCCAGAGCCGCAGGCTCGATTCTCCTGCCCGCCAGTTCTATGGTCTTTTTCATGGCGATCCTGACTTCGGGCATTTCCACAGGTTCAAGCTTGCGTAAAAATGCCCTTCTGACAAAGGAGATCTGTCGGTCCTGATACATCGGTAAGACCTCATGTGGAAGACCAGCCATCAGCAGAGCGACGTTTCGCCTGTCACGGATGAATAGTTGGAACACCGAAACAAAGGTCACAAGGTCCCTGATATCCGCCCTGATCTCATCGATCGTGAAAAGTAGACCAACATCATATTCGGCGAGGAGGTCGAGATAATTGTCCATCTGTGTGCGCCATCCGGGTTTGTCGTCTGAGAGGAACTCCCGGGTTGCACCTATCCCCGATACCTGCACACTCGTAAGGCGACTTTTTCTCTTTTTGGGGAGGAACTCTGCGGCTTTCCGTTCCAACTGATCTATGATTTCTTCAAGCATCCCGTTTGCCGCAAGGACATCAACTGCTATCCAGCCCATTCCCTGTGCCTCAGAGGCGATCCTGCTCAAGAGAACAGTTTTGCCGCTGCCCCGTGGGCCAGTGAGAACCGTTACTCTGTTCGGGTCGCCTGGACCATTTTCCAATCCTCCAAGAACATCATTAATCAAGGTTTCACGACCCGCCAAAACCAAAGGTTCATTACCAAACACAGGCGTAAAGGGATTCGGCTGCATCGCAAAGCTCCATTCAGGACACGGCGTTTCTTTCAAGTCTTTTCACATTCTTTCACATCTTTTCAAGTTTTTTCAAGTCTTTTCACGCTTGTTTACATTTATTCAAATTTCTGATAGTCACCCACCGTGCGGATAGAGAAGTAGTCCCCGATTAACGCTCGTGTTATGATTTCTTCACCAAACAAAGATGTGCCCGGGTGCCCATCTGATCCTTTGTTTGGTGACA
>JAIRXA010000149.1 GCA_031268525.1 Coriobacteriales bacterium | reverse complement strand
TTCGCGAGAACCACGGGGTGACCGATTTCGTCGTCAACGATCTCGATCCGGTGATCGGTGCTCATGCCGGCCCCGGCACCGTGGCGCTGTTCTTCCCAAGCGACACGTCGCGTTAGAGGCTCGCGTCAGAGGGCGACAGGCTTCGCTTTCACGCAGGGGGCTTCGCGCCAACCGTGTTTCTCGCAAGTTTGCCTGTGGATGGGGCTCAAACCCGAATCAGGTGTAGAAGAGCATATGGTTATAGGAAGGCACCGGCCAGTAGTCGTGCCCGACGATAACCTCCTGCTCGTCAACGGCGCTGCGCACGGCATCCATAGCCGGAATGACTTTGCTTAGATAGGCCCTGGCGTTTTGTAGCGAGTCCTCAACAGCCGCAGCTTCTGCAAGGGAGTTTTCCAAGACAGCGACAGCCGCACTGATGGTGTTGATGCCCTTCGTCAGTTTGGTGAGCAGGTCTTCTTCTGCAGAGGTGTCCAGCGTCTCGCTCACGGCTTTCTTGGAGGCGATGGCATCGGCAACGACCGAGGAATACTCGATGATCGCTGGCAGGAAGCGCGCGTGCGCCATGCGTATGGTGGTCAGAGCCTCGATGTTGACCTTCTTGGAATAGTGTTCAAGCTTGACCTCGTAGCGGCTTTCAACCTCCGCCAGCGAGAGCACCTTGAACCTCTCGAACAGCTCGACGCTGGCTGGAGCGATAAATTGTGACAGGCAGTCGGGCGTGCTTTTGAGGTTGAGCAGACCGCGGCGATCCGCCTCGATGGGCCATTGATCGCTGTAGTTATCGCCATTGAAGATGATTCGTTCATGTTCGGTCAGCACGGTTTTAAGGTAGGCACGCGTCGCTTTCTCAAAGTCTGAAGCGCCCTCGACAGCCTCGGCAAAATCGGTCAGAGACTTGGCGACAATGGTGTTCAGCACCATGTTTGCGTCACTCAGATTGACCTCGGAGCCCGGCATGCGGAACTCAAACTTATTGCCGGTAAAGGCAAAGGGGGAGGTGCGATTGCGGTCGGTGTTATCTTTGATGAAGGTCGGCAGTACCGGCACGCCGAGATTCATCATCACGTCGCCCGCGGACTCATGGAGTTCGCTGTTGATGATGGCGCGTACGACAGCCTCCAGTTCATCGCCCAAAAATATGGAGATGATCGCCGGTGGGGCTTCGTTGGCGCCCAGACGATGGTCGTTGCCTGCCGAAGCCACGCTCATACGCAGCAGCCCCTGGTACTCGTCAACGGCCTTGATGACGGCAGTGAGAAAAACGAGGAACTGAAGACTCTCAAAGGGAGTCTTGCCGGGGTCGAGCAGGTTGGTTCCATCGGCCGCGATCGACCAGTTATTGTGTTTGCCAGAACCGTTGATACCCTCAAAGGGCTTCTCGTGTTGCAAACAGACCAGTCCATGATGCGAGGCGAGTTTGCGCATGAGTTCCATGGTCAGGAGATTGGCGTCGATGGCGGCGTTGGTTGTCAGGAAGACAGGTGCCAGTTCGTGTTGTGCCGGGGCAACCTCGTTGTGCTTGGTCTTTGCGGGTATTCCCAGCTTCCACAGCTCGGCATCCAGCTCCGCCATAAAACGATTCACCGTAGGTCGAATCGCACCAAAGTAATGCTCCTCAAGCTCCTGGCCCTTGCAGGGGGCCTGGCCAAAGAGGGTACGACCGGTGAGTATCAGGTCGAGTCGCTCGGCATAGTCTTCCTCCTTGACGAGGAAGTATTCCTGTTCCGGGCCGACGGTGGTGGCGATCTGGGTCGCTTCCTTACCAAACAGGGCCAGCACTCGTTTGGCGGCCTCGCTGATAGCCGTCATCGAGCGCAGGAGCGGGGTCTTCTTGTCGAGGGCTTCGCCGGTATAACTGATAAAGGCGGTCGGGATGCAAAGCACTCCGTCTTTGATGAAGGCATAGCTCGTTGGGTCCCAGGCTGTGTAGCCGCGTGCCTCAAAGGTGGCGCGGAGACCCCCCGAAGGGAAGCTTGAAGCGTCCGGCTCGCCCTGGATCAGCTCCTTGCCCGAGAAACTCAACAATACGGATCCGTTGGATTGGGGCTCGATGAAGGCGTCGTGCTTTTCCGAGGTGATGCCGGTCAGGGGCTGGAACCAGTGTGTGTAATGGGTCGCACCCTTCCCGATCGCCCACTCCTTCATGGCGTGTGCCACGACGTTAGCGATCTCGATATCAAGCGGCTTGCTCTCCTTGATGGTCTGAGAGAGCAGCTTGTAGGTTGCCCTGGGCAAGTGCTCCTGCATGACGTGGTCGTTGAAGACCAACTCTCCATATAACTCTGTAGTCTGCGACATCCGCTGCTCTCCTTTTCCGATACCCAGCGCTTCACCCGCCACCTGCCGTGCACTGTCAACAAGCTTGCGGTAACCCGTATCTTACCAGCCTACGCCATAATTGTTTCGAGTAGATTAAATCTCGGCGAGATGTTCGTCGCTGACCCCTCAGATGTTCGTCGCCGACCCCTCACAAGCCTCGCATAACCCTTTGCGACCCTGCGCACGCCTTTCGTGCTCTGCTTCGCGCACGATGCCACTATGATGCCACTATGTTACACTTCCCGGGAACAATCAAGGGAGTATACGATGCATCGGCGTAAGGTACTCGTCGCCACCAGACAAACAGAACTGGCGCATAAACTCAAAGACCTCTTTGTTGGCATGGACACCGAGGTACGGTATGTCACGACTTTGGTACTCACCGCTCTCAAGGAATCGGGCGATCTCGACTTCGACCTGATCGTGCTCGATGGTGATCGCGACACGCTGGCCGAGATCGGTCGTATCGAGGAAGCGCTTCTCGAAGACGGTGCCCCCTCACTACTCATCATCGTTTCTCCGGAGATGCTGTCCGACCTGCACCTGCCCGTTCGCCTCCAGCACGACTTCGTTCTTCGCGGTGCGCCCGACATCGAGTATCAGGTACGCCTGCATCAGCTGCTGTGGCCGGGGGAGGAAGCGGGCAGCGCCGACTTCGTGCGTATGGGCTCGTTGACGCTTAATCTCGCAACCTATCAGGTGAAGGTTGACGGCGTCACGCTCGATCTGACCTATCTCGAATACGCCCTGCTGGCCTTTTTGATTACACACCCGGGGCGCACCTACTCGCGCGATGCCCTGCTGCGACGGGTCTGGGGCTTTGACTACTACGGTGGCTCGCGAACCGTCGATGTGCATGTCCGCCGAGTCCGCTCCAAACTCGGCCCTGACCTCGCCGGCCATTTGGAGACCGTGCGCGGCGTGGGATACCTTTGGAGTATGTGATATTCTGGCTCAATGAGCGAACAACAACCCTCGCGGTTCTCCAAGCGCACCCTTGCCGTCATCGACGGGAACTCCCTGATGCATCGGGCCTTCCATGCAGTGCCTTCCTACATGACCGCGCCGGACGGACGTCCGACGAACGCCTGCTTTGGCTTTCTCTCGATGCTGCTCAAACTCGCCGAGGACTTTACACCCGACGGCATCATCGCGGCCTTTGACCACGGTATTCCTGCCTTTCGCCTGAAGGCGATCGAGCAGTATAAGGCCCATCGGCCCCCCACTGACCCCGAGCTCAAACAGCAATTCCCCATGATCAAGGAAATTCTCGGGGCGCTGAGTATCCCCGTGGTTGAGCTTGAAGGTTGGGAGGGCGACGATATTTTGGGCACGCTTGCCAGCCGGGCTGCGACCGAGGGAATCCATGCCTTGCTGGTCACCGGTGACAAGGATGCGCTCCAGCTCGTGACCGACGAGGTTCAGGTCATAAACACCAGACAGGGCATGTCAGATGTTATCGTCTACGACCCGCCCGGCGTTTTTGAGAAGTGGGGTGTCACCCCCGAACAGGTGCCGGATTTCCTCGGCCTGATGGGCGACAGCTCCGATAATATCCCTGGCGTTCCGGGCGTTGGGCCGAAGAAGGCAAGCGTGCTTTTGCAGGAATACGGTTCTTTGGAGGGGGTTCTCGCACACGGCGCCGACATCAAGGGCAAGCTCGGCGAGAGCATCCGAGAAAACGTGGACAAGGCCCGCGCTTCCCGTGAGGTTGCGACCATTCGCTGCGATGTGCCGCTGGAGTGTGACCTCGCTTCAGTGCGCTTTCCCACCTACGACCCCGAGACGGTGAGTGCTACCTTCCGTACCTTTGCGCTGACCTCCCAGCTCAAGAAGGTTTTGTCGCTGGTGGGAGCTCAGGTCCCGACGACGGGGGCTCCGGGGGCTATGGGGGCGACCCAGATGACGGGGGCTCCGGGAGCTCCGGGAGCGACTCAGGTGATGGGAGTGGGGGCTGGGGCGTTGGGCGTATCGGAGACGACCCAGACGACCATACCGCCTGTTCCCCTTGCGTCAAGCGGCGAAACGTACCTCTCGCTCTCAAGGTCCCTTCCTGCGGCCTGTGCTGTCTTCATCGCTGAGAATAGGGACTCCACGCTGTTCTCCGCTTCGCGGATTCTCTGCGTTGCCTCCCCAGAGGGGCTTGCGCAGTTTGACGACGAGGATATTGCCACCGAGTTGGCTCGTCTGGTCGCTTCCGACGTCGTCTTGGTTGGACACGATCTCAAGGCCTCGCTGGCCGAACTCCTACCCGCTCACAACGACAGGCCCGCGCTGATCGACTTTGCGCATCTCGATCCCACGCGCCTTTTTGACTGTCATCTGGCCGCTTATCTTCTGGATTCCGCGCGGGGCTACCATCAGCCGGAGGACCTGATCGAGGCTTTCCTGCCACAGGAGCCACCTGCGCCTGATGATGAGGAGGCATCCGCTCGTTGCGCGCGTATCGCCCAGACACTGCTTGCTCTCTACCCTCTGTTGCATGCGCGCCTGGAAGCGGATGGTTCGCTGGAATGCTTCAGGCGTATCGAGATGCCGCTCGTACCGGTTCTGCTGCTCATGGAGCGTTGGGGGGTCAGGGTTGATCCGCAGGCTCTCGGGACTCTCAACACTGAGCTCACGGCGACCATTGAGGATCTGCGGAGCAAGGCGCTTTATCAGGCGGGAGAGGACTTTAATCTCGATTCGCCCAAACAGCTGGGACATATCCTGTTTGAGAAGCTCCAACTGCCCACAGCCAAGAAGACCCGCAGTGGCTATTCCACCGATGCCAAGGTGCTCTCTGGCCTCAAAGATATGCATCCCCTGCCGGGCATCATGCTCGAATACCGCGAGCTTGCCAAGCTCAAATCCACCTATCTTGACGCTCTGCCGCGGCTGATCGCCAGTGACGGGCATATCCACACTTCCTTTAATCAAACGGTGGCTGCGACCGGACGCCTGTCCTCCTCCGACCCCAATCTCCAAAACATCCCCGTGCGCACCGACCTGGGTCGTCAGATACGGGCAGCCTTCATCCCCGACGCAAAATCACTCGAATGTGAGCAAGCTATCTTTCTATCAGCAGATTACTCGCAGATCGAGTTACGGCTGCTTGCGCACCTCTCGGGCGACGAGGGTCTGATAGAGGCCTTCCGGGAGGGCGAGGATTTTCATGCGGAAACAGCGGCGCGTGTCTTTGGGCTGCCGCTGAGCGAGATAACACCACAGCTGCGTGGTCGGGCAAAGAGCGTGAACTTTGGCATCGTCTATGGTCAGCAGGCCTTCGGGCTGGCTCAGTCGCTCGGGGTGGGGATGGATGAGGCGCGCGATATGATCAAACGCTACTTCGTGACCTTCCCTCGGGTACGCGACTATCTCGACGAGGTGGTTGAGCAGGCCAAAGCCACGGGCTGGGCCATCACCTTGTTCGGACGCAAACGCCATATCCGCGAGATGCATTCCTCCAACGCCAATCTGCGCGCCTTCGGTGAGCGCACGGCAATGAACCATCCGATGCAGGGCTCCGCCGCCGACATCATCAAGCTGGCGATGGTCGAGGTGCAGCGCCGTCTTGATGCCGAGGGCTTCATCTCACAGATGATCTTGCAGATCCATGACGAACTGGACTTCAACTGTGCGGCCGATGAGGTAGAGCGCCTTTCTGTGATGGTCAGGGAAGCCATGGAGCAGGTCGTCGAGCTCAAAGTGCCCCTCACTGTCGATGTAACGACGGGCCCCAACTGGGCTCTGGCCCACTGAGCGCACATCTTCGCCAACCCACTGAGCGCGTACGTCTTGGCCCACTAAACGAACACGTCTCCGACCCACGTGCCGCTCACACGCCGGTGAGCGGTTGCATGTTTCCGCCGTGTTACCAGCGGTGTTCGACGGTGTAAACAGTCGCCGTTTTGCCTTGTCGCGTCACCATCCTTCCCTCCATAGTGATAAGCGAGCGGCCATGGGGTCGCCATGACTAGGGAGGAGCTGGAGGATTATGGTACTCGACACGGGGCACACTGCATTCATGCTCATCTGCGTCTTCTTGGTACTTTTGATGACTCCGGGACTGGCATTTTTTTACGGCGGGCTGGCTCGCCGGAAAAACGTCGTGAACACCATGTTCATGTCGGTCATCGTCTTGGGTGTTGTCGGGGTACTTTGGGTTCTTGTGGGACATTCCTTCGCGTATGGTGGCGACGGTTCAATCCCCTTCTTCGGAGGATTTGATGGGTTCGGGAGAGCCGGAGATGTCCAAAGTATGTTTCTAGAGGCCGCCGATCCCGAAAGTGGCAGCTACCCAGCGCTCATCGACGTTGCCTATCAGGCAGCCTTTGCGATGATCACCACCGCGATCATCACCGGTTCAGTTGCGGGACGCATGAAGTTTGGGGCAGTCGTGCTCTTCATTACGATCTGGGTACTCGTGGTGTACGCGCCGCTGGCGCACATGGTCTGGGGAGGCGACGGCAGTCTGATCGGCGATACGATCGGCGCGCTGGACTTTGCTGGTGGCGACGTCGTCCACATTTCTTCGGGTCTTACGGGTCTTGTGCTTTGCCTGATACTTGGCCGCCGCAAGGGCTACGGCATGATGAGCTACCGTCCGCACAACGTTCCCTTCGTTGTGCTCGGCGCCACTCTGCTGTGGTTTGGTTGGTTTGGTTTCAACGGCGGATCGGCCTTCGCTGCCGATGGTGTCGCTGCTCTGGCCGTCGTCAACACCTTGGCTGCAAGCGCCGCCGCGCTCCTGTCTTGGACCATCGTCGAACGTATCAAAACCGGTAAACCCACCCTTGTTGGCGCCGCGACCGGTCTGGTCGCCGGGCTGGTTGTCATCACGCCCGCCGCCGGTTTCGTTGAGCCCTGGGCCGCTATCATCCTTGGCGTTGTCGTTTCGCCCATCTGCTACTTTGCGATTTCCTTCCTCAAAGGCAAAATTGGCTACGACGACGCGCTGGACGCCTTTGGCTGTCACGCTGTTGGCGGCATCACCGGCGGTATCCTCACGGGATTGTTCTGCGTGCCGGAGTTGAGCTGGACCGATAAGGGCGGCCTGTTCTACACGGGCGATCCCTCGCTGCTCGTTTCGCAGGTGCTCGGTATCGCCGTCACCCTCATTTTTGTTGCTGTCGCCGCCACGCTCATCGGATTTCTTGTAAAGCTGATCTTCAAGGGCAGCCTCAGGGTTTCGACTGCCGAGGAAAACGCGGGTCTTGACACGATTGCCCACGGCGAGTCCGCCTACCCGGCCTACAACGGCCTCGATTAGAGAAAGAAGGGGAGAGAAGCCATGAAGAAGATCGAAGCAATTGTCCGTCCGGCGAAACTCGAGCCGCTCAAGGAAGCCCTGTTTGGGATTGAGCTCAAGGGGATGTCGATTTCTGAGGTGCACGGCTGTGGCAATCAGCACGGTTGGAAGGAATTTTATCGAGGCAGTGAGGTCATTATCAACACCCTGCCCAAAGTGAAATTCGAGATCGTCACCACCGATGATCGCGTCGACGAACTGATCAAACTGATCGTGGCCACCGCTCAGACCGGAGACGTTGGCGACGGCAAGATATTCGTGCTGCCCGTTGAGGAAGTCGTACGCATCCGCACCTTCGAAAGTGGTGAGATAGCGATTTAGGGGGTGACAGGGGGTGTCAGGGGACGTTTTTGTGACACACCCCAGTCGGGGGTGTCACCGAAACGTCCCCTGACACCTAATTTTGCGTCAAACTGAGCCATCCTATCGGTGTCGCGTCGCCGCGTACGCTGTATTTTCAGCAGAATCTCTTTCGTCAGTGAACTTTCTGGGCGCGGTTTGCGGGTTATAATAGCCCTATCGTAAACCAGGATGAGGAGAGAGTATGCATGTGCGACGCTTTGCCTTACGTGGCATCACAAGCTTCTGCCTGATCATGCTGGCGGCTCTGGTCGCCTGTGGCACTTCCACTGCTTCAGATGAGGGGGATCTCACCAATACGGGGGTTGCCCTTGACGGTACGAGCAGCGTGACCATTGGGACCCTTGCCACCGAGGATTTCCTGCCTATCTGGGCTGCCGAGGCTGACGGCATCCTCTCCGATGAGAGGATCCACGCCGACATACAGGTCTTTCAGTCGGCTCAGGAGCTGTCTGCGGCGCTTACGGCTGGTGAGGTGGACTTTGCCATGACCGATATTGTTGTCGCAGCCAACCTCACCAAGGGCGGAACGCCGCTTACCTTGGAGTGGGTAACACTCGGCGCAACAGCCGATCAGGGTCGCTTTGGCATCCTGACCAACCCGGACAGTGGCTACAGCTCGCTGACCGATCTGGCGGGGCAACCCATCGCTGTGGCCTCCGGTACCATGCTCGAATACGTCATGGACGAGATGTTGAGCGACGCTCAGGTGCCCGCCGACCAGATACTGACCGAGGAGGTCAAGAAGGTTCCGGTGCGCTACCAGATGGTGACCGGCAATCAGGTTGCCGCTGCGATGCTACCCGGTTCTCTGCTCTATCTCGGCGAGCAACAGGGTATGGTGGTCATTGCTGACGATACCACGGGCCCCAATTACTCCCAGTCCGTGATGGTCGCGCGTCTCGATCTCGCCCAGAGCGCTGCGGGGCAGGCAATTTTTGAGCGCCTGCGTATGGCTTGGAACGAGCAAGTTACCAAGATCAATGCTGATCCCGAGAGTTTTCGCGCGCTGCTGGTAGAGAAGACCTCACTGCCCGCCGAGATCGCGGACAGCTACCCCGTCCCCACCTACCCGACGGTGGGCAAGCCCACCTCCGACATGGTCGAGCCTGTTTTGGAATGGATGTTTGAGAAGGGATATCTGGAAGAGCGTATGGGCTATGACCCGGTGACCGGGGGATTTTTTGGCTGAGGCGCAGACTGACTGATTCTAAGCAGCATGTTATCTTTTGAGGATATCAAGCATACCTACCACGGGAGTTCCGGAGATGTCGAGGCGCTCGCTGGTTTGACCCTGACGGTTGAGGCCGGTGAGCCGCTGGCTTTGATCGGGCCCTCGGGCTGTGGTAAGTCCACGGCACTGCTGCTGGCAGCTGGTCTGCTTGTTCCGACCGGCGGATCTGTCAGGGTTGCTGGTCGACCGCTCGCAAAGCCGCGTTTTGCCACAGGACTGATCCTGCAGGACTTTGGCCTGCTGCCCTGGAAAACCGTCTTTGCCAACGCGGAGCTCGGTTTGCGCATCCGTCACCTGCCGCGCGCAGATCGCGAGGAGCGCACCCGGCGCACCTTGGAGCAGGTGGGGCTTGCCGACTTTGCACGCAACTATCCCGGCGAGCTCTCCGGCGGGATGCGCCAGCGCCTCGCTTTGGCGCGCGTGCTGGCTCTCGAGGTCGATCTTCTGTTGATGGACGAGCCGCTGAGCGCCGTTGACGCCCTGCTTCGGGAGGGTCTGCAGGATTTGCTGTTGGCGCTGTGGCGGGAACGTGGATATGCGCAGGTACTCGTGACCCACTCGATCGAGGAAGCAGTCTTCCTCGGTCGACATATCGCGGTCATGGCCCCGCGACCCGGTTTGGTAGCAGCGCTGATCGACAATCCAAACATGGGGGTGGTGGATTACCGCAGTACCTCAGAGTTCTTTGCGACCTGCCGCGCCGTACGCGAGGCTTTGGGGGAAGCTGAGAGCAGGGTGGACAGCGGGGGAGCGCTTCAGGGAGGAAAACCGCCTCAGGGTGGGGAAGCGCTGGGCGTGCAGGGCAAACCGCATCAGGACGGGGGAGCGCTTCAGGCTGAAGAAGCGCCTCGAAGTGAAGACGAGCCGCACGCAGGAACTTCCCATGCGTAAACTTCTCGGCTACCTTGCCTCGATCCTCGTTATCCTGCTGTTTTGGCAACTGGCAGCTCTGCTTATCGACTCCCCGGCGCTCCCTACACCGCTGGCGACCTTCCCGATGCTTGTACGATACGCCTCTCAGCTTGCGCCCGACTTCCTCATAAGCCTCTATCGCGTGCTCGTCGCGATGGCTATCGGTACCGTCCTTGCCATGCCGCTTGGGCTGGCCATCGGTCGTTCGCCGCGTCTTGACACGCTGTTCGCACCGCTGCTCTACATCCTCTACCCGATTCCCAAGATCGTGCTGCTGCCTGTCCTGCTCGTCTTGCTTGGACTGGCTGACGCTCCCAAGATCGTACTCATCGCCCTGACCATCTTCTTTCAGGTTTCGGTAACGGTGCGCGATGCCGCCAAGGCCGTACCGGAGGGAGCGGTTCTCTCTATCCGTTCACTCGGCGCCTCGAGGCTCGACGTCTTTACGCACGTGGTCGTGCCCGCCTCCCTGCCCGAGTTGTTCACGGCGCTGCGTATCAGTTCAGGCACGGCGGTGGCGATCCTCTTCTTTGCGGAGGCTATTGCCGGCTCCACGGGTCTGGGGTACTTTATCGTCGATAGCTGGGCGATGATCAACTATCCGCGGATGTTTGCCGGTATCATCGCGATGGCCCTGCTCGGTGTCGTACTCTATGAGGCATTCGATGTGTTGGAGCGCCGCCTCACTCGCTGGCGTATGGTCTAGAGCGATCTGCGAGCTTGCCCGCATGAGTGCGAAAAGAAGATAGGTTGACCGTCCCCTTTTGTCTTGCATGCCCCTACACCTTGCGGAACCTGCATGGCCGCACCTACGTCTCCACATACGAACGCAAGGCAAAAAAGCGAATAGACGTTTTTGCCTTGCCGCACTTTTAACTTTTTTCTCGAAAAAGGCCTTGTAATGTACGAGATTGACGTTAGTAGCGGGTTAAATGCCTTTAACTTTTACTGCTAAATACAAACTGACTGGTAGATAAATTGTCGCTTAAAGTAGCTATTTTTGGAGGTCGGCCTCATGCCCCCTCAAATCGCTACTAACGTCAATCTCGTACCCAATAATTGCCCTTATCGGAATACCGTTGATCAAATGCCCAGAGCTCTTGGTCAAGGCTTCTTGTATCACCGATCTGTGTCTTGATTCGCTCTAGCTGGTCGTTATCTGTCGAAGCCTGAATACTGAGACTTTTACGTCTCATGGCATCAAGACCGTACAACACTATTGCACCGATCAATAGCCCGAGACAGATAAAACCTGTTTCATGCGTATAGGGAAAAGGAGCGCTAGCAATTAATCCGAAGAGAAGACAGGCAAGAAAAAGAATCCCGAAGATAGCCAGCCCAACGAAACAGAGCGTGCCGAAGAGTGTGAGCAGATTGGTTTCATTCTGCGCTTTGCGCCGTAGCCGCTTTACCCTTTTATCAAGTTGTGCCGTATCTTTCGAGTACGCATCTCTCTTTTCTTCGATTTTCGCATTATGCTCCAACACTTGATCTGAAAGTTTCTTCCTTTCACTTTTAGGGCTGATTTTTTGCAAAAGCGGTGGGGCAGGCATCGCCTACGGCCCCTTTGCCGCAGGAATCCCTGTAGTCTTGGCCCACTCCAACCCAACAACACCCCCCTCTTGACAAAATGTGGGGGGGGGGGGGGCATTCTATGCTTTGTACGGCAGGGTAGAGGACATGACCTGGGCGCGCATCGATTCAGGAGGTAGCAACATTGAACAGAGTAGGTGAACAAAGTAAGAAGTCTCACAAC
>JAIRXA010000116.1 GCA_031268525.1 Coriobacteriales bacterium | reverse complement strand
GGATCGTGAACACCACTGACACCACCACATTCGAACGTTACGAATCCGAGGTGCGGAGCTACTCGCGCAGCTTCCCCGTCGTCTTCGACTATGCCAAAGGCTCCGTGATGCGCAGCACGCAGGGCCGCGAGTACATCGACTTCTTCTGCGGCGCGGGTGCTCTGAACTACGGACACAACAACGACTTCATCAAGCAGCGGCTGCTCGACTACCTTGCCGATGACCGCGTCGTCCACGGACTCGACCTGTTCACCGTGGCCAAGGAGGAGTTTATCTCCTGTTTGGAAAAGACGATCATCGAGCCGCGCGGGCTTGCCTATAAGATACAGTTCACCGGGCCCACCGGCACCAACGCGGTGGAGGCGGGGCTCAAACTCGCACGCAAATACACCGGTCGCACCAATATCTTTGCGCTCAACGGCTGCTTTCACGGCAGCACGCTCGGCTCGCTCGCCCTGACCAGCGAGGCTAAGAAGCGCAAGGCGGCAGGCGTGCCGCTCGGTAATGTGACCCATTGTCCGGCGCCCTATCAGTTTGGCGAAGAGCACACGCTCGATTTTATGGAACGCGCCCTGACCGACGACCACTCCGGCATCGACAAACCGGCTGCCGTCGTGCTGGAAACCGTGCAGGCCGAAGGCGGCATCAACGTCTTCTCCGTCGAATTTCTGCGGGGGCTGCGCGAGCTGTGCACGCGCCATGAGTTGCTGATGATGGTCGACGACATTCAGGTAGGCTGTCTGCGCACCGGCACCTTCTTCTCCTTTGAGCGCGCGGGAATCGCGCCGGACATCGTCATCCTGTCAAAGTCGATCAGCGGCTACGGCCTGCCCTTCTCGATGGCACTCATCAACCCTGCCATCGATGTGTGGGCGCCCGGCGAGCACGATGGCACCTTCAGAGGTAATCAGTTGGCGATGGTCGCGGGCAAGGCCGCACTCGAACTGGCCTGTGAGGGCTCCCTTATTGAGGATGGCAGGATTGTCGCGGACGGCATAATTGCCTCTGGCGTACGTGAGCGTGAGAAGCTCGTGCACGACTTTCTCACCGAGCACATCGCCATACTGGCCAAAGACATCGAGCTGCGCGGCATCGGCCTGATCTGGGGCGTTGACCTGCACGATGGCGAGCTCGCGGGACGCATCACCCGGGAATGCTTTGAGCGTGGGCTGATCATCGAACGGGCGGGTCGCGAAGACTCGGTGGTCAAGATCATGCCCTCACTCGTCATACCGCCCGAACAACTGCTGGCAGGCCTGGAAGTGCTGCGGGATTCCACCCGTGCGGTACTGGGCCTGAGCTGATACCGATTGAGGAGCGGGGCCGTGCGTATTCGATTCTACCTCGCAGTGCTGATCGCCAAGGCAGCAATGCTGGCGCTCAGGCTCCTGCGACGTGGCGGCACCCAACTGCCCGGCCGCATTGCTCTGACGATCTGTCCGGAGTTCCTCGTGCGTATCGGCAAGCCGCCGCTCGTCATCGCGGTCACCGGCACGAACGGCAAAACGACGGTCGTGAACATTCTCGTCGACGCGTACGAAGCGCTGGGAGTGCGCGTCGTCAGCAACCGACAGGGCTCCAACCTCAATGCTGGTGTGGCCTCCTGCCTGCTCAATGACGCCACGCTCGGTGGTCGCGCGCGAGCAGAGGTCGCCATACTGGAGATTGATGAACGCTCCTCGCGCCTCATCTATCCCTCGGTACGTCCCGACTTTCTCGTAGTCACGAACCTCTTTCGCGACTCGGTGGGGCGCAACGCACACCCCGAATACATCGCTTACGTGGTCGACAGCGCCCTGCCGCCAAGCACTCGCCTCATCCTCAATGCCGACGATCTGATAACAGCCCAACTCGGCGCACAGAGCAACGAGCGAGTTTTCTTCGGGGTTGCTCCACAGGCCGACGAGAGTCAGCGCACTGAGAGTCTGAGCTGCGACATCGTCGTCTGCCCGGTCTGCGGCTCAACGCTCACCTACTCCTTCGTGCGCTACCACCACATCGGATCGGCCTTCTGTCCCGCCTGCGACTTCCGCTCGCCTGAGGCGGATTATCTGGCCCTGACGATGGAAGCCACAAGCGCGGAACTGGTGGTTCAGCTGCCCGCTGCGGATGCGCAACAGGGGACGGCGCAACATCCGCAACAGGGGACGGTTCTGTGTTGCACTTACGCGGGCGAGCGCGCTCTACGCACAACTCGCTTCCATCTACTCAACGACAGCATCTTCAATGTCTACAACCAGATCGCGGCTCTGGCGGTGCTTCGCGAGGCAGGCCTGAGTGTCGAGCAGCTTCAGGCGGCCTTCTCCCAAGTCGCTTTGGACCAGTCGCGCTATCAGGCTCAGAGTGTCGAGGGGATCGATCTCATCATGCAGCTGGCGAAGGGTCAAAACGCGATCGCCTGTTCGCGCGCCTTTGACTATATCGCCGGGCAGCCGGGCCGCAAGGCGCTCGTATTAAATCTCGACGACTACTTTGACGCTCGCGGCGGCTCAGAGAACATCACCTGGCTCTACGACTGCGACTACGAGTATCTGAATAATCCCGACATCGCCCAACTCGTCATCGGCGGGGTGCGGAGCTTTGACCAGTACCTGCGCCTGCTCATCGCCGGTGTACCCCGAGAGCGTATGGTCCGCACACGTTTTGAGGCCGATACCGCCGATCTCGTGAAGCTGGAGGATATCGACGCCGTCTATATCCTCTACGACGTCTATACGGTGGATACCGCTCAGGCGGTGCGCGCCAGACTGCACGAACGACTGTCAGAGCGAAGCGGGCAGGCTGGGCAGGCTGGGCAGGCTGGGCGACCCGAGCAAAGCGAGCAGCCTGAACAACCTGAACGGCCCGAGAGGAGGCCATCGTGACGCAGGAGACGAACTCTCCCAAACGACCTCTGCGCTTTGAGATGTTGTATCCAGAAGTCGCAAACCTCTTTGGCGATACACAGAACCTACGCTATCTGACCTTGTGCCTGCCCGAGGCCGAGCTCATCCGCACGAGTCTTAACGACGAGCCCTTATTCGGTCGGGAGATACCCGATCTCATCTACCTCGGCCCGATGTCGGAGGAGAGCCAACGCGTGGTCGTCAAGCGGCTCATACGCTGGCGCGAACGTATCGCCGAACTCATCGCAAACGGGACGGTCTTTCTGTTCACGGGCAACGCGCTGGAGGTTTTGGGGCAGAGCATAACAAACCCTGAGCAAGGCTACGAACTTGAGGGCTTGGGCATCCTTGAGCTGCACAGCGAGATCGAGCTCTTCAATCGCTTCAATGGCAAGGTGCTCGGAGAATTCGTGCTTGCCGGAGATGTGACAGGGGGACGGCATGCCAAAGGGGACGGTTCGATTTTGGGAGGGAGGACGCCGGGCAACTCGTACCCTGGCACATGGCGTGCCCCGGCCCGGGGCCGGGG
>JAIRXA010000080.1 GCA_031268525.1 Coriobacteriales bacterium | reverse complement strand
AACAACACCTACGAGCGATGAAGGGGAGGGTGAGTGAGCATGACGACCGAATTCGACGTCAACAACTTCGATCAGCTCCGCATCGGCCTTGCAAGCGCCGAGCGCATCCGTTCCTGGTCGCGCGGTGAGGTCAAGAAGCCCGAGACCATCAACTACCGCACCCTCAGGCCCGAGAGGGACGGCCTGTTCTGCGAGAAGATCTTTGGGCCAACCAAGGACTGGGAATGCAACTGCGGCAAATACAAGCGTATTCGTTTCAAGGGTATCGTCTGCGAGCGTTGCGGCGTTGAGGTCACGCGCGCCAAGGTGCGTCGCGAACGTATGGGCCACATCGAACTCGCTGCGCCTGTCAGTCATATCTGGTACTTCAAGGGTTCACCTTCGCGTCTGGGCTATCTGCTCGACATTCCGCCCAAGGAATTGGAGAAGGTTCTCTATTTCGCCTCTTCGATCGTCACCTGGGTCGACGAGGACGCACGTGACGCCGATGCCGATGACCTGCGCGACGAGTTAACCGCCGATCTTGAGGAACTCGACGCCGAGTTGGAGCGCGCCATCGACCAGACGCGTCGCCTCTCCACCGAGTTTTCCAACGACGAGGACTATGGCGACATAGAGGAGGATGAGCGGCTGACTCCTGAGCAGATCGAGGAGGAGATTGTCGATCTGCGCGAGGAGTTTGTCGAGCGCAAGGAGCTGCGTATCGAGGCTTTTGATGCCTTCATGAAACTCTCCGAAAAGCAGCTTGTTGCCGACGAGGCCCTGTACCGTGAGATGAAGTTGAACTACAGCGATTACTTCCATGGTGGAGTGGGTGCTGAGGCTGTACGCGATCTGTTGCAGGCGATGAACCTTGAGGAAATCGCCGAGGAGCTGCGTATCGTCATCGCCGAAGGCAAGGGCCAGAAGCGCGTCAAGGCGATCAAGCGCCTGAAGGTCGTTGACGCCTTCATTAAGAGCTCCAACCGCCCCGAGGACATGATCCTCGACGTCATCCCTGTCATCCCGCCCGACCTGCGCCCGATGGTGCAGCTCGACGGCGGCCGCTTCGCAACGAGCGACCTCAATGATCTCTATCGTCGCGTCATCAATCGCAATAACCGCCTCAAGCGCCTTCTCGATCTCGGTGCGCCCGAGATCATCGTCAACAACGAGAAGCGCATGTTGCAGGAAGCCGTGGATTCACTGTTCGACAACGGGAGGCGGGGTCGCCCCGTCACGGGTCCCGGCAATCGCCCGCTCAAGTCGATCTCCGATATGCTCAAGGGCAAGCAGGGTCGCTTCCGCCAGAACCTGCTCGGTAAGCGCGTCGACTACTCCGGTCGTTCGGTCATCGTCGTCGGTCCGCAGCTCAAGATCTATCAGTGCGGTCTGCCCAAGATCATGGCTCTCGAACTCTTCAAGCCTTTTGTGGTCAAACGCCTTGTGGAACTGGAGCACAGCCCCAACGTCAAGGCTGCGAAGAAGGTTGTCGATCGAGCGGTTTCCACCACGGTCTGGGACGTTTTGGAGGAAGTCATCGCGGAGCACCCCGTGCTCCTCAACCGCGCACCAACCCTGCACCGCCTCGGCATTCAGGCCTTTGAGCCGGTGTTGGTGGAAGGCAAGGCCATCCGCCTGCATCCACTGGTCTGCACGGCCTTCAACGCCGACTTCGACGGCGACCAGATGGCCGTTCACGTACCCCTGTCCTCCGAGGCTCAGGCTGAGGCGCGCGTGCTCATGCTGTCTGCCAACAACATCAAGTCGCCAGCGCATGGCCGCCCGCTCGCGGTGCCCACGCAGGACATGATCATAGGTCTTTACTATCTTACGGCTATTCGAGAGAGCTTCCCTGGCGAGGGTCGTGCGTTCATGAACTTCAAGGACGCGCTCAACGCCTACGACGCTCGTGCCGGCGTAGACTTGCAGGCAAGGATACAGGTGCGTCTGTCGCGCGACACGGTTGTGGCGACTGCCTACAACACCTTTGAAGAGCACAGGGCTGGCGAGCGCATCGAGACCTCGGTGGGTCGCATCATCTTCAATGGGGTGCTGCCCGACGAGCATGAGTTCATCAACTTTGCGATGAACAAGAAGGAGGTCGCGCGTCTTGTCGAGGACTGTACGAATCGCTACCTCGTCTCGCAGATGCCCGATATTCTCGACGGACTGAAGCGCATCGGCTTCCACTTTGCCACACTGGCTGGCGTTACGGTCAGCGTCTATGACGCCACGATCCCGCCGCAGAAGGAAGCTATCTTGGCTGCGGCCGATAAGAAGGTCGCGACCATTGATGCCGACTATGAGCTCGGCCTGATGAGCGGCGAGGAGCGCCACCGTCAGGTGGTCGATATCTGGAATGAGGCAAACGAGGAGGTCGGCGTTGCAATGGCCGATAACTTCGACCGCTTCAACCCCATCTACATGATGGCCTTCTCCGGTGCTCGCGGCGACATCAAGCAGATCCGTCAGCTGGCTGGTATGCGCGGCCTGATGTCCGACCCGAAGGGCGAAATTATCGACCGCCCGATCAAGGCGAACTTCCGTGAGGGGCTCTCGGTTCTCGAATACTTCATCTCAACACACGGCGCCCGCAAGGGCTTGGCCGACACCGCGCTCAGAACGGCGGACTCCGGCTACCTCACCCGCCGCCTCGTAGATGTCGCGCAAGATGTCATCGTGCGTGAGGTCGATTGTGGCACGGACGATGGCGTCATCCATAACCTGCGCAACAACAAGGGCGATATCGACCGCAACCTCATCGGGCGCTGTCTACTGGAGCCCGGTGTTGACCCAAAGACCGGCGAGATTCTGCTCGACAAGGACGACTACTTCACTTCGGTCACCGACATCGAGCGGCTGCTCGACGCAGGCCTGACCACCGCGAAGGTTCGCACCATCATGACCTGCCATGCTCATCGCGGTATCTGCCAAAAGTGTTACGGCTGGGACCTTGCGGCCTCGCGACCCGTCAATATCGGTACGGCAGTCGGCATCATCGCCGCTCAGTCTATCGGTGAGCCGGGCACCCAGCTCACGATGCGTACCTTCCATACCGGCGGCGTTGCGGGCGAGGATATCACCCATGGTCTGCCGCGTGTCACCGAGCTCTTTGAGGCGCGTCGCCCCAAGGGCCAGGCGATACTGGCCGAGATCGCGGGGACCCTGCAGATCTCCGGTGATCGCAATCAGCGCATGCTGACCATCAGCGACCAGGAAGGCAACTTCCGGGAATATCAGGTGTCGGCGCGCGCGTCTTTGATGCCCGGCATCGAGGACAACATACCCGTTGAGGTGGGCCAACAGCTTACGAAGGGCTCCATCAACCCCCACGACCTGCTGCGCCTGACCGATCCTAACACCACGCTACGTTACATCGTGAGTCAGGTTCAGGACGTCTATATCAGCCAGGGCGTGGACATCAACGACAAGCACATCGAGGTCATCGCGCGGCAGATGCTGCGCAAAATTGCCGTGACCGACTCCTGCGATTCGGGCTATTTACCTGGCAAGCAGGTGGACAAATACGAGTTTGAGCGTGAAGCGAAGCGCATCGTGGAGGAGGGCGGCACACCACCGATTGGTTCGCCGCTGCTGCTCGGCATCACGAAAGCCTCGCTCGCGACCGACTCCTGGTTGTCGGCGGCCTCCTTTCAGGAAACGACGAAGGTGCTCACCGACGCTGCCATCGAGTGCAAGGCCGACGACCTGCTCGGGCTGAAGGAAAACGTCATTATCGGCAAGCCGATTCCGGCTGGCACGGGCCTGAAAGCCTATCGTGAGGTTGAGTTGACCTACCAGGGTGAGCCGCTTACCACGCGACGGGGCAAGTCTGAGGTGCTGCCCGAGTGGGCGCCCGTGGCCCTGCGCGAGCTTGAAGAGATGCTGCCGCAGCCTTCCGAATGGCCACTGGATAGCGAGGAGTACCTCAACCTGGCGAGCAGTCTGGGAGCTTACATCGGTGGTCCGATCCCCGATGTCGTGCGTAGTCGCAGTATCCCGATTGAAGCGGCGAAGCTCTATATCTATGACGACCTCGGCGTCTCTCAGCGGTGGGCAAACAAGTTCTCCGAAGTCGGCATTGAGACAGTAGCCGACCTGATTGGTAAAACTGAAGAAGAACTGTTGCGTATCGAAGGCATCGGCGCCAAGGCGCTTGAAGAACTCAAGACAGGGCTGGAAGAACGTGACCTGTTGCGCATCCTAAACGATCCTTCCTCCAGCGAAGAACCGGATGTCAGCCAACTGCTCGAGATGGTCTATTCACCCGCCGACAGCGATCTGTATATGACCGGCGAGGTGCCCCTGAGCTACAGCGTCGATCCCGATGAGGACGCCATAAACGCCTCACTTACCATGCGTGCGGGGCTCAATGATGCTGCTGCATTTGAAGAGTTGCTCTCGACCATCGGCATGAGCGTGACGGACATTGATGGCGAGGGGCTTGAGCCTGTCAGCGCCGATGAGTAGTTGAGACGGTCGATCTCTTTGAGAGAGCGGTGAAGAAACGGCTGCCTTCAAGGCAGCCGTTTCGTGCTCTTCAGGTTCCGCCAGGCGTAGGGGCGGGGAGTGTCAGGGGACGTTTCTGTGACACAGGTTCCGCCAGGCGTAGGGGCGGACTTCGTCCGCCCGATGAGCACGTGTGCTCGTAGGTTCCGCCAGGCGTAGGGGCGGACTTTGTCCGCCCGCTCGGGTACGAAAATCCTCCCTGTCTACGCGGGCGGCCCCTCTGTCT
>JAIRXA010000075.1 GCA_031268525.1 Coriobacteriales bacterium | reverse complement strand
CGTCAGCGCCTTCGACCTCCGGCAGATGTGCCTGCGGGGTAAGGATCTGACACTGTATCGAGTATGCGTATTCGGCAACGATGGCGTAGTTTGTCGTCGTGAGACCTTCGTCGGTGGTATTTTGACTTATGATCTCGCTATACGTGGACTTCACGTAGCCGCGATACTGGATATCGGCGAACAGACCCGTTGCCCGTAGGGCCGCAACGAATCTGGGGAGATTCGACACGCCCTCACTGCTTACAGAAAAACTCAGGATCCCGCTGCGTCGGTCGTAGCTCAGATCGGTTATGACAATATCCCAACCAGCTAATTCCATGATTTTCGTGTAGGTTTCATAGCTCACATCGGGATAACTCGAGAGTGCTACCAGAGTGTTCTTCACACTCCCTGCAAGCTCGGCCATGCTGTTTGCCAACTGCTGATAATTCTGTGATTCCTGATAAGCGGCCCCAGTGCGGCTACTGTGCACGTAACGATCAAGTTCATCGCGCTGGGCGGTGAGATCGGCTGCCGTCGTCGAGAAGTAGAGGAATCCCGAATAGAGCGCCGCACCGAGTGCAACGATGACGAGGAGGGTTACGAGGATGGGAAGAACCGGGGCCTTCTTGCCCTTGGTGGTCATCACTCGATAGAGGTTAATATCTTTCTTCTGAGCCATCTCGTGCTCACCTCCCCACCAGAGTGCCGATGTTGAACAGGAAACGAGAGGCATCAAAAGTGTTCTGCTCAAAGAGCGCCTTGCCGGCGAGTTTGAGGCGCTCGCTGATGTCGAGGTAGGCGATCGGCATGCTCAGATAGCTTGCCGTGGCACTCAGGGGAGCAACAGAATCGACGGGAACACCGGTTATGTATACTGACTGAATGTCGCTCTCCGAGTCCTGGGTCTTCTGGAACTGAACCAGGGTTGAGATGTGATTGCCCAGCTCACGGTAACTTTCCTCGGTGGCAAGGGGGTGCATCAGTCGATACTTCTTCATGAGAATGAAGCGCCCTCGGTTGAAAAGCGCCAGGAAGAGTGCCTGACCATCAACGAGAGCGAGGAGACTGTTCTCCTCGGTGAGGCGTGGGCTGAGACTTGTGAGCTTGATGAGGGCGTTCGTGCCCACATCGATGCGTTTGATCTTAAAGCCCGCATCCGAGAAGACCTCGATATAGGCCGCGAGCAGGGCACGTCCTGCGGCGATTCCCAATACGTCGACGCCGCCCTTGGTAAAATTAGTACCGAGTGTGGCGAAATCAAAGACATCGCTGGCTTCGCTGTCTGAAGATGACTGCAATTCCTCGGTCACGAAACGCAACATCTGAGCGTCGGGCACCTTGGGTACGGTGATGATACGCGAACGGATGAGGCTGCTCTCAACGCAGAGCACCGCATCCTGCCTGAAGGGTCCATACTGGTCGTTGGTCTCGGTCAGGAATCGCGTCATCGCGTCCTGTCCGGTGATAATGCCGTTGAGCATCGCGTTTTCGGGCAGAGGCGTGTCGACAAATTGGTCGATCTTCACCTGCTTCGTGCTCGCCGATCCTACGAGCAGGCGCAGGTTGGTCGGCGAGCAATACAGTGACACGCTCATTACAATCCCCCTTGTTCGCCGACATTGGAGTACATCTGGTAGATCGGCATCATCACTGAGAGCATGACGAAGAGCACGACGCCCGCCATGATGATGATCATCACCGGCTCGATGACGGTCACCAGCTGCTGGCTCGCAATGTCGGAGTCATATTCGTATTGGTCCGCAATGGATTCGAGCATCTGTTCAAGCGAGCCGCTCTCCTCTCCGATAAGCACCGTGGAATGCAGCTTGGGCTCAAAGCCATCCACCTGAGAAAGCGATTGTGAGAGGGTGCGTCCGTTGCCGAGGCCCTCGATGACGGTGGTGAACTGAGATTCTATATACTTGTTCCCTATGGTGCTGCGTGCGATATCCAGGGCTTGGATCATCGGGATACCACTCACGTACAAAGACGCGAGCGTCCGTGCGAACCGAGCGGTATAGATGGTCCTGAGCAGTTTGCCGATCTTTGGGATGCGCAGTTTGAAGTGGTCAAGTGCCTTGCGTGGCCCCGGCCGACGGAAGAACCAGATAAGCGCAGAGACGGCGATGACGACACCGATCGCCAAAAAGATGCCCTTGGAGATGAGGAAGTCGGAGATGCCCATGGCTATCTTGGTGGGCAGGGGCAGCTCCATGCCTTCAAACATGCCCATGAACTGTGGCAGAACGAAGGTGAACAGGATAAGCACGACACCGACGATCAGCACGAGCAAGATCGCAGGGTAGACCATCGCGCCGCGTATCTTACCATTGAGGCGGTGTTCCTTGTCGTAGGTGCTTGCCATCTTCTCGGCAGTCGAGTCGAGCCTACCGGTGTTTTCGCCAGCGCGAATCATACTGATGAGCAGTTCAGGAAAGGCGCGGCCACGCTTGGCCATCGCTTCGGAGAGGGTTGAGCCGCGTTGCAGATCGTCGATGAGCTGCTGGTAGATTTTTTTGATGTGTGGTTTGAGGTTGCGCTGCGAAACGATGGTCATGGCACGGATGAGCATGATGCCAGCCGAAAGCATCGCGGCCAATTGGCGACAGAAGTCCGCGAGCTCTTCCGTTTTGAGCTTTCGCGAGGACTGCCGGGCCGTCTTGGACCGATACTTTGTGAGGAACAGATTCTCGGAACGCAGCAAGGACGAAAGATGCTCAACACTCGCGGCCTCAACCGAACCTGAGACGCGCGAACCATCAAGCGCCAAAGCGGTATACGTGTACATTGACATTGCTGCTATCCCAGTCGTGTGTTTTAAGTGCGTTTACGGGCAGCAAACACGGTTGTCCTATTGGACAAACTCGACATAATTATACATGAATTATTCGAGCGTATGTCAAGAGATCGAAAGTTTCCCAAAGTTTCCAAAGTTTTGCCTCAAATCTGTCCAAATCTGTCCCAATTTTGCCTTAAAAGCCCTGTCTTAAAGGCTCACGTGAATAGCATTTCTGTGGTACTCAAATCCCAAATCTACCTTCCAAAGCGCACATAATCCTCTTGGGCGTTCTGTTGTATCTCCGCCTGGGTGAGTTGGCGCCCATAGATGCGAATGGAGGATATCTCGCCAGCGAAAACATCAGCGGATGAAGTGCCACCACGTATGGCAATGAAGAAGGGGTGTTTGACGAAATAATCGGTTGCGTGGGTATTGGTTGATGAGTTTATGGGAGTTGTTGAGCTTCCTTGGGCTATCAACCCGACTGGAGCGCCGTCAATCCATACCATGCGCTGGGTGTCTCCCTGAATCATGCTGTAGAAGTTCGTATGCGTGGTGAACGCGGTGCTTTGGTTTATCCACTTGTGGTTGACCACATAAAGACCACTGCTGCCCGCGTCGTTGGTCCAGTGGAAGAACGTACATGCGATATTATCACTGCTGTCTTTAGAACCGGTGCTGTTGAGGCCTGAACCAAAGCCCGTTGCCTGGGTAGCCCCGTTTGAGCTGTACTCAAAGAGCAGCCCTGCCCTCCCTGTGTCGGCCTCCCGAAAACAGATCTCAACCGTGACCGACGAATAGTCCGACAGATCGAGTTGGGGTATCATTCCATAGTCTCCGCTGCCATCGAAGTAAATGCTCGTGTTGCGAATTGGTGTGGAGTTGTTGGTGAAGAACAGATTCATATCGTTGCCGTTGCCCGTGAGGTCCGACCAGACCGCCTTCTGGTTGGGGTTGTGAGAGCCCATCGAGCCCGTTCCGTCATTGTTGATGGCGTCAAACCAGGCGATCAGGCCAGTTTGCACATACCCCGAAGAGGTGGTGTTGACCAGCAGGTAGAACTTCTCGGTGCTTGCGTCAAAGTCTGCGCCATCGCTCCAGGAATCGACGCTCACCGATTTGCGCGGCTCCGCATCCGCGGACGCTCCCGCCTCGTAGAGGCTGAAGGTCTTTTTCGAGGTATAGGCAACCATGCTGTCTCGAATGGTTTTTGTGGTGATCTCAAAGCTCTTGTCTGTGCGGTTGGTCTCATCGACGATTGCGCGATAACTGAAAGCCAGTGCGTTGTTGTCGTAGCCGCCGGTGCCAAAGACATCCACCGGCGCCGAATCGCCGGCGCGCATATAGTAGAGATGGCCCTCGTTGGTGATGGTGATTTTGTTGGTTGCCGGGTCAAGCTGCCCGATGAACAGAATATCGCCGCCACTTGCCGAAGACGGTGGTTCGGTGGCGCGCACGAGGGAGATGGAGTTTGCGTACAGGAGTCGCTCCTTGATGAAATCGGCGCTCTGTTCCGCGAGATGCTTATCGGAGGCACGTACCTCGGTGCGATTGAGGAAGTTCATCGAAAAAACGATGAGCGAACCTGCGAGCGCTATGAGAATGACCGAAATCGACAGGGTCACGATCAACTCGATGAGCGTGAATCCCCGGTGGCCTGCCAGCGCAACCCTCCGTCGGTCGGCTACCGTGAAGCCCCGGTGGTCAGCTACCGTGAAGTCCCGTTGACTGGTCATCACGGACTCCCGCAGCTCTGTCGTCTTCGGTGCCCTCATTCGCCGCTTGTCCCTTGGCGCACCCAAAACTCATTGGCAGTCAGCCAGTGCTGACAGGCATTATTGCCCTCGTCGCGATTGTCGCAGAAGACTGCCGCAGCGGTTGCGCCGGTCATGTCGGGGTGAGCTGCAAAGCTGTGTATCCTGCCCGAGTTGCCCGAGACTATCGGAGTGCTGGGGTGTAGTAATGTTGCGCTTCCCAGCGCGGGATCGTCGTAGAGGTAGATGCCGTGGGTGTCTGGCTGATTCTCAAGGACATCGGCCGTGTTGGGATTGTCCACCAGATCCCGGCTATCGTAGTTCAGCTGAAAGCTGGCGGGAATGGTCAGCGTGCCGAGTACGTAGAGGTCGCCTGTGATGACGGCGCCGTTTCCGATGGTAAGTGCGCTTTCCGCATCTACCCAGATACGGGATTGCAGCTGAGCCTGGGCCGCGATATTGACCGTTCCGCCACCGAAGGCATAGATGCCATCGTAGATACCCTCGTCGCCCGGGCGACGATCTACGATGGCGGGCCCCGACGCCGCAGCCTGGACGTTTACGACGCCCTTGCCATAGACGTAGATCCGATTGGTCAGGCGTGCTCCCGTGGTGAGGTTCAGGGTGCCTTCCACATAGATCGGGGTGTTCACGTTGGCGTACTGCGAAGTCGCGCCGATGAGCACCCCGTCCACATTGGCCTGACCGCGCAGGATCAGGGTGGCGCCTTCGGCAACCGTGATGGAGTCGGGGGCGATGACCTGTGTGTACTCGCCGCGCGTATCGCTCAGCGTGATGGTGCGCCCATCGACCGCGGGGTACTGGGCGGTGACGGTGCCCGAGGTCGCGCCCTTGGGGTTGATGCGTCCGCCGTCGATGGTTAAGGTCTGGCCTGCGTCGACGTAGATGTCGCCACCGATGATGCGCACCGTGGGGGAGAACTGCTTATCTGCGTTGCTGGAGAAGTTGTTGGTAGATACCGCGTCGTTTTTGCTGTTAATATCATTGTAGACGCCATCGGTAGGCAGCGTCGCGTCGAAGATGCGGCTTTGGCGGGGTGTATCCGTGCCTTGGGGGGTACGCAGGACGATGTCGGTATTGTAGAGGATCTGGCTATAACGCGGGCCGCTCCCGAAGTATTGAAGATAATACGCGGCGTAGCCATAGCTGTAGCCATCGACATTTGAATTCACATGGCGGGTGGTTTGACCTTTGGCGTTATCGTGGGCCGACGTCGTCTTGACCAGAGCGCCGCCGATCTCCACGGCTCGACGGGAGTAGATGGCGCTGGGTATCTGGTTATCGTTCTGGTCGAGGATGTTCACGCCTTGGATGAAGAGCACCGGCTTGGTGCTGCTGTCGAGTAGCATGAACTGTGCGTCATTGCCGTAGTATTCGGGGATATAGGCCATGCCCCTTCGCGCAAGGTCAGCTTTGGCTTCGCCGGCATTGCCCGGAAACGCTCTGTTAAAGTCGCCGGCTGTCTGCCCATACCAGGGGTTGCCCACATAACGCCCCCAGTTCCAATAACAACCATAGGAGGTATACGTGCCACTCAGGCGAAACGTATGCAGGTAAGGACCAAAGACCATTCGCGTGTCTACGCCGAATTGGGTGGTCGCTTCAGTGTTTGCCTGGGTATAGATAGTCATCGAGTACCAGGTCTGTGGATGCCAGAGAGATTGCGGCAGATTGAAATTGTTATTGTCATAGTATTCAACAAAGGGGTTTTGCTGAGTGGAGTTCTGGTTATCGGTCAGGTCAAAACCCATCAATGAATTGTAATAACTATAATTGCCGGAGGCTGCAGCGTTGTTGACGGTATCGCCGGCAAGGCGCATTTCCATGGTTTTCCCACTGGTTCCGCCAAGCGATAGCATGATAGCACGAGTATTCATCTCAGCTGTTGCGCTATTTGTCGGCGTGCTCCCCGTGGGGCTATTGCTGGCTTTGTAGAGGGGATTGATGGTCCAGCGGCCATTGGCCGGAGCCATAAAGTGACGGATATCTTCAGTAGAGACGATTGATGAATCAGTATTATCCGGATAATTTGAGGTCCCTAAAACCTCGCTCCAGTTCCACGCTGTCGTGCTTGCATTGCGTACGCTCCAGGTGAGTTCGCGGTTGGCAGCGGTTACGGTTGCTGCGGTCGCCGTATCCTTGGAATTGTTGTTCCAGGGCGCCAAGGTGGCCGCAGACTGTAGATACAGTGTTTCGTTGCCAACGACCACGGGGCTCGGGTCCCGAGTTCGTCCATTGAGTTCCTGCTCCCGGGA
>JAIRXA010000054.1 GCA_031268525.1 Coriobacteriales bacterium | reverse complement strand
AACAGCAAAAACATGCCAAGCACCACAATCGAGATGATGATGCTTAAGATCACGTCGTTTTTGCTCATGGCGAGGATGCTGCCGAACAGATAGTTGTTGACGTCGACGTTAAAGCCTGTAGAAAGCGAGATAACCGTCACACCAATGGCCAAGGCCCCTGTAGAAATGAGGGCGATGGCCGCATCTCCCTTTATCTGACTGTTCTCCGAAAGACGCAACAGCAAAAAGGCCGCCAAAACCACGATCGGCAAAGAGACCAACAGAGGCGCGGCGTTTAGGGCCGTAGCTATCGCAAGAGAGCCAAAACCCACATGCGACAGACCGTCACCGATCATCGAGAAACGCTTGAGCACAAGGCTCACGCCCAGAAGCGCCGCGCAGATCGACACCAGCAGACCCACGATGAGCGCTCGCTGCAAGAAAGAATACGACAGCATCTCGATAAGAGCATCAATCATGGGAGTGCGCGTCCGTCTCAAGAGGTTCGGCGGCGATATGGTTTTCGTGCTCGGTAGCGCTGTGGCTCTCGCGTTCAAGGGCATCGTGGCTCTCGTACTCGGTAGCGCCGCGACCCTCGTGCCCGACGGCGCCACGCCCCTCGTGCCCAGCAGCAGCGCCGACCCCATGTTCGATGGCGCCGCGACCCTCATGTTCGGCGGCATCGTGACTCTCGACATGCTGACAGCCCAAAAAACCCTCTCCAACGCCGGAACGGCGGTAGCGCTCCACGCTGCCAAAGAACATCTGATGAACCTGCAGATGCAGGATGTGGCTTGCGTAAAGCAACGCGCTTTCCACATCATGCGAGACCATGATCACGGTCATACCCTCGCGAGAGTTCAGCTCTGCTATCGCCTGATAGACGTCGCGTGTGACCTGCGGATCGAGACCCGCAGTGGGTTCGTCCAACACCAACAGGCGCTCGGCTGCACAAAGCGCCCGAGCCAAAAGCAGACGCTGCCGCTGCCCGACCGACAGCTCATAAAAGGAGCGCTTGCGCAGATCAGTGGCCTGCAAGAGCGCCAGATTCTGGAGAGCCTTACGCTTGTCGCGCGCTGTGTAAAAAGGCATAAGCCCGTGCGCAGCCAGGCACCCAGAAAGCACAACCTCCCAGGCGCTGGCCGGAAAATCCCTGTTGGTAACGGACTGCTGTGGGAGATAGCCGATCTGATTGCTCTTGAGGTTCTCCGCGTATCTCAGCGTTCCGCTGCTGGGTGCCTTGAGCCCCAGAAGTCCTCGCAGCAGGGTGCTTTTGCCCGAACCGTTGGAGCCGACGATGCACAGATAGTCGCCCTGCGACACCTCAAAGTTCAGGTCACAGGCCGCATGCCGCCCCTCATATGAGAAGACGGCATCCTCGCAGCTTATCAAAACCTCAGTCAGTTGAGAGCCTCCCTGAGCACCTGCACGTTGGCCTCCATGAGCGAAAGGTAGGTCGCCTGTGCGTTCATCTCGTCCAGACTGACGTTATGAACCGAGTGGAAGATCAACACCTGTGCCCCCGTTTCCTGCGCGATGGTGTCGGCAATGCCATGATTGGAAAGCTCTATCTTCAGCACCACCGGTAGCTGTTCTGATTTTACCTTATCGATCAAAAACGCGACGGTCTGAGGGCTTGCTTCGCTGTCAGACGAACAACCGGGGAAGGCAGCGTAGTAATCGAGCCCGTATTCATCGACAAAATATCGGAAGGGGAACCGGTCGCCGAATACCAGCGTGTTGCGTGTGGCCGTGGCGACCACATCTCTGAACTGGGCATCCAGCTCATCCAGCTGCCCAAGATAGCTCACGGTCTGCGTTTCGTAGAACTCGGCATTTCCCGGGTCTATCTCGCACAATACATCGCTTATGGCCTGCGTGATGAGCTTCGCGTTTCGTGGAGAAGTCCAGACGTGCTCGTCAAGCTCCTCCTCCTCTTCGGCACCTGCGGAGCCTTCGGAGGCCGCCTCTTCCTCTTCGTCCTCCATGCCTTCAATCACTTCTTCGGGCACAAGCGAGACGCAATCCATCAGACGGATCGTCTGCAGGTCGCTGTTGTCCAGTGATGCGAGGATCTCGTCCACCCAGACATCCGACTCGCCGCCCACGTAGATGAAGACATCGCAGTTCTGGATACTGATGATGTCCGAAGGCGTTGGCTCAAAGGAGTGACTTTCAACGCCGGGCGGCAGGAGCAAGCTCACCTCAGCTTTGTCGCCAGCGATCTGTCTGCTGAAATCATAGGCCGGAAAGATGGTCGTTACTATCTGTATCCGTTCCCCGTTCCCGGCTCCATTGCCTGCTTCTGCGCCGCCTGTGCCCGAGCCCGCGCCACCCGAACCTCCCTGCGGCCCGCCGCAAGCTCCCAGCATCAAACCCATGAGCAGGAGCATACTCAGTACCAGTGCATTAAGTGCCAGTGTGAGTATTCGTTTGGATGTCTTGGCGAGCTCCTTCGTGAGCGCCATTGGAGGCGCCTGAGTGAGCTCCTGTGCGTGCACCTTCGTATTCCCTTGCCGTATTGTACGATTCATCCCTGAACTCCTTCTCGTAAACGAAAACGATATCTGTTTTCATATTGAGAAGTCACTATAGCACTCGCTGAAGACAGCCGCAAACAGTCTTCGA
>JAIRXA010000020.1 GCA_031268525.1 Coriobacteriales bacterium | reverse complement strand
CAACGACGAATTTGGTGAGTATTATGGGCAATGTCCGGGCCCGACTGTGGTAAAAGGCATAGAGGCGCTTGGCATTGAATTGGATTCGGTTACGGAAGATACCGTTGGCTCATCAGTTGGGGAAAAAGAGTTTGTCGCTTCGTTTTTCGGCGTAGGGAGCGCTGCGGCAAGTCTTTGGCGACTCGGTTTCTTGCCCTCGTTTGACGGCACGACTTACCGTCTGCACTCCGGCAAGGATGGCATTGTTGTCTACGAAATTACAGCAACGGAGGTGCTTGCCTCCTCTGGCTCCACAGGGGATGACGGCACTATGAACATGGGGATTGTTGCAACAGCCGCAGGCATAGCCATCGTGATCATAGGCGCTGCAATAGTCTTGATCACAAAGAAGAAACGTCAAGCCCGTCGTCATGAATAGAAAGCAAAACGGGCCACAAGATGGGGCACACAATGGGGCGCAATGAATAAATCGGTGTTTCCTCGGGGTTCGCTGGAACTGCTCGCCCGTTCGAATCCCATCATCTATGAGCACAAAAAGCCGCGCGATGCGGCTTTGCGTTTATGATGATGGAGATGATGGGATTCGACAATCGATCTATACGTTGCGAACGTATTGCTCTGCGGAGTCGTCCGATATG
Organism: Coriobacteriales bacterium; assembly: GCA_031268525.1. Lineage (GTDB taxonomy): Bacteria > Actinomycetota > Coriobacteriia > Coriobacteriales > UBA8131 > JAIRXA01. The sequence continues at coordinate 10,392 of JAIRXA010000020.1, read as the reverse complement.
ATTTCCCAATAACCGGATTTCCTCGACCCTTCCCGTCTGATATGGCCAATGCCTTGGAGTTTTGCGATGCTGCGCTGAATGGTCCTGCTGCTAAGAGACAGCCTTTCCGCAAGCGCGGCATATGTGATCTTGGGATTCTCCGTGATAAGATCAAGCACTTCTTTCTCGGTTGCGTTTATTAGGACATTTATTGGGACATTTATTGGGACATCATTGGGGACATCCTGTGTCCTATTAAGCGGGATGATTGCCTGAAACATATCCCCCTCAATGAGTTCGGGCTCTTTGCCGGAGTACATCTGCGTGTACTTATAGAGGTTGCGGACGCCTGAACCCAATGTATCGGCATATCCGATATTGACAAAGAAGCGCGCAAGGATCGGATTCTTCGGGTATGGCTTGAAGTTGTCCGGGTCAATCCGACCGGGGCTGAGCGGACGGTTCCAGTTCTCCGCAAGTATACGGCCCTTTTCGACAATCACACGGGCCGGATGCGCACTGGAAAATTCGCGGTGGACGAGGACATTGGAAACGATTTCCTTGGCTATGAAATCCCTGACGTTTACATTCAAGTTGTCAATCAGGAAGAACCTGTTCCATGTGTGCTTCGCGATGAATCCCATGATCTGGCCAAAGGCTTCAATCAGGTTTGATTCCACGCGCAGGCGGTCATCGTAGCGGTCTACGTTTTCTACCCGGAGCAGACAGTCCGTAACGTATCCAGGCGCTGCCTGCTGGATTATCTCGTCGCGTCCAAACAGAAGCAAGGCCGCACGGTTAAAACCTTTGACACCGGTTGTGGTGTCTTCTTCATACAGCCCTGCGCTGCGCATGATCTCCATGTCGGCCATATCGCCCCAAGGATGCTCATGGTCCCGATTCAGGGCGCGTTGCCTCACGATTGGCATAAGCTCCGCTAATTTGAGATGTTCCTCCCTTGCGAATGGGAACACTTTGCGCTCTGTGTACTCATTGGATTTTCTGATGGACATTTGGGCAATGAGTTCTGTGGAGCCGGTAACATCGTAGTCCCCGTCCTCATTCCGGTCATATATACGCCCCGCCGTCATCTGGATTTGGGAAGTCCTCGGAATATATGCGTAAAGCACCAACTTGCCATCGATCTCGATTTCATCCAAGGTGAGAAAAAGGGGCGGGGCCATCTTCTGTGGGTTATTCACCGTGTTGGCAAAGTCTTTCTTGATGGCTCCTGCTGCTTCGGGACTTACACCGAGCGCCTCGCCGTCATCTGAAACGCCAAGAAGGATAGAGCCTCCGTAGCGATTCGCAAATGAGCAGACAGTTTCATAGATGCTTTTTGAAAGTGCGTTCTCGCACTTCTTAAACTCGACGGTAAGACCTTCGCCTTCGGCCAGTATTTTCTTTATATGTTCAACAGTCAGCATGATTTTCCCGGTTCAGCAGAGGGAAAACCCCTGCGTTTCATATCAACTTCGCTTCGGAGCCTCTCTGAAAACGGCTTATTAAATTATACCCGCTCACACACAATTCCTCAACGAATCGCGGATCATATGCACCTGCACCACGTACAATGAAAGCACAAGGAGGGAAAGCCATGAGGAAGCAGACAACCAGACACTATTTTACCTACGAGGAATGTCAATGTATCATACGCGCCATGAACGACCTGCGGAACAGCCTGATTGCCGAGGGGCGTTATACCGACACGATAGACGAGACACTACATAAGTTTATGACCGCCAAGACGAAGATGGTCAAAAGTTAAGTAGACGGCTGAATACCGTTACATAGAGCCGTTTGTTCTCGGAATAAAAGCAGACGGCTCTTTGTATTTCCTCCCAGAAATGCGCACAGAGCCGTTCATGGACATCCATTGCAACCGAACACATAAAGTGAAGCCGTTTGTCCGGGGAATCGGGACAGATGACGTTCTTTATGTGCCGATGATGTCCTGTGTCTTTGCGACAATCAAGCCTTCATCATCAAGCAGTGTGAGAGCAAAGCATTTCTTTCCCGCATCCTTTAGGGATGCCCCGACATGGTAGACCTTCTTGCCATCCACGATGATGAAACGGTCATGAAACTCGTCGGATTTGACGACGCTGACCGTCGGGTATTGCGCGTTTATCTTGCCAAGCCCCGTCTGCGTGATTCTGCCGGGCGAAGCGGTGACTATAACGGCATCCTCCCCACGTTTGCGTTTTGCCAGCATATCGAGGATGGTATCGTCAGCATAGCCGTCGATGATTACAAGTGTTTCCCGCGCCTCGCCAATAATCTTGACGATAAGCCTGAAAGCGTCGTATATCTCTCCTTTGAAAAATATGCCCTGTTGCGGAAGCCCCGGCAGTTGAATAAGGTCGAACAGTTCATCGAACTTCTTGTCGTGTTCGAGGAGCTTGTATTCGACTGTCGTAATCCGCTCAAATGTCTTGCCGTATGCCGCAATAAAGCGCCGCATTTCGACGAAAGCGTTCATTACGCCTATGCTCACGTCTATGGCCGTATCATTTTTCAGCAAGCCCGACAACATCCCTATCCCCTGTTCCGTGTAAACGTAGGGGGTGTATCTGCGACCACCACGCTTTGAGGTCGCAATTTGCGACCTCAAAGAAATAATGTCAGGTCTTGCCTCGGCAATCCGGTTTGCTTCCTCGGCTGTAAGTTTGAAACGGAATGTATCAGGAAAACGTCTTGTGTTACGAGACGCGGTTTCATTTATCCTCTTGGTTTCGTTAGCCGTACAGCATTGCCACGTCGCTGTCGAGCAGAACCTGAGTGTCCCTGACCGTGAAAATCAGACTTTTTATATCCAACGTTTACAAAATAATTATCTCGTCCATAGAGGTATTTTACCACGTCACGCAGTGTCGATTATGGCGATTGGAAACTCGTGGCGATTGGGAGTCCGTGCAACCACACGAGGCACTCAATATCTTCCCTTCGCTGGATTTCGACCGTCAGGCCACGAAGTAGTGATCTCGATGTCTCAATGGTGGAGTGGACGTATCCTTATACGAACTCGGCATACGTTCATGCAGCAGGTAGATTGGTGGAGATGATGGGATTCGACAATCGCTTCGGCGCGATGCGCCTCACGCTTGTAGACCTCGCAAGCTGCGCTTGCTCGGCCCGCAACGCTCCACTGGAGCGTTGCGCCCTCTCGGGTTCGAATCCCCGTAAGATTATTCCGAGTTGTGGTGGAGATGATGGGATTCGAACCCACGACCTATACGTTGCGAACGTATTGCTCTCCCAGCTGAGCTACATCCCCACGATATACAGGCATCTCTCGGGAGCCAATCGAAAGGCATCCCTGAGACTTCCCTTGGAGTGATGGGTATTCTACCACAGTTGTTGAGACGCGGCAGAGCGACGATCCCGGGTTCCGCCAGGCGTAGGGGCGGAACCTGCGGTGCTGTCCACATCCGCCTCTGCGCACAGGTATTTACAGGTGGCGGGACACGCGGTCGAGAAGCAGCCGTGCCAAGGCGGTTTTGCTGAGCAGGTCAGAGGATTCGTCGCCTGCTGCTGTGACAAAATGCCAGCGATTGTGGCTCGAACCAAACCCAAGCGAAGGATCGGAGACATCGTTTGCAACAATCAGGTCGGCATTCTTGCGCACGAGTTTATCGCGAGCAGCAGTCAGTAGATCCTCAGTCTCTGCCGCAAATCCGACGATATAGGTTTGCCCTTTCTTCGCTGCCAGAGTCGCAAGAATGTCGGGAGTGGGCACAAGCTCCAGTTGGGCGCTTTCACCGGATGATTGCATTTTGATTGCACTTTGCTGATCATGAACAGCATTTTTCTTGATCTTGGATTCTTGATACTCAGCAGGACGGAAATCCGCAACGGCTGCGGTGAAGATCGCAGCGTCGAGGTGTGCGAAGTGCAGCTCGCAGGCATCAAACATCTGCTGGGCACTCGTCACCCGGATAAGCACGCACCCAAAGGGATCGGGCAATTCGGTGGGCCCTGAAACGAGCACCACCTCGGCACCGCGTCGTGCCGCCTCTTGGGCGATTGCATAGCCAGTCTTACCGCTGGAAGGGTTTGAGAGAAAACGCACGGGATCGAGATACTCGCGCGTGGGGCCCGCCGTCACCAGAATGCGCCGTCCCTCAAGATCGCGGGCCCGCGCCAGTTCGGCCATGACAGTCTCCACGATCTCAGGCAATGGGGCAAGCCGCCCCTCACCGATCTCACCACAGGCGAGATAGCCTTCCGCAGGCTCGATGACCGCTACGCCACGACTGCGAAGCCGCGCGATGGATTCCTGGGTGGTCTGGTCGCGCCACATATGCACATTCATCGCTGGAGCGATGAGAACCGGTGCCTCGGTAGCCAAAACGGTGGTAGTGAGAAGATTGTCAGCCACACCGGAGGCGAGTTTATTGAGGGTGTTCGCAGTTGCAGGAGCGATGAGGACAAGGTCGGCCTCCTGCGCCAGCGAGATGTGATGGATGGGTTCATGCGCATCGCCCACCGGCGCGAGCGCAACTTCCTCGCGCGTCAGTGCCTGAAAGGTCGCGGGTGTCACAAACTCAGCCGCCATCGGCGTCATGACAACCTTTACGCGCGCGCCTGCCCGCTGAAATTCACGCACCAACTCACAGGCTTTATAGGCGGCGATGCAGCCGGTCACGCCCAATAGGATGGTGGGTGGCACATTCATCTCAAACTCACCTTCACGTCATAGTCGAGTTGCATCCAGCTCATCTTCAGCTCATCTCCAACTCATCGCCTGCTCACATCAAACTCACCTTCACGTCATCGTCGATAGCTCAGTTTGGCGATCGGAGATTCCCAGACACTGACCTCATCAAGCACAATGCCGTCGGGCAGAGACGCCGCAAGCTGCTCAAAGACGACTCGCGCCAGATTCTCCGCCGTCGCATTGATCGTGTCAAAGGGCGGAACCTCGTTGAGATAGTGATGGTCAAAGGCGTCGAGTATTGCGAGCAGATCGGACTTCAGCTTCTTGAAGTCGTAGACTATGCCTACTTCGTCGAGCTCGGTGCCGCTGATAACTGCCTCGACATCCCAGGTGTGCCCGTGCAGGTTGCGGCATTCGCCGGGGTAGCCAACCAGTGCATGCGCCGCGTCGAAATGCTCCTTCACACTCAGGCTATAGACGCCGCCGACGCCTTCAGTTTTTGCTATCATACTAGTACCTTTCATTCTCGTATACGTATCGGAGTCCCCGCTTTGACTTTCGGCCTGCCCAGCGCCGGCGGCGGTACCGACAACAGCAACAGCGCCGAGCACAGACACCTCAGTCGGAAACAACTCGCGCTGCTCCGCATCCGCATCAAAGGCAAGCGCGAAGTCGCCCACCGCGTGACCCGCGTCCATCGCCTCATTGGCCAGCGCGTCCGCCTCGGCGTTATACGCGCGCATCACATGCTGCAACGTATGAGAGGCAAAGCGCGAAAGCAGGGCAAGCGCCTCGGCATGCAAGGGTTTTATACCCGCGTTCTTCACCTTATACTCGCCACGCACCTGACGCACGAGCAGCTCGCTGTCGGCGTGTATCGTAAGATTGCGCACGCGTAGCGCCAATGCGTTGCGCAAACCCCACAGGAGCGCCTGATATTCGGCAACATTGTTCGTTGCCTTCCCAATGGGAGCACCGCCGCGACAGATCGTCTGTAACTCACGCCCGTCGTCAACCCGCAGGATAAAACCAATACCACTCGGCCCCGGGTTGCCCCTACTTCCACCATCGGTGTTGAGCAGGGCCTTGAGTATCATGGGAGGCCCCGTGTAGCCTCCACCTCGATCCTTCATTGTGCCTCCACAACCAGCAGCCGATGGCAATAGGGGCATTCTCCGATCGGCGGGCCGCTTCTGAGTCTGGCAAGCTGTCCCTCTGAGAGCTCAACGCGACAGCCGTTGCAATGCGAGCCCTCAAGTTGCGCCGCGCCGACGCCACCCTTTGCCTCGCGTGCCCTCTCGTAGCGAGCCACGAGCTCCGGCGGCAATGCTGCGATCAGATCGGCCCGTTGCTGCTGTGTCGTCACCTGTTCCTTTTGGATGACGGCTCCGTCGGTCTGGTAGGCGGCAAGCAGCTCGCTATCCTGCCGATTGAGTTTTTTCAGGGCGGTGGCGACCTGCGCCTCGACGGCGGTAATTCTATCGGAGCGCTCCATCTGCCCGAGCGTGTCGAACTCGATCTTCTCCAGCCGCTTGGCGAAGCTCTCAATCTCGCGCGAAAGTGAGGCGACCTCCTTGTAATTGGAGGTTTCATCGATCTTTATCTGCGCCTCGGCAGTCCGTGCTCTGAGCGTTGCTTCCTCGTCGACGAGCGCTCGGATCATCTGGTCGCATTCCTTGCGCATCCGAGCGACCTGAGCGGCCTTCGTTTCAACTTCGGCACGTTTGGTGCGCAGCGTGATGAGCCACTGTCGTTGCGGCAGATTGTCGAGCTGTTTCTTCAGGCGTAGCAAGGCCAGATCTGCCCTCGTCAGTTCAAGCAGGTCGTTCGCATCACAAAGCTCACTCATGGGTAGATGCCTTCCTCGAGCAGATCGCGCCCACTGACAACTACTCTTGATTATACGGCACTACGGCTCTTTGAGGAAATGCTCGGCAACGAATGGTATTTCGAGTACTTTTTATTTTGAAGCAATACGTGCTCGCCGGAGACGGCTACGGTTCTTTGAGGAAATGCAGGCTGGAGAACGCATTTTTCGGCTCATGTTTATCCATCAGCCATCAGCCATCAGCCGGTGGCAGAACCTCAGCCGAGGTCACTACCCAGATCGAGGGTGTAGCGCCAGATAATGTTGTCGCCCTTGCTCAGGTAGTAAGCCGTAGAGCCATAATTGGGGGACCAGCCATTGACTTCATACATCCAACCCGATTTCTTACCGCCATCAAATTCGTTCAGACCGCCGATGCCGACGACATAGCCGCTTCGGGTATTTAAGACAATCCCCGCATTGGCGCATTCACGCTGGAGCACGGTATACACCGTTTCCCCCTCAGAGAAGGTCACGGTGCGCGAAGACATGAGATACCCCCAGCCCATCGTACTGGCGTCAATCGAGATCGTACAGCTGGGCTGTGGAGGGGGAAGGGGCGCTTCAGGTTGCGAGGAGCCGGATCCAGAGGAGCCTGAAGAGGGGTTGCCGGAGCCGGAGCCGGAGCCGCTGGGGTTGCCCGAGCCGGAGGAGCCGCCTGCGGAGCCCGAGCCGGAGGAGCCGCCTGCGGAGCCCGCGGAACTCCCCGAACCTGAGGCCGAATCGCCTGACGAGTTCCCATCACCCGGGGCAGCGTTTGCGCCACCGTCGGCTTCGGTGCCCTCACCGTTGTTTGTACCTGCGCCAGCCCCGTCGGACCCGTCTTTCGCATCAAGGGTTCGGGGCGTCAGTCCTGTGTTTTCAACACCCTCTGCGGCGCCAGCTTCAGCGCTGGGACCTGCGAGCGTATCGCCGGACCCATTCGCAAAGGGTGCCCCGAGTGCCAGCGCAAACACACTGACACCCAGGGCTGCGACGATCAAAGCGGCGGCAATCAGAGCTGCACGCTTGGTCTTCCATGTCATACGTCCCACTCCAAATCTATGAGACCCGTTCTCCGTTCACACAAACTGTTCTCAGTTCACGCAAGCTCTCGTGCGATCCCACTCCAAACTCTCACGCGATCCCGCTCCAAACTCTCGCACGATCCTACACAAACTCTCGCGCGATCCCGCTCCAAACCTCGTCCGATCTACTCCAAAACCCAGGTTTGATTTGCGCGGCCGTGATGCGTCCACGCGATGACTGCCGCACCTGAAGCGGAGTTGTTGCCTGAGATATCGAGCGAATAGCCTGTCATCGCCGATTGGATGTAAACGGCGCCATCCCCAGCATCCAGCAGAGCCCAGCTCTGATTCAGGCGTCCGGTTGCGGGCCACTGGATGATCGAGGCACCGGCTGTTTTGCTCGCGCCGTAAACATCAAGGAGGTGGCCGGAATGGGCAGCCTCTATGGTGTAGTAACCCGTCGTGTCGTCAAAGGTAAAGGTCCAGTCCTGATTGCTGTGCCCATTGGGGCCCCACAGAATTGCAGCGGCACCTCTGTCGTGCGAAGCACCATAAATGTCGAGCACCCGATCGCCCGTACTCGCGCCCGCAAGGGTGTGAATAAGGTAGGTCGTGCTCTCGTCAACGGAGGCAAGGGGCTCAAGAGTCTCAAAATTGAAGGTCTGGTTGGGCTTATCATCTGAGCGATTCCAAAGCAGGAGCTGTGCCCCGTTGGCGGTAGAGGATCCCTTGACATCGAGCACGAGGTTCGAGTCTTTCTTGGCGGAAATAATGAAGCCACCATCCACTGCGTCGATGGCCCACTTCTGGTTATCGGCGTTCGCGGCTTTGGCAGGCCACTGAATAACCTGCGCTCCTGACTTCGCGGCACCACCATAGATATCAAGAACGAGTCCGGAGTTAACATTTACAATAGTATAATAGCCTTCACCATCCGGCTCAAGACGGAAGCGTTCACTCGCTCGTGTACTGGAGTCATACAGGACTGGCAGCGCACCGCCCGCAGTGGAGGAACTGCTGATATCGACCGATTTCCCGGGAGCGTGTGCAACGCTCAGGTTCACGGCGACACCCTCAGGAATGGCTGGGGCTACGTAGGATTCGACATCGCTCATGTCATAGAGGCGAGTCTTTGTATTCAGGAAGCGATCGTAGGCAACCAGTGCATAGGTTCCCTGATCGGTAGACATGGCGTCGGGGGTCGTGGGACCGGAATAGGAGTTGTAGAAACCGCCACCTTCCACGGCGTAGGCGAGCAGTGCGTCCAAGGCACTGCCGTTTGCCTTGACAAATGCCGCGTCGGTATCGGCGTCAATCCCCAGAGCGCTCAAAGCGACCACAACCTGTGCGGCAAATTCAGGGCTCTCGGCACCCCAGGAAACGAAACCGCCTGATGCCGACTGCAAATCTGAGAGCGCAGCCAGAGCGTCATCAACGGCCTCGTCCAGATCGTCATTGCCCTGCCCGTAATACGACGCCAGAGCTTGCAAGGCCGAGGCGGTGAGGTCGTCAGCGTCGTCGCCAAACCAGGTCCAGCCGCCTGTCGGCAACTGGTTGTCCAAGAATATCTGTATGAGCGCATCGCGCGTCGTTGTATCGTCGGGAAGGTAGGGAGCCGAATCGAGGGCGAGCAGGGCGTAAATCGCTCCGTTGACGCCCTGTAGTTCAACCCAGTCCGTATCGGTCAAGGCGCTCACAAGATCCACGCCAGCCACGTCAGTCGCGTCGACTCCGATGGAGGTCAAAGCGAGTATGGTACGGGAGTTCTCCGTCGAATAGCTTGCATCGAGCCTGCCATCCGCGCCTGCGTTGGTCCTTACGAGCGTCTTTACGCGATTGAGATAAGCCGTCCAGTAACTATCGGGCAGATCGGCCTCGCCACGAGCCAGCGCGAGAACGGACCAGTCGCCAGCCTGTGAACCGGGGACTGGTCTGGGAACCGAGCTGGCAAGGTAGGCCAGTGAGGCTTCGAGGATCGGCTGATATGCAGGCGGCAGAACCGTGACCTCAAGCCAGGGGGAACTCAGAGGCCAGTAATCATTGTCGTCATCCACATAGGCGGAAAGCACGTAGGTGCCCGGCGCGTCAAAGCTGACGGTCGCCAGACCGTCCACATCGGTTACCGCCAGTTCTTCATCAAAGATGCCAGTGGGAGGGGTGCCGGAGACGTCCACCGAGACGATGATGCCGTCTTCGACGATATCTGCATGATCTTCCAAGGGCTCGGGGGGCTCATACCACATGGATCCCCAGACCGTCCACAGGTTCAGGTCGATCTCCTCATCAAGCTCAACCGTGATCTCGTCGATGCGTGATCCTGTCGAATCCTCAAACCAGGTCAGTCCGTCCGTATACATATACGTTTCCTGTACGCCATACAGCGCAACATAATCGCCCTCGGAGAGTATGGCTTCATTCCAGGGCTGGCCCAGATCGTCCTTGGCAGCGAAGGCGTAGTTCAGATAGCAGAGGAAGCTGATGCTGCCATCGATGGTAATCGCCGATCCAGACTGACCGATGACGTCAGTCACGTCTTCTTCGTATATCTCGTAGAAAGCCGCGACGATAGCGTCAAACATCGTCACCTGATCATCGGTGACGGCGGGACCTTCCGTATAGCCAAAGGTCTCTGCGTAGTTGGGTGTGACCTCAATAGTGTGCTTAGCGAGGACAAAGCCGCCGCCATCCCCGTCCGCGTAGCTGAAGCTGACCGTGATGGGGTCTCCGCTAGCCTGCGTGCTCAGCGGCGCTCCCAAGGCCGACGAGGGCACGGTCGACTCGCCGAGAGCAGCTGTCGACTCGCCGAAAGCAGCTGTCGGCAACAGCACCATGACCATCATCAGTGACAGAAGGAAGGCCAGCAGACCTTTCAATCTCGC
>JAIRXA010000188.1 GCA_031268525.1 Coriobacteriales bacterium | reverse complement strand
TGGCTCCTGCTCGATGATCTTTCCCTTCCCATGGCATGGATAAACCGCTTCACCCCTCTGGTGGCCACACTTCTCGTCTGTCACGTGATCGCTGCCTCCGTCTTCGTCGTGTGCTCACGCAGGCCCGCAGAAGATGACACGGAAGATGGAGGCTACGCCTTACAGGCGTAAAGGACACACATACTCGTCTGTCTGTCATGACAGGGGCCTCGATCCCCCAACCCCTGAGGATCGGGGCCTTTGTGTGTAGGCGTTGGGTCGTAGGGGCGCACCCGGGCAGGTACGACCCACAAAACACAAAAGGGACGGGGTATTTTGTGTTAGAAAAGTGAGTTGTGCGATTAAGAGCCGTACTTTTATAATACTAACACAAAATACCCTGTCCCTTTTGTGTTTCCATCCCACATATCCAGCGGGCGATCGAAGCCCGCCCCTACAAAGAACGTGGGCGGTCAGAGCCCGTCCCTACTGTCTATTTGGGGCATGTAAGGCGGCACAGTCACAGAAACATTGCCATATAGAGTGGGTAGCTGCCGACTCGCTCGGTGAGTCCAACGTTTTTGGTAGACAATTTGATGCCACGCTTCACGCCATAATTGTTGAGCAGGGCATTCAGGGATTTCGATTTGGTATGCTCTGCCGACTTCACCTCAACAGCTGTTGTCTCACTACTCTGTTGGATGATGAAATCCATCTCGATAAAAGAGCGGTATTCATAATAGTACAGGCGCTTTCCTGCTTTGCCAAATATGTCCGCAACGATATTCTCATAGAGTGCACCTTTGTAGATACCAAGGTTTCCTGCCAGAACGTCAGCCTGTGCGCCATTCTCAAGCATGGAGACAAGCAATCCTGTGTCGCGCATATACACTTTGAAGGCATCACTTACGACGTTACCCTCTAAGGGCAATTCGATCCGGCCAAGATTGTGGCAGAAGTTGATGACTCCCGCGTCGTACAGCCACATCAGACTGCCCGCGTATTTTCGTGAACTCCCGTTCTTGTCTACGGTGCTGTATCTGAATTTCTTGTAGTCTCGTGCCAACTGCTGCGGAATTGAGAGGAAGCAAGCCCGTGCCTTGGTTTTCTCCGACCCCTCTGCATATTTTGCTATATCGTCCGTATAATCTCGGACGATGTTCCGTTGCAATCTGAGAACCTCGCCAAAGTGCTGCGTTCGCACATAGCTGTCTACCACCGCAGGCATACCGCCTACAACAATATAGGTTCGGAAGATTTCCAGCATTCGGCTGTGAATGGCTTCTGGGACCGCCCGCCCGGTCTCAAAGTGTTCGCGCAGGTCCTCGATTGTTTTCGTTGAGACTTTATTTGCCCAGAGAAATTCCTCGAAATCAAGTGAGAACAACTCCAATCTGTCGGTGTAGCCAACGGGAAATGAGCTCACCTCCTTATAACTCATGCCGAGAAGGGAGTCGGTCGCAATAACATCAAATCGCCCATCGAGCGTAAAGAACTTCAGTGCAGTGATTGCTTGGGGGCAACTCTGTATCTCGTCCAAAACAAGCGCTGTTGCTCCCGGCTGGAACACGGCGTCTGGAAGCAGCACCGAAAGCTGGCTGATGATGCTGCCCGTATCAAGATTGCCCTCGAATGCCTGCTTGAAGCGCGGCATTTCCTCGAAGTTGATGAACACCACGTGGGCATAGTTATCTCGGACAAAGGCGTTGATGATGAAGGTTTTTCCCACCTGACGTGCTCCGGAGACGATAAGGGCACGTCTTTCGGGGAGCGCTTTCCATCGCAGCAACTCATCGTATATCTTGCGTCGAAGCATCCGAACACCTTACTGTTATCCGTTGTCATCGGTTATGACTGACCGGTCTGCAGGGGTCGAAATCTGAGAGCGTTAAGAGCGCAAAAGCTGCTGCTCCCTGAGCTTACTGTCGCAAAGTACTCCTGTCAAGAAATAATCTTGCGCTTTGCAGATTTTTACGTCGAATAATCTTGCGTTTTGCAGATTTTTACGTCGAATAAGTAACAAGTCACGCTCTTGTCATTATTGTAAAAGGCCGCAAGAAGGCGCACATCCCGAACCCTCACGAAACTTGAAGGAGCGAAGCTCCTGTTACCCCGTTCCCCTTTGGCACCTGTTACCGATGTGGCACTAGCGTGCAGACCGAGCCAGAGCCATCTCCAGCAACTCGTCGAGCAGCTCGCCGAAGGGCAGGTCGGCCGCGGCGGCGGCCATTGGCAACAGGGAGTGTGCAGCCATACCGGGCGAGGTGTTGACCTCAAGCACCTTGACGCGCCCCGCCTTACTGTCCCAGAACAGGTCAACGCGCGAGAGGTCGCGACAGCCGTAGCTTCGATGCACCTCAAGGACCGCTTTCTCAACGGTTGCGAGAATGTCTGCCGCTGTGGTCGCGTCGGCAGCCAGAGAAGCAGGACGTACGGGTGCGTAATACTCCACGAGATCGGGGTCGAGCCGCACTGCGGTATTAAAGAAGCCGTCCCGGGAGCAGATCTCGATTGGCGGTAACGCGCGCGCGGCGTCTCCACTGCCGATGACACTCACGGCCAGTTCTACACCGCTTACCCACTGCTCGATGAGCACCTCGTCGTCAAAGGACAAGGCGTCGAGCAGGGCGGGTGCAAGCTGCTCAAAGGTATCAACCCGGTTAACGCCCAGAGCCGAACCACCCGAAGCCGGCAGCACCGCATAGGGATAGCCCGAGGGCAGACGCTCGGCGATCAGGTCGAGAGCTGTGGCCGCGCCATAGTCCTTGAAGGCTGTTGCCGAGAGCAGTACACCATGTGGCCAGTGCGTGGGTCCGGCGGTGTCGCCGACTGCCCGGCGATGCGACGCAATGACGACCGGCAGCATACTCTTATTCCAGGCTGTGCGGCAGACTCCTGAGGACGAGCCGACAAAGGGGATAGCAAGATATTCTAATAGTGATTGAATGGTTCCGTCCTCGCCATGCCCTCCGTGTAAGGCGACGAAGGCGACGTCGGGCTGTTCACGGCGCAGTATCTCTACGAGCGAGCCAGTCGTGTCAAGCGGCAGTACGGTATGACCGCTCCTTTCCAGCGTTTGCAGCACGTACTTGCCGCTGGCCAGCGAAAAGTCGCGCTCAAAGGAGCTGCCCCCCATCAGAACTGCAACCTTATATGGCATGAAAGCCTCCTTAACCTACAGAACGCCCGCTCTGATGAATGCCCGGTACAGGGCCAGCCGCTCTTCAATGACAATCGACAGTCGTCGGACTGCCTCACGCAGTGCCTCTGGTTCCTCGTAGCAAAACGCGATGCGCATGGAATTGCGTCCAAGCCCACTGCCTGCGGGGTAACAGCCATCGCCGGGCACAAAGGTCACACCAGCGTCCAGGGAGACAGAAAGCATCTGTGCCGTGTCCACGTATTCGGGCAGCGTTACCCAGACGAAGAAGCCGCCAACTGGATGCGTCCACGTCGCCTCGGGCGGGAAGAACTCCTCCAAGGCCTCCAGCATCGCGTCGCGACGCCTGCGGTACTTCTCTACCATGTCTGCCAGCGTCTGCCGCCACGGTGTCTCCGCGAAATAGTGCTCCACGATGACCTGACAGAGCGCTGAACCGCACAGGTCGGTACCCTGTTTGACCATATTGAGCCTTTGCAGGATCGGGCGGGGCGCAATGACCCAGCCGGTGCGCAGACCGGGCGCGAAGACCTTTGAGACCGTACCGAGGTAAATGACCTCTTCGTCCAGAGAGCGCAGGCAGGGTACCGGCTCGCCTTCAAATCGCAGACGTCCGTAGGGGTCGTCCTCGATAACGATGATGCCGTAGGCGCGTGCGAGCTCCAGCAGGTGTTTGCGACGTTG
>JAIRXA010000187.1 GCA_031268525.1 Coriobacteriales bacterium | reverse complement strand
CGTCCCCCTGCCTGCTCGTCCCCCTGCCTGCTCGTCCCCCTGCCTGCTCAAGATAGGTGTCCCGCACTCGTGTCCCTGTTCTCGACGGAGCTCCTATCCAAGATGCTATACTGAGCGAGATAGAGAGACGAGGTGAAAATAGGGCGATGTCTGCAACGATAAAAAGCAAGGCATACTCAAATATCGAAGAGCAGATAGCCATAATACGCCGTGCGATTGTCGAGACGGTACCTACTGAGCGAATCTATCTTTTTGGCTCATATGTTACAGGCGAATTTTCCTCCGAGCGCGGCTCCGACCTTGATTTTTATGTTGTGCTCGACGACGCCTATGAGAAGAAACCCCTTGAGGCGATGCAGGACATCAGTTACGCGCTGTTTGGAAAAAAGCACGTGCCGACCGATGTTTTGGCCAACAAGAGTTCGCGCTTCGACGAGCTTGCCCAAGTGACCACCATAGAGCGCGAGGTTTTCAACAGCGGAAGGCTTATCTATGCAAAATAGTGAGGTCGTCAGGTCGTGGCTTGACATGGCTGCTGATGATCTGGAGAGTGCCAGAATTCTCATAAGGCATCGTCCGCCCTTGAATGAGAATGCGTGTTTTCATGCCCAGCAGGCAGTCGAGAAAAGCCTGAAGAGCATTCTTGTTGCACACGGCGAGTTTCCAGTAAAGACTCATGCTTTGGAAGATGTCCTCAAAGAGGTCTCAAAGTATACAGAGGAGCTTGATGATGTTCCTCAACCCGTTTGCGGTTGTCAGCCGCTATCCTAACCAGCTTGAAACAGATGATGCTGTGGCAAAGAAGGCTCTTGGTTACGCCGAGAAGATCGGCGCCAGAGCAAAAGAAATCGCTTTAGCCACCATCAGGTAGACGTGGTTGGGCACACTACCCTTATTGCCCCGTCTCAGGTAAGTGACAGACGAAACCTGTGACGGGAAAATGAACGTGCGACGAGAGAGTGTGCTGGGAAGGCGCCGCCTACAAACCGCATGTCGTTTACCCTTTTACTCTCCGCAAGAAAAGGGTAGAGTGAAAGTACGGAAAGTACGGAAAGCACGGATAAGGGCTTTGCCGATTGATGGGTTGATGTACGGAGCTCGTTGGCGAACCTTATCGTGAGTAGTGAGCGCCGCGTTTGCAATGGCGATTGTGCAAAATGACGGAGAATTTAACGGAGGATTGCATGAAGGATGTTTTCGTCGAGGGACGTACGCTGCCCGAGGTCTACCATGCGGCCATTCTGCGCATGTTCACCGACGGCCAGCTGGCTGACTGTGAGGATTGGGCCGCCATGATGGGCGAGCAGCAGCGTGAATGCCGCATGACGCTGCATATCGAAGAGCCGACCGCTGAGCCGCGCATGAGCAAGCTGACCATCTGTGGCCCCAGGGAGCTCAGGCAATATGAGCTTGAGGTGCTCGACGGTATCATGGACTTCGCGGTCGATGTCACCAAAGAGGACGGCACGCCGCTGGAGGACTATACCTACAGCTGGCGGATGCATCATCCCTTCGATCAGGTACGGTTCGTACTCGACGATCTGCGGCGCTCGGCCTCCAGTCGCCGCGCGATCATCGGTATTCGCGACAATGACACTGACCACCGCCTGCAAAACCCCGCCTGTCTCCAGAACCTGCAGTTCTTTATCCGCGATGGCAAACTCGATTGCTGTGTGATGTTTCGCAGTAACGATTTCGCTCAGGCATTCTTCATGAACGCCTGGGCCTTCATCCGTCTACAGGAACGTCTGGCCGCCAAGCTCGGCGTCGGCGTTGGCACCTACTCGCACACCTCCAACTCGATGCATGTCTACGGCAAGAGCTTCGGACTATTCGAGGGCTATGTGGAGCAGATCAGGGCGCGCCCCCATGAGGAGCTGTGCTACGACTATGAAGACCTGTTCAAGGACATGATGGAGGAGTACGACGCGGAGATCGCCGCCGGATTTGCGCGCGTTCGTGCTGCATATGGCCTCGAATAATCCCGCCGTAGTACCTCATTTAATTATGTCCACGAGATGAATCTGGACTCATGCGACCGAGGAAGCCTTTACCATCTCGTCTACAAACCGTCTACGAGCCCTGATATGGTTCGCCCGCAATGCTCGCCTGCAATAACTCTTTCGCGTATACGCTGAGAGTTACCTGACTTATGCGTTTGAGGTCTTCGTCGAGCACGATTCTGTCAGATTTCAGCCGCAGGCGTTCTGCGGTCTCCTGCTCGGTCCTATTAAAGTAGCTCAGCACCAGCCTGTCTGATACTGCCGATACGAGAAGGTTCAGGCGTCGGTTCTCTCTTTCCTCTATGTTCTTCTGCTTACTGATCGTGGCTTCAACCAAATCGAAATAGCTCCGAAGCGGGAAGAACCCATTGACAAAGCCGGCGGCGATGATCCTGTCAAAACTCAGACTCGCAAGTGCTTCAAGCGAAGCAATCGTAACGCCTTTTGTTGTGGGAAACTGTGGGAAGAATTGCTTCTGT
Organism: Coriobacteriales bacterium; assembly: GCA_031268525.1. Lineage (GTDB taxonomy): Bacteria > Actinomycetota > Coriobacteriia > Coriobacteriales > UBA8131 > JAIRXA01. Next base: position 12,020 of record JAIRXA010000187.1, on the reverse strand, counting down.
TCGAGCAGGACAAGCATGTCGGCAGCAGTGGCGGTTTTGCCCAGACTCAACAAAGGTGCGAGAACAGGCGGAACTCTTGCCTCGTTTGAGACAGATAACTCTTGAGCCAAATACTCAAGAAGCTCCCCGCCTGTCTTATCCCTACAGCCTTCGATGAAATCTGTGTTTTGTTTCCAGTCCTTTCCGCGTGTCCCCTGCGTCACGATGTCGGCAAATACTGCATCTGGGTTGTCGGCCTCAGCCTCTATTCGCGCTTTGACAAAAACGTTGCTCAATGTCAGGTGGTCACCAAAGCCGATCCAGCAACGCCAGGCCATCGAGTCATGTGGTTCAGTCAGCAAGCGCAAGGCAGTGACGATGCGCAACGGTAGAGAGCGTATAAGATGGCGGACATCGCCCTTCAGAGTCAGAGGCTGGTAGAGCCCGCGGACAGGCAGGCTTCGCGCTTTCAGCCCACACAGGATCTTATTGAACCACTGCGGATGAAAACACAGCACGGCAATGCTTTCGGGAGCCACACCGGCAGCAATCTGCTCGTCGATCAGGCTGGGCACTCCGGCCAGCTCGTCTTCGGGAAGCTCCCAGTCCATGGTTTCGGTGACAAAAGGCGGCCTCTTCTTCTCAAGAACCTGCGTCTTGGCGTCTGGATTGATGCGAAGAAACTCCTCAATGCCTTCTGCATACGGATAGCTATCGTATACCTCGACACATACCGAGGGGTCAGCCAGAACAGTAATCGAGTTGGTAGCCAGTAGATGGCACAACAGCTGTGATGCTCGAGAGAGGTTTTGATAGTCGTTGACAAAGATGTGGGGTTTCACATAACGCTCTCTGGTAGTATCACATGCGCGTAGTACTTTGCTCGTGAGGTTTGACAATTCGGGCTCAATCACTCCCTGTAGGAATTTCAATTCTGAGCGCAGGAAGGCGAGAGTCTCCTGTTCCTCTTTAGAGATGAGCCAGGCGTCGCCCTCATCTGCAAGTTCCGTTAAGCCACGGATAAGGAATTTCAGCAGTTCGCGCAGGCGGCTGGGACGATTGCCGAGCGTTTTGAGGTCTTCCAATATGAAGTCCATCTCAAAAGCCGAGAGAAGCCGTGCTCTTCCGCTGCAAAACCTGCGGTCGATGATAAGCTGTGCTTCGGCAGTGGACAGCACTCGAAAAGCCAGATCGCGTGTTGTGGTGATTTCTATCTCATCTGGTACACCGGATTGTTCGTCACCAAACTGCTCTCGCAGACGTTTTGCGAAGTCAAGGCATGCTGTCGATGAAGCGCAGATCACGCGGATGTCGGCAGGCTCGACACCCGCGTCCAGTAATGCCACTATCTGTTCGATCAAAGCTGAAACTTTGCTGTTGTTGTCGCTACCGAGAATGCGAACAGCTTGTTTTACCTGGCAGAATGCGGGATCGAGGGTTAAGTAGTTCTCCAAATCCGTGAGCCTGGCTTCCGAGGCCCCAGCCTCTGCGAGTCCGACTTCTCCTGTGTTGGCGTATTCGGTCATTTTCCCTTTTCTTCCTCAACCGTCATTTATTGCGTTCACGTTGTCAGTACGTTTATTGTTTGTCTTCTGGGGGGAGGGGGGTAGTTTTTTGCAACAACTCATCCTTCGAAGACCAAATCGGAATCTTGATAGATTGTGTGGGGCAACTCTTCGCGCAGGCCAGGCACCTGGTGCACTCACTGATGGCAGCAGGCGAGACGTCCGGATGACGAGGATCTATCATCACCGGGCAGACATTGCCGCAAATACCACAGGCTTCACCGGTTGTGGTTTCCCGGCAGGTCGTGTCGTTTATCTTGGGACGGAAGAATCGTCCCAGTTTTCCCGACAGAGACATGAAAGCAGAAAGCGGGCAGAACCTGCTACACCATTTTCTGAAGAATACGATTTCAACCACAAGCAGAAGGGGCACAACAACGACGGTCCATGTTACGTCGCCGCTGCCGAACAGATTCACTACCAAAAAAATAGAAGCAAAGGTCAGACCTATGGGGCAGATCAGGCAGAACACTGGAAAGCCGAATACCAGCGCGGTCAGCACCGAGCCACCGAGTATGATGTGGCGGGAGTCGATTGCGGCGCCGCGCTTTTTGGCGCAGGACGAGTACGCGCCTGCTTGCAATTCTCCAGCGCCTTTAACTGCCAATGTCTCGTCGACGGTCTCCTGCACTGCCACTACTTTATCGCTGGCCACATCCGCATCTACATCCGCATCTACAGCCACATCCGCAGCCACAGCCACATCCGCACTTGCATCCACTGCGTCCGTCACGTCCGTGCTGTCGTTCAAAGCCTTCTTCGAGGAGCTGCCAGACGTTATCCCTTCTTTTGTTATGCGTGCAACCAGGTCTCTGAACTTTTGCATCACCGGTACGGGGCAGACCCAGGCGCAAAATGCTCGGCCAAAAATGACCATCAGAACTATGGCGACCACCAATGCGATAACAGCACGCGGAACCAACATCTTGGCAGCCAACAGAGCCATCAAGGCGCCCAGCGGACAGATCATCGAAATGGTCGACCAGCCAAAAGAACTCAACATGCCAAAGTCGAGGTGAGCAATATAAGCACCGGTGAACAGGAGGGCAATTGCCACAGGGATAATGATTTGCAGTATGTTCAGCTTCTTCATGAAGTCATGCCTCCTCCCGGCAGTCCGTTGACAATTTTGCCATCTTCATCGAGCGCCCGGATCATCACGGCCCGTTCTTTTGCATCGGCAGAAATCGAAGCATTTTCAAAGACTACGCAGACCGCTTCACAGGCGCCACATCCATTGCATTTTTCGGTGATGATCGAAGGCCTGTGGTTCTCGTCGAGATGTATGGCCTCAAAAGGGCAGGCGTCGTAGCAAAAGCGGCAGCTCAGGTCCAGGTAGGCCAGGCACACGCTGGAATCCAGCTCGGCAATGCCCAGTATCGTCGTCTCCTGTTCGGCTCCTTCCGGCAGGCTCAGGGCCTCAGTCGGGCAGACTTCTACGCACAGGGGATGGCCGTTGTTCTCTTCTTCGCACCAGTTGCACCAGTCTCTGTCGAAATTGAGAGTGGGGGTACGCATTCCGAGGATACCATGCTCGATATGAGCGGGTTTGACCACATGGCGAGGACACACTTCGACACATTTCTCGCAGCGTATGCACGCTGCCGTCAGGCGCTCAAAATCCTGCCCTCCAGGTGGGCGGACAAGAGGAGTGGTCCCAGCAAAACGAACCCCTCCGAGCGCGCACAATGCCACCGTCCCGCCAACACCTGTGACCAATGAGCGTCGCGTGATTCCCTCAACGCTTTGATTCTTTGAAGATATCGCAGAATCGCCCCCGCTTGTATCCATACCTTGATCGATCTCAGGCTCTTTTTCTTTATCGGGCAATTCGTTTTCTTTCATGGTAGAGACCTTTCATTGGCTGATGACAGATGCCAGAAAACCCCGGTCTGTCTGCAAAAATCCCTCGGTGAGATACGCCAGTCCCTGATAGAATTCTGTCTTGGCAATGCGCTTCATATCAGTGGTCATCATAGGCGTCCAAGCCGCCAGATGATTCACAAAAAAGTCACGTTGCCGGGCAAAGATCTCAAGTGCTTCTTCGAACTCTTCATTATCCAATGCATCCCTGGCACGCTCGCTCTGCTTTTGCATGTAGAGCAGTTCCAGGGCAACATGGTCTGCCGGATCCTTCCAGCTTCTGTCGATTTCCATATGGGCGTTTCGGTAGGCCTCCAAAACCTCGTCTCGTGCCTCTTGCATCATCAAGCGCTTTTCAGACGTGTAGACGCTTTCGAAAGGATAGGCTGCCGAGTAGGTGAGGTTGCCGTTTCCGAAAAAGACGTTGACATAATCGACCGCCAGTTCCGTTAAGGCGTTTTCCGGGTTGCCGCTTAAATAGGTCGCAAGCTTACGGTATCCGGCATCGACCTTGTCATTGCCCGTCTTGGCAGGAAAGGAAGTGTTCCTCAGATCGCAAAGCAAGATCTCGTCAGCTTCTCTGCAATACAGGCGGCTCAACAGGCCATAGACAGCTGCCCGGTTTTCGCAAAGGCCGGAAAGCTCTACGCGTAATTCATCGGATAAGGCATTCATCGCGTCTCTCCTTCCGCCTGCGCTTTCGGGTGCACCGGTGTCTCCGCCTCTGCCTCCGCTTCCACTTCCGTCCGCAGGAGCTCAAGGGCCTGCTTTCCCACCGAACTGATCTTCCAGTTGTCGTCCCAGATCACCGCGTTGTTTCGATCAAGATAGTCCAAAAAGAACTGAACGGTTTTTCGCGGGCGTTCCAGCACCGGGTTTGTATTGGCCTTTTCTTTGATTTCGTTGATGGAGACACCGCCGTTCTGGCCACAAAGCTCCAATATCTGCAAAAATACGCTCTTATAGGGTGCTTCATCCTCAAAAATCTTCTGCAAAGCCTTAAGGGGATCATCCTCTTTAAGAACCTGTGATCCGGCTTCTGTGATCTGCCAGAAGAGGGGAGGCGGGTCGCCTGGCTCCAGGAAGACCTGTCCGTCCCGCTCCACTTCTACAGGTTCCGCCCGGGTTTCATCATAAGGAGCACCATCCTCCGTTATTTCCGAGAGGGCTCCGACATCTTCAAGCATCAGGCAGAACTCCACCGTGCTGTAGATCGTGCGGCGCTTGGCCTGCAACTCGGATACAAAGTCATCGAGTTGAACAAAATCCCGCGGCTCTCTGCAGAACTCCATAATGCTCAAAAGATAGCGCTTAAAGGGAAGCATATTCGAAAACAGGGCGTCAATCTTTTCGCGAGGGCTTTTCTCGAGAGCAGGGGGCACCTCAGATTTCGAAGCAAGTTTGCCGGGGTTGCCGATATAGCCGATAGCTTCAAGCGAGTCATCGAGCCCCTGTTCTTCGGGGCTGATATCTGCCAGTGGATCGTAGTTGTCTTCGCTGGGGTCGACGACCGCCAGGTCCTGACTCAGTTGATGGACAGTTTCATCGATCATGGGCATACCTTCCCACAAGAAGGGGGAGGGATTGTCTTTTGCAAAACATCCCCCTCCCCACACATCCCAAACGTTCAGTAAAACACAAAGAGGCTGAAACCCAGTACATACAGGACCACCCGGAATGCTACGCCGCCCACCAGAGCCGACACCGCGCCTACGCCAGCGAAGCCGATAAGCGTCGTACCGGACTTCTTTTGAGCAAGGAAGGCAAGCACCAGCGGAATTACGACTCCCAGGGCCAACGCTCCTCCCCAGAACAGCAATAAGCCCTCTCCCGAAAGGAAGCCGGAGAAGATCGCATTCGGGTCCATCATCTCCTTGGTTGGGTTGTTTGGATCGAAGTAAAAATCGACTATGCTGAACTTATTCGCCAGTGACGGGATCAATACGGCATAGCCGATCGCCGCGACAAGCTGGAGGGCGCCACCGACGAGAGTGATCTTGCATGCAAAGGGAGAATCCTTTCCCTTGATGCCGTAGAGCAGGATGACTGCCAATCCGCCGAACATGACAAAATTTGCCAGGTAATAGACGTACAGAAGGACATTGTCCCAAAGCGGGCGTGAAGGCATGATGTAGGAATGGGCCATCGCAACGATCATAAGCAGCGACACTGCCATGGCCATCCATCCAGCCCACCTGGGCGCAGCCCCTTTGCGTGAGACCACAAAGTAGACGGCAATAGCCACTACCACCAACGCCAGACCAATGATCTCCTGGGTGATACCGGAGGTCAGGTGGCCAAAGCCATTAAACATACGCTCCCAATGTTGTACGTGGAACAATGAGGCAATGCCACCGATCAGCATGGATACCAAAGAAACGGCCAGAGCGGGGAGACGGATTTCCTCACCCTTCCCGAGTGCTGCCAACAGACCGGTTATGGCGAAGGTGCCTGAACCCAGGCAAATCAACAGAGTGAAGACTATCAGTTGCCATTGAATTTCCATTACTATACACCTCCATGCCATTTCTTATCACGCAGGATATATGCAACAGATGGCCCGTTACCCACATCCGGCAAGTGGTAGACATCACTACTTGCGTAAGGCTTTACCACATCCTTCAGCTTGGCGCGGCTATGCAAATTCGCCTCGTAGCTGACATCGTTGATCTTTGTTTTTCCCGTATCGTCCGTGCAGGCGACATTCAACGGCGCTGGTCCTTCAAAATTGTCGATACCCTGGTCAAGATCGCCGAAGTAACGCGCCCGTCCACCGCACTGGGCGACGCACTGAGGCAACTCGCCCTGGGCGATCTTCTGCTCACAGAGCGTGCATTTCTCAACTACCTTTTTCTCCTCATTGAGGTAACGCACATTGTAGGGGCAGGCCATCACGCAGAACTGACAGCCGATACACCTCTCCTTGTCAATCTGAACCGTACCATCTTCACGCTTGTAGGAAGCGCCGGTAGGGCAGACGGAGACGCATTGCGGGGACTCGCAGTGTTGGCAGTGTAAAGTGAAGAAATACATTTCGACATCGGGGAACTGCCCGCTTCCCCCTTCTTTGGGGTGGGGACCGACGCGGATGGTCTTGGTCCAGAAGCTGCCAGGGGGCACGTCATTGACCGTTTTGCAGGCATTGACGCAAGCCAGACAACCTACGCATCGGTTGACGTCGGTCACAATCGCATATTGAGTCATAGCTGCACCTTATTCCTTTCAGCGTAGTTGGCCCTGCTCTCTTCATTGTCATAGACGGGCAGCCATTCCTTCAGTCGAGGATCACTTGCCGACGTGATCATCTCTGTGCCGTCAAAGTCGCAAGGCACCGGGTTGTTAAACGGGCTGTTCTCTGCCGTGGCCTTGTATATCTTGACGTTGTAGGCACGTAAATGATTGGAACCAATCAGGGGGTCGCGGAGGTCCTTATTGATCAGCGTATTGCAGCCGACAAGCTCAAAGCCCTTTGTTACGCCCTTAAACTCGGGCATCCACCACGAGTGCTCCAGATTGATGACACCGCGCTTGATGCCGTAGTACAGATCGGCGCACTGACGGATCTTGTGGCGTTCAGTCTCAATCCATACCCAGTCGCCCTGCCTGATGCCCAACTCTTCGGCATCGGCGGGGTTGATCTCAACACGCGGAACCGGCCAATTCTCACGGCACCAGGGAAGTTGACGGTGTTCATTGTGGAAGTAGACCGGGATACGACGCCCGGTAGTGCAGATAAACGGATACTCCCTTGCTCGCTCCGGCTGGACTCGTGGCCCTTCGGGCGGCTCTGTATAGGTTGGCAGCGTAAAGGGACCGATCTCTCTGGTCAGCCATTCGCCATTCAGTTCGTCCGGGCGTGAGAAATAGGGGATGTCCCTTGTGCCGCTTTCTGAGAAGGGGCGCTCCACCGAATGTGTGGTCTCGGCCAGAGTCGACCAAATCTCATGCCTGCGGGAAGGCGTGCCGCTAAAGCCAGTCATGGCAGGGGTTGCTGGTGCAGGCTCGGTGCCCCATACCCCGAATTCGTAGCGGCGGTAGGTGCCCACGCCTTCAGGTATGACCAGCTTCATGTTCAGGAAGCCCTGCTCCTGATAGAGGCTCTTGAACTTCTCCCACGGCCCGTCCCCTTCATAGCCGTCAAGATAGCCTCGGATCTCATAGTTGCGTGCGCAGTCATCCAACTGCTGCAAAGAAGACGGCCATTTCTCATCATCAGTCTGCCCAAAGGGATTCCATGGCACATTCAGATGCTTGCAGAACTGGGTCACTATATCGGGGTCAAACCAGGTGTCCGCCAGGGGCTCGACGCATTTACACGTTGCACCTTCCTGGGCTCCGACATGAGGAGCCTGACTGGTGCGTGTGCAGTCTATTTCCAGCCAGTGACGGGCGGGCAGCAGGAGATCGGCAAGCTGCGATTGGGGAGTGTGCCAAAGATCGAGAACAACAAAGAAGTCAAGCTGCTTGAGGCCCTCAAAAGCCCACACGGGGTTTGAGTTGCTCATGAAATCGCCGCTGCCGCTCCAGCCGCCATACAGCGGATAGGGGGCGCGGACATCACGGTTGCATGCATCCCAGATCGCGGTTCCATCACTCCTGTTACCGGCGTTTTTCATATAGGGGATGTCGCTACCGCCGAGGGTATCAAGATAGCGATTGCCATCGGCTATTCCAGGGCCACCGAACATGCCGAACATTCCGGCATTGCCGAAGAGGCCGACGCCGCCTCCGCGGCCGCCACCGGGAACGTCCAGATTATTGGTCAGGCCACAGATGGTGTCGAGGATCCTGCAACATTGGACAGAGTTGCAAGAGTGCTCAACCGCCAGTTGGAAGTTGATATGACCGTTGCCATAGCCGGTGGAAGGATCGATGGGGGTGGCATAAAGTGTAGCGGCTTCGATGATATCCTCGGCGGGGACCTCGCAGATCTCAGCAACTGTCTGTGGGTCATAGGCGCTCACATGCCTGACGAGATAATCCCAGGCCGGCTTGCACTTGACGGTCCTGCCACTCTTCAGTGTGACCTCGTATTCGCCTTCGAGCGCAGGGTCGATAAGCGGGTCGCAGCGGCTGAAGTCAGACAGATCGGGGACATAGCCCTGGACTATTCCGGGCGGGAGGTTTGGCTGATTGCCGTCCTTACCGGGGAGGTCATGTCCGGACGTGATGGTGAGGGGGGACTCATTTTCCCAGTACGTTGTGTTTCTGTCATACCAGGCGAGCTTGTTGCCAATGTTGTCCCAGACCATGAGTTTGGAAGGGGAGCCATCCTCTCTGAGATCCGATTCCTTCAGGAGTTTTGTTGTGATGAAGCCCGGATCATGCGTGTCCCTCATGGTGGGGTTTTCCCATCCCTTGGTGGCGGACTCGTCTTCGGGCAACACGAGGAATGGCAGGTCTGTCCAACGCTTTGCCCATGTCTCGCTGTAAAGACCCTTATTGATGATGACATTAAGCCAGCCCAGAGCCATGGCGCCATCGGTACCGGGACGTAGGGGCAGCCAGATGTCTGCTTCCTTGCCCAGGTTGGTGAGGCGGGGATCGACGATGATGTAATGGTCGGCTTTCATACCGGTGTCTACCGCCGTGCGGCAGGAATCATCGTAGTTGGACATCTCCTGGGCAGTGCCCCATTGCACCCAAACGCGTGGACGACCGGTTACTTCCATCCAAAAGCCCATGAAACTCTGCATGAACGAGGCCTGCATACGTGGTTCTTTGCAAATCTGTCCAGCTTTGTGAACGTTAACGGTATTCAGGATACCGCTCATTGCCATATTGCTTGCCATACACCAGTTACGTGCTGTGCCATTCATGGCAAACAACGAGTCAAAGCCGTGCTGCTCATTGATTTCTGCAACCTTCGCCGCAGCCGTACTGAGAGCCTCATCCCAGGAAATCCGCACCCAGCCAGGATCATTCTCACCCTTGGGCTTGGTTCGCTTGAGCGGGTACCGCAGACGATCGGGGTGGTAGCAGGCCTGGAGAGATGCCTGACTTTTGGCGCAGCAGTTGCCGTAAGAGCCAACGCTGGACTCGTCGCCTTCGACCTTGATGGCACGTCCGTTGTCAACCGTCACCCAACAACCGCATTCGCACTTGCCGCACCCGCGACAAACGGACCGGATACGCTGAAGACCGCTGCCATCTGGTAGCGACCCCGACGGAGGGCTCGCTACATCGGCCAGAGCTTGCGGCCAGGACGTCGAGGCTGCCGTGAGGGCAACACCGCTTGCAGCAGCCAGAGCGATGAACGAGCGGCGTGTTATGTCGTTGTCCAGCGCCCACCTCAACGCCCCTTTCTTGTTTTCTTTCATAGCTGCACCTTTCTTCTCTTCCTTTTTCACTGCCTTATTCGGTTTGGCTTTCGATTGTGCTGGCGACGCATGTTCTCCTCCTGGTCTCTTCCAGGCAATTACCTCCCGTAGCTCCTTTCCTTCAAACGTTGTCCGCCATTTGTTTGTACAGACGATATCTTCCTCGTCCAGATCAAAGCGCTCCTCAGCGCTTCAGACCTCAGCGCCTTACGGTAGGAGAAGGAGATCTCCAGCTCTTAAGTTTTCAGTTTTGGGGATCTTCGATGTGCTCATCGCCTCTCCTGTTCGGCTTCGTTGTTACGTTGTTAAAAAACGGTAAACTATGCGTAAGCGAACCACGTAGTTAATCGAATGCGATTTTTACTCGCAAACGCTTTATCAACGATCAAAATCCGACTAATCAGAATTCGGCTAGGTCACCTACAAACTCGTCACTACATCTTTGATGAGAACTATGTTTATAATGGGAGACGGAGGTAAGACGCTACACCAAGTCTATTGAGCTTTACCGAATCTACGGATAGTGAAGGCATTGGCTCAAATGGAAAACACGAACAATTTTCACGAATCGAAAAAACGTCGTACCCTGCTTGATGACCTGGCGATATTTTGGCCGGGCATCCGTTATCTGAGTCTGGGCGTCTGTCTCTCATGGATATACTTGACCTACGGAGGGACTGTCGGGCTCCCGGTAAGCGAGCATAGCGGGGCGAACCTTCCCACCATATTTCTCATCTCGATGACTACCGCTGCTGTGATCTTGCTGTTATCGCCTTTTTGCTGTCGTCTTTTTGAGTCGACACTCGCTTCCCGCAGTCGCGTTGTGCTGTTCAGTTCGTTTGCCGTGACAGGCTCCCTCACCATCATTACTGGCTTTTATTACGTGGACCTCCGCGGGCTTGCCCACATTGGCGCCTTTTTGAACGGTATCGGCATGGCCTTCCTGTTCCTGAAGTGCGGTTGTCTGTATCGCATGCTCAAACCACGGAGGGCCCTTATCTACACGGCCCTCTCATTTTGCCTGGCTCCTCTGGTCAACTTCTTCGTGCTGGGGAATAAGAGTTTCGTCTTCCTTGAAGGTGGCCCTGATTTAGGGGGCCTGCTCGCATTTGTGCTCCTACCCCTCATTGCTTCTGTACTGGTTGCCATTCCGCCTCCTTTGCAGGCAAGCGATACTCCTTCTGTGCCTGATGACGATGCACGACGAGAGGCTTTGCAGGGCCTTCGTCTCTTGCCGTCGACATTCTGGAAATTCATGGTTGCAATCTTCATTTTTACGATAACGGCATCGGTGATCCAGCGTCTTGTGGTTGGAGCCAGCACTCCAGGCGAAATGGTTGCAGCGAACGATGGCACCATGCTCGGACGCCTCGTCTTCTTCGTCGCCGTCTTTTTCTATGCCGTGCATTTTATCCAAAGGAGCAATCTGAGAAAACTTTACCTGGTGGCCATGGCCATCCTCGCTGCGGTAATGTCGATAGGCCCCCTTTTCGATATCGTCAACATCCCCTTTGCTCTTCTGGTCAACTTCGTTTTCAGCGTGTTCGATTTTCTCGTCTGGTGTCTCCTGGCTTTTGTCGTCTACAAAGAACGCATCTCTCCCGTTATCGTGTTCGGCTTCGGCCGAGGCGTCTTCATGGCGGGGATGTCAATCGGATGGTATTTTGGCGTGAACTTCACATCGATTCTGACAGGCACTGCCATGGGGATAGCCATGTGTGCAGCTTCAGTCATAGCTCTTCTTGCCATCATGACGTTTGTGTTTCCGGAACGCGACATCGACAGAATGCTACCCATCTCCTCGTTCCCCGACAGCGACAATGATTTTGCCAGGTGGCATGAATCCGATGAGTTGCGAAGCGTGTCTGATGCCAGTCGGCAAAACAACAGGGAAACCCGAGATCCTGAACGACCCTTCAACCAGGCCTGTAAGCTCATCGGGCGAACCGCACGACTCTCCGCACGCGAGCAGGACATCTTTGAACAATTGGCCTTGGGCCGAAGCAGCGAGAGCGTCGCGAAGCGCTTGAGCATCTCACCCAACACCGTGCATGCGCACACGCAAAGCATCTATGCAAAACTCGACATACATTCGCGTCAGGAACTTGTCGAAATCGTAGAAATCGAGCGAAGCCAATTTACCTGACAGTAGCCTGACAGTAGCCCAAGAAAGCCTGCCGTATTGCCTCAAAATAAAAAGTACTTGAAATACCATTCGTTGCCTCAGAAATAAATGTACTTGAAAGGTCTGCCTTCTCTCCTTTCATCTCTGAGGTTTACCCTACAACTATAC
>JAIRXA010000180.1 GCA_031268525.1 Coriobacteriales bacterium | reverse complement strand
TGCGGCGTTTACTGCGGTCTATGTGGCAAACAGCGCCAGCATCCTTGCCCAGAATCAGCGAAGTCTGGAGGCGTTGGCGGATACGCGTGTCTCAGTTTCATCCTCCGATGAGGATACGTCTCTGTCTTTGCCTTTGCCGGGGCAGGAGGGAGGAACCGCTGCGGAGGTCTACGAAGAAAGCGTCTTTTCCATGGCCGGAACGGGGTCTGCCCCCGCCTTCTCTGTCACGGTCGGCAACTCCGGAAACCTCCTCGCCGTCGATTCCTTTCTCGATCTCCCTCGGGAGGCTTACGAACAGGCTGCCGCGCAGGCATGGGAGAATCCCGACGAGTCAGTGCTCGAACTGCTCGGCAGACAATGGCTGTACGCCATCAACTCTGCGGAGAGCCATGCGTTCGTAGGTACCTCAAATGGAATCGTAGTCACCACCTCCGGAGACAATCAGATACGCTTCCTCGACATTACCGAATCGCAAACGGGTCTACGCACCCTGCTCATAACCCTCATTGTGATAGGTCTGGTGGCTCTGGCGGCAATTTTTGCGAGCAGTCTGTTGCTCGCCAATCGTTCCGTCAAGCCCATCGCTTGGGCACTGGAGCAGCAGCGCCGCTTTGTCGCCGACGCCTCCCACGAGCTGAAAACCCCGCTGGCCATCATCACCACCAACAGCGACGCCCTTCTGGCAAATCAGGAGCAGACCATCGCAAGTCAGCGCGAGTGGCTCGACTACCTGCGTATCGGAACAGACCGCATGACACGCTTGATCGACGAACTTCTCGGCTTTGCGCGTATTGAAGAGAAGAGCGCGACGCGTCCCGTCGAGCAGATCGACCTGAGTGCGGAGGTCCATACGACGTTGAGCGCCTTACGCGCAGCCCTACAGGCTCGCCATCTTTGACTTACCGAAGACATTGAGCCGCATATAACGCGCCTTCTGGAGCCGGGGCTTTCCGACAAGGTCTTTTTTGCCCTGCTTGAAAACGCCGTCAAATACGTGGATGAGGGCGGCAGCATCAACGTGAGTCTGCATGCGGAGAAAGACTCCGTACGTTTTGCCGTAGAGAACAGCGGGCCGGGCATCGCGAAGGACGACCTCGTGCATATCTTCGAGCGTTTCTACCGGGCTGACAACGCGCGAAGCGGCGACAACAGAAGTTTCGGGCTGGGCTTGAGCATCGCCAAAGAGGCTGTTGTGCGTCTGGGTGGGCAGATCGATGTCTGTAGCAGTCCCGGTGTGTCCACATGCTTCATGGTGAGGTTTTGATCTCTCTGACACGCGTCCCGGAAACGTCCCCCCTGTCCCAGACGACGACTTGCCCCACAGCACCTCGGTTTTCTCCGCACCCTTGACCTATCCCTCTCCTAGGTATTATACTAGACTATAAGACCAGTATGGCTTAAGGAAACACCTTGTGATGGGAGCGCACGGCGAATATGAGACAGGCTCTCGATAATGATCGACCGCTGTTCCTCCAGATCAAGGAGCTCATTGAGGATGCCATACTCACGGGTGAGCTTGCCCCCGACGATCAGATACCCTCAAACAGCCAGCTGGTGAGCACCTATGGAGTGAACCCTGTGACCGTCCACAAAGGTGTGAGCCTGCTGCTCGATGAGGGCATCATCTACAAGAGACGGGGAATTGGGATGTACGTGAGCCGCGAAGCACCCGAACGTATCCGCACACGATATCAGAAGAGCTTTCGAGCTGAATATATCGAACCGCTTCTGGAGCGAGCCGTCCTCCTTGGCATCAGTATTGAAGAGCTCGGGCGAATGATGGGGGAGAGATGATGGAAAGAGAAGAGATGATGGAGGCGACTGGATGCGGTGCGGAGCGTACCCCTGAGAGCACGAGCAAGCCCTTCGCTGTGAACACGAGCGGCGCCTTGACTGAGAGCGCGAGCGCCGGCTCGGAGACGAGCCACACCGGGTATGCCATAGAGTTCACCGATGTCAGTCTGCGCTATCCCGGCACGCGGGAAGACGCCCTGCACAAGGTATCTTTCAGGCTGCCCTGTGACACAATCTGTGGTTTGTTTGGACGCAACGGGGCGGGCAAGACCTCGATTATGGCCTTGCTCGCCGGCTTACGTCAACCAAGTGCTGGCACAGTGCGCGTATTCGGCCAAGACCCCTTTGAGAATACGAGCATTGTGCCACACGTTTCCTACATCTATCTGAAGAACGCTCCCGATGATCTGATGAACGCCTATAAAGCACGCAGGTATCTGCAGATGGGCGCCTTGTTCAGGCCTCAATGGGATGGTGACTACGCGCGGTTTTTGCTGAAGCGTTTCGACATCCCCGAGAAGAAAACGGCCTCAAAGATGAGTCAGGGACAACGAGCCGCCTTACGTTGCGTCATAGGGCTTGCCTCGCGTGCACCCTTAAGCATTTTTGACGAGGCTTATCTGGGAATGGATGCCGTCTATCGGCACCTCTTCATCGACGAGCTGCTGGCCGATTACCTGAGATTTCCGCGTACGATACTCTTCTCGACCCACTATATAAGCGAGATGGAGCGCCTGTTCTCCGAGGTGCTGATCATCGACGATGGGCGCGTGTTGCTCCACGATGAGGCCGACACATTGCGCAAGGAGGGACAGTCTCTTGCTGATCTTTTCATCTCCTTGACTCTCAAGGAAGGGGAATCCTATGACGCTTAAGGCATATGGTCATTATCTGCGCAGCATGGCAGCTTCGATACTGATGTTTGTGGCCACCGTAAGCGTGTTTATCGGATTGGCGACCTGGGGTTTGGATGTGGTGGGCGAGCTACTTGCAGATATGACAGACCTCGAAGTTTCGCTCTGGCAAAGTATATCGAGTGTCCTCATGCTGGTGCTCGGAACAATCATGCCCCTGTATCTGGAGACGATGCTCGGCTTTGGTCTTACGCGGCGTCAACATGCTGTCGCGCTTCTGGGCGCCGCAGGCACGATCTCGGTCGGCCTTGCATTGGTATCTGGGTGTGCGGCGGTGGTTCTCGGTCTGCTGAACGCATCCGGGCCCACGGTTGTTGGTGTACCTGAGCTGGTAGCGATTGCCCTCAGTGACTGCCTCTGTTTCATCGCGGGGTGGTTCATCATTCTTGGCTATCAGCTGCGTCGCGTGTGGTCGGCTTGCCTGACGACGGCAGTGGGTGCGAGCCTGTTCCTCTTTCTTCTGCCGTGGGCAGGGGGCACCTTGTTGTATCTGAATGGGGTAGCCGCGCTGGTGACCGGTTATGTCTGGGACGCGACGCTCGCCTCAACCGTATCATTCATCACCTGTCTGCTCCTTGCGCTCGCCTGTCTGGTACTTGCCAGCGTGGTGCTGCTTGTGAGCCGTCGCATTGCCGTGAAGCTCTAGAAGGAGAAGGTGGAATGGCTAAGACGGACGCGAGCTCTCTGGCTGCCGATGGACGCATGCACATCCTGCTGGTCGATGGCTATAACGTGCTGCGTTCCAGTGGCTACTACCAGCATCTGGTCGAGGCCGCGCCTGACCATACCCACGATGCCTACAACGCGGCGCGCGAGCAGCTGATCAGCGATGTTGCCACGTTCGCGGGACGCGACTACGCGGCTACGATCGTTTTTGATGGTGCGGGCAATCCGAGCTCAACGGGTGAGCCGCAGGAGGTGGCCGGGGTCAGCGTGCTTTTCTCGGCGGCGGGGGTTTCTGCCGACAGCGTCATCGAGGGCTTGGCCCGTCGGGCGCTTGAACAGGGCAGGGAGGTCACGCTCGTCACCTCAGATGCAACCATTCAATCCACCGTACTGCGTGATCGGGTGGTGCGAATGTCTGCGGTTGGATTCACGAACGAGGTGTGTGAGGTGCAGCGCGAGGTAAGCGAACACAATCCTTCGCCGTCTGCAAACAAGCGCACTCTGGGTGCACGCCTCGACCCTGCGACACGGGATGCTCTGGAGCATCTGGCGCGAGGTAGGCGAGGCACGCAGGATACGTAGGATATGCAGGGCATGCGAGGCATGCAAGGCATGCAAGGCATGCAAGGCACGAACGAGCTGGGATAGCACTACCTGCTGTCCCACGCATACTCCTCATCAAACACGCTCATCGGAAGCCCTCTTCGGCTGATAGTCCATAAGGTGTTTTTGCTAACCCAGGATTCCCCAGCAAAATTTCCTACCTCTGTAGATAGGATTTACAGCGACAAGAAGAGCAGAGAATACCGATTCGTGCGAAAATATGAAAATTGTCCTCATGAAGGACAGAGCAGGGCGAACAGTGCTTTTGCTGCGTTTTGGAAACAGAGCACAGGAGGCGATTCGCGAGTATGGGCATGTCAGGCCTTCGCTTCAACGCGATTTGCGCATCAATCTTCACGCGCCGTTCAATCACCATGATATTTGGCATGTCGATGTATTGGGCGTGGATGGATAGCGTCCACTACACCATACACCTCTCCCAACTCCTTCCCGACCTATTCACGCATCAGCAAACGGCTGAGACTTTGGACTTCGCATCGGCTCTCATAGTCACCGTTATCATTATTACAACAGCAAAGCGGCACTCGTCTTTTTTGGACAGGCGCTTTGTGATAGCGACTCTCGGTTCAATCGGAACACTGGGTGTCCTCTTGTCTGGGCTTTCGGCTTATGGTGGCCCAGAAGCCTTTGCCTATCTTGGCACGACCATCACGGGAACTTGTATGACAAGCCTGCTTCTGCTCTGGTCGAACGCGTTTTTTGCTGACGAGAGAGGGCTCGGCAAAATTTTGATTGCAGGATCAATTGCACTGGGCGTCATCATTAGCCTGATGATGTTCCTGCTCCAACCTATCGGCTGCATCGTTGTTGAGGCGCTTTTTCCAATCATCAGTGCGCTGATTCTCGTATTCCACAAAAAACGCATGGATGGACCTGTGTCCCCCAAGCCAGTAGACCAGGAACCTCTCCCCAGAAAGCCAAAGAGTATATGCCTATCAGGCGATAAGGCCCCTGTTAAAAGCCCGCTGAGTGTCTTTGGGCTTCCCTGGCGTTTGGCCGTTGCTCTTGTTGTATTCAGTTGCGCCATCGTGTTGTTGCAACACATGTTCAAGCCGCTGACTCCACAGGATCTGATGGTATCCAATACGCTGCAACTCATCGGGCGACTGGTGGTAGCCCTCGTCGTGTTCTTTGGCTTCGCTCTCTTCAACTGGAAGCCGCACGTGACGTTCAGGTTCGGTTTCTTGATAATGATTGCCGGATACCTGATCTTCCCCTTTGTCCAGGGGCAATATCAGGGCTATGCCCTTATAGCGGTCATGATGGGCTACACCTGCTTTTACCTGATGGTCTGGTCGGCAGTGTTGGAGATACTATGCGTTGAGGATACCCCTCCCTTGAGGGTGTTCGGAGTAACCCAACTTTCCATTGCGCTTGGTCTGATGCTGGGGCATATACTCGGGTTTATCATGGATTCTGAATCTTTTGGCATAGTTGAGGTAACAAGGGCTTCAACAGCCTGTGTGTATCTCTTAATGACGGTAACGACGCTGGTATTGAGCGAAAATCATATTGCAGGGTATTGGAGCCTGCTCAAAGTGATGCCCGAAACGTCAGTCCGTCAACAGGATCTGAGTACGCGCTGCAAAGAACTCGGGGAAGAATTCTCGCTTACAACACGGGAAGTGGAAATGTTGATGTTGTTGGCTCGCGGCAGAAGCATCCCCTACGTTACCGAGCGTCTGCATGTTTCAGAAAGTACCGCTCGCACCCACATGAAGCACATCTATGAAAAACTCAATGTGCACACAAAACAGGATTTAATTGATTTGGTTGATTCAGATTTGGCAGACACATCCTTATCCCAATAAAATCTCGTCTTATAGGCACCAGCATTTGAAGCAATTTGGTCAAAAGGCTCCCTTCTCCCCCTTTTCTGCCTGAACAGCCATGTGCTAAATCGTAGCTTTCAGACGATGAAAAGAGGGGCTACATTCCCAGACAATTCCTTTGTTTGAGCCAAGGAACTCGTAGTGTTCTTCTGGCACGGACGAGACGTGTTGGGCATAGGGAGTAAGACAATGAAAGGAGTAAGACAATGAAAACACATGAGGAGCAGGCACTGGACAGGCGAAGTTTCCTTAGGAGAGCGGCTGTACTTGGTGCAGGGGTTATTGGTATGGGATCGGTGGCCTGCAGCCAGCAACCATCTGCCAATGATCAGAGAACAGCTGGCAACGCTACAGATGATACAAACGATTCTGATAGAGATATTGATATTTTGGAGACTTTTGATAGCGATATCGTTGTTATTGGCAGTGGTTCTACTGGTACTGCGGCAGCGCTTCGCGGAGCTGAACTTGGAGCAAGGGTTATCATGATTGAGCAGCTCTCTGAGTCATTCTATGGTGGCTCGTCAGCGCTCACTTCGGGCGTTTTTGGATTGGGAACAACAGTACAAAAGGAACTTGGCATCGCGACCAAGACGGTTGAGGAGTATTTTCTGTATGCCAATAATTATCATAAGGGATCCTTTAATTCCCGTGTCTTTAAAAACTTCCTGATGCAATCTGCGCCGACAGTTGAATGGCTGCTCTCGCTGGGCGTCGAGTTTGCAACAGTAGTCCTGGACGTCTTCCACATATATAAAACCGAGAGCGGCAAGACCAAAGAAGCGCTTGAGTTCCTCTACGAAAAAGGCAAAGCTTTTAATGTCCAGTATGAGTTTGATACCACAGCATTGAAAATACTCTTCGATGGCAAAGTCACCGGTTTGGTGGCAAGGCGCGAAGACGGCGCCGGAATCCAGATAAACGCACCCGTTGTGATTATTGCAACGGGTGGCTATGCGGGCAACGAGGAAATGCTCGTACAGTTCACCAACTATGGGACCTCCCCTTTTATTGACTCTGGCATTCCCGGTCGACGTGGTGATGGCATAAGAATGGCAACGGAGATCGGCGCAGCTCTGCATCATCCGGAAGCCCTGAATACTGGTCAGCTTGTCATGAAAGGCGGGGGCACGTTGGGATCAGAACTGGGCAGCATGCCCATTGCTCGCCCTGAATCGGTTCTTATCAATCAAAATGGCGTGCGTTTCATGAGTGAGAGTTTCGGCAACGATCAAGCTTTCAGCCTCAACCCAAGCGCCTTGCAAAACCAAACCATCAATATCTTGGATCAAGCTGCTGTTGACACGATGATCAGCACAGGAATATTGGGTTGGGACCTCTCTTATGTTACGTTTCCCGATTTGCAAGAACAAATCGATTCGGAGATCAGCAAGGGCAACGCGTTCAAGGCGGACAGTTATTCTGAATTAGCGAATCTTCTCAGTATTGATTCCCAGATGCTCAAGGAGACCATGGACGATTATAATTCGTATTGCGCTGCTGGTCTGGATGCAGATTTCTACAAAACTCCCGAGGCGCTGGTTCCGCTTACGACAGGGCCATTCTATGCTTTGCTTCTTCAACAAAGCCTGATGAATACTGTGGGTGGGCTGAAGGTCGATGAGAATGCGCGGGTTATCGACGCAGAAGGAAAGCCAATTCCCGGGCTTTATGCCGGCGGCTCTGATGCTGGCGCGATTTTCGGTTTCAATTACGATATTGATGGATTACCAAGCTCGATGCAGGGCTGGTGTTCAACAAGCGGCAAGCTTGCCGCAGAAGACGCCGTTAATGCCTACATAGCGCTGTGATGACCATGACGCTCCACCTGCCACTCTGTTTCGCCCAAAGCTTGTCAGCATTTGGTAAGGATTTTTTGTGCGACAAGGGCAAGGTGGCTGCAGAGTAGTAAACTTGCGCAAATTGAGCCCAGGGAAGCGATTAATCGGCGCTTCCCTGGCTGCCAGACATCGTCCGCCAGGCATCGTCTCAAATCATTTTCTTGACATCGAACATCCGTTCGTTTACTATGATATCGAACAAATGTTCTGTCAAGGGAGTTGCTGAGTGCTTGCCGGGGGAGCGGGTGGCGCAGCGGCACCTTCCGATGGGGAAGGTGAAGTTCGTATGGAGTTGCTCGACAAGCTGACCATTCTGGCTGACGCAGCCAAATACGATGTTGCCTGCACCTCCTGTGGGGTCGAACGGCAGGCGGTCAAAGGACAGCTTGGCTCAACGATGGAGGCGGGTATCTGTCACGCTTTCTCTGCGGATGGGCGCTGTATAACCCTGCTCAAGGTGCTGCTCTCCAACGTCTGTTCCTATGACTGTGCCTACTGCGTCAACCGTCGCAGTAACGATATCCCGCGTGCAACATTTTCTGCACGCGAACTCGCCGAGCTGACCATCGGCTTCTATCGACGCAACTATATCGAGGGCCTGTTTCTCTCTTCGGGTATCCTACGTAATCCCGATTTCACGACCGAGCAGATGTGCGAGGCTGTCCGTATCCTGCGTGAGGAATATGGCTTTCGAGGCTACATACACGCGAAGGCCATACCGGGGACTTCTGATGAGTTATTGGTTCGTCTCGGGGTGCTTGTTGATCGCATGAGTCTGAATATCGAGTTTCCCTCAGAGCAGAGTCTCAAACTGCTGGCTCCGGACAAGGGGACACATTCCATCATCCAGCCGATGCGTTTTGTGCGCGATGGGATCAAGGCGAACTATCAGGACAAACGACTCTCAACAGTGCGGCGAACCCGCTTTGTTCCCGCAGGTCAGAGCACCCAGATGATTGTCGGCGCCTCACCAGAAAGTGACTATCATATCCTCAACCTCTCGGCCAATCTCTATCGGAAGCTGGAGATGCAACGCGTCTTCTTCTCTGCCTATATTCCGATCAACGACAATCCTCTGTTACCACCTGCCGGTTCGGTGCAACTTTTGCGCGAGCATCGCCTCTATCAGGCCGATTGGTTGATGCGCTTCTACGAGTTTGATGTCAGTGAGATTATCGACGAGGAGCATCCCTTCCTCGA
>JAIRXA010000178.1 GCA_031268525.1 Coriobacteriales bacterium | reverse complement strand
GCCCGGATTGCCTACAAGCCTCGTATGCAGTCCGGTATTTGTCCCATATTCAACTGTCAATTTCCACTTACAGATTTCTTGAGAATACCTATTGACTTTGCATAGCTGGTCTTTTGTCCCGCGTCCCCTTTTGTCCCGCTTGCGATAGCGGCAAAGCTGCTCCTGGCTATGATCATAGTACACGTGGCCGTACACGGAAAATGGATTCTAGCTGCAATAAGAATACGAGGTGCAGACAAAGCGCCTGACAAAGAGGTCGAGCGCAAGTCGACGACTGGATCTTGAATCAAACTCAGGATGACAAAACTTGGATATCAGAGGAGCACAAAAGTATGACAAATCAGGAGTGGATCAATCGCGCGGCACTCTACGAGCTGCTGGCACTGGGGTTTCTTAAGGTCGCCCGTGAGTTTGTCGAGGTGGTAGACTCAGGAGAATATGCTGAGGCACTGGCTGAGATCGGGACAGCATGTGGCCTGAACGAGGTTGTTGTCAAAACCTCGGTCGAAGAGTTGTCATGCTACACAGGCATAGTGGGTACAGATGCGAAAGATGCAGAAGGCATAGGCCAAGGGGCACTATTCCATGAATTACGCATCGAGTATACGCGTCTATTCGTGGGTGCGCCCGAGCCGGCTGTCTCGCCCTATGCTGGAGTGTGGTGGGCCAAGCAGGTTGGTGTGGAGCCGTTGCTATTCGTCAATAAGGAATCGATGGCGGTGGAACGTTTCATGCGATCATGTGGGGTTGGACAACCAGAGGGTACCAACGAGCCTCTTGATCATATCGGCTCCGAGTTGGAGTTTCTCCAGTACCTTAGCCTGTTGCGTGCCGAAGCAGCCATACCGCCCGAGGGCGTTAGCATTCCTAAAGACGCCTACGAGGGCTTCTATCGTGAGCACTTCATTGGTTTTGCCCACAAGTTCGCCGCCGCCACGATGACGTTAAGCCGTGCTCCCTTCTATCGTGCTATTGCGCGTGTCCTCGCGGCCCTGCCGGAAGCTCCGTTGTAGCTTCTTGCCCGCGGCCTTGTGAGCGGTAAGGTGTTTTACACGGCCTGCCCAGAACCTTTGAAATCAGGACAGGCGCAGGCAGACGGTAAACGTGGTCAGGCCGTCAACACTTGCGGCTGAGATGCTCCCGCCAAGGCGTTCGACAATTGCCTTGGCAATGGAGAGCCCCAGGCCAAAGCCACCTGTTTCAGAAGAGCGCGAGGTGTCGGTGCGATAGAAACGGTCGAATATCCGCTCCAAATCCAAGGGGTCAATTCCCGCTCCGTTGTTTGCCACTTTGAGTACGGCCTGGCTCTTGTTTCGCTTCAGGGAGAGAACGATGCTGCCTCCCTGCGGCGTGTACTTACCCGCATTGTCCATGAGGATAGCGAGAACCTGTCTGATACGGTCATGGTCGGCCGTGATCCATACGTTGCGGTCAATATCCGCCTCAAGTGAGACTTCATTGTCATAGAGGCGGGCTTCCAGAGACAAACAGACTGTCTCGCAGAGCAGACTCAGGTCAAAGGCTGTACTCGCGCTGCCATTTTCCGCGTCCGTGCTCTCCGTCTTTGCCAGAGTGAGCAGGTCGTCAACGAGCTTTCCTGTGTGGGCCAGCTCCGCGCGAATGGAGTTCAGCCATGTGCGCTGGCTATCCGCTGTCTCATCGTCACTTGCTTCGATGGCGTCAACATCGGCGCCGATGATGGCCAGTGGCGTGCGCAACTCATGGGACGCGTCCGCCGTGAAACGTCTTTGCTGGTCATAGCTTTTCTCTATGGGACGAATCGCTTGGGAGGCAAAGCGATGACTGAGCCAGAACAGCGCCAGGAGCACCGCTACGGCTACGCAGATCAGCGTTATCAGAAGGGTTTGCATCAGCCGCTTGTTGTTGGTGATGTCAAGGAAAACGATGCGGGTATAGGGGCCGTCGTCTGACTGCCGATCCATCGGGTTTACTCCGGTTGGAGGACTCTGCGTGCCAGAGGGCGCGTTGCCAGAGGGTGCGTTGTCGGAAGGCGTGTTGTTGGAAGGAGCGCTTGGCGCGGCAGCAGAGGGAGTGTTGCCAGAAGGAGCGCTTGGCGCGGCAGTAGAGGGAGTGTTGCCAGAAGATGCGGAGGCCGCTGAGGACGCTGAGGACGCGGACGCAGCGGCGGACGTGGGGGATGCGACAGCAAAGATCCACGCACGGCCAGCCAGGTTGACCTGTCCTTTCTCGCTGTTTCCCATCGCCTCAAATGCCTCGTTGTATACGCTGTCTTCCAGGTCGATCTGACTATTGACGTTTTCTAGCTGTCCATCCTTCACAAACAACACAAAGGATACGCCATAATCCACCGAGAAGCGTTCCGTCTCAGCGAGGGGGCCAAAGCCGCTGCCTGGCAGCCCGTTTTCAGGAGGAAGGCGATTAGGCGTGGAGAACATGCTGGACACCGCCTGCAGCCGCACTTCATTCTCGCGTTCAATGGTTCGGGAGGTAACCAGGTATATCGCCGCAAAAGCCGCCAGCATCACCAGGGAAACGCTGAGCAGGTTAAACAGCAGCATGCGGTTTCTGAGACGCCTGAACATGGGCGTCAGTCTCCTTCCTCTCAGGCGAGCAAGTCTAACGTTGTTGCTGACCTCAAAGTAAGCAGATCAGTCTCCTTCTTCCAAGGCAAGCAGGTAGCCAACTCCTCGTATGGTTTTGATCCTCACCTGTTTGGACAACAGCGCCAATTTTCTGCGTACAAACGCAACCTGCACCTGCACATGCGAATCCTCCGCCTTGGAATCCCAGCCCCACAATTTCTCGATGATCGTTGTCGAGGGAATTGCCTGCCCTCTGTTGCGCAGCAACAACTCCAGCAGTTGGCTCTCCTTCAAGGTCAAATGGAAGGTCTGATCGGTACCCGAGAGATCGAGCGTATTGTAGTTCAGCTCGATGTCGCCAAAGCTCAGGGTGTTGTCGGGGGCAAACTGTCCTCGCCTGCGTCCGAGCGCACGCAGACGGGCTAAAAGCTCGTCGGCGCGAAACGGCTTTGCGAGGTAGTCGTCTGCGCCCGCATCGAGTCCGCGCACGATCTCTGTGGGGTCGCCCCGCGCGGTTAAAAGGATTACAGGGGTCTGTATACCATCTTCGCGCAGGCGCTTGAGGACACTGATCCCGTCCATCTTAGGGAGCATGATATCGAGCACAATGAGGTCGTAGGCATCCGAGAGAGCAGACAGCAAGCCGTTCTCACCGTCAAACGCGAGGTCGACGCTGTAATTGTTCTTTCGCAGCACCTGCGCCAAGGCACGAGCCAGATCCTTATGGTCTTCAACATAGAGAAGCTTCATGCGCCCCATGGTAGCACACGAACCTTTAAGGCAGCTTAAAGAATGGCGAGGAGAGCGAAGGGTCAATTTTTGCCGTCTGGTGCTGGTAGGCGTGTTATGATTTGCGAAGCGGATAAAGATTTGTGGAGCAGATAAAGACATGAACACAGATATGAATACAACAATCGGGCGAAAAGAACACGCACGCATCATGATTGCTGCTCTGCACGGCAGAAGCGGCAAGACGGTTGCGACCTTGGG
>JAIRXA010000153.1 GCA_031268525.1 Coriobacteriales bacterium | reverse complement strand
ACAAAGGGAATGTCGAGTATGTCGGCGTACTCCAAGCCTTGCTGCATACCTGCGCCAAGGGAATGGTTGTTGTCTTTTGCCTCAACTATGGCAAGCGGCAGATTGCGTTTGTAGTAGAGGATGTAATCTGCTTTTTTTCTTTTGCCGCGCACGGGCTTCGCGTTTCCGCGCACAATTATTCGCCCATCGGTGAAGCTGTACTCCATCCTGATTTGGGTGTTTCTGTCCCACTTGGCTTCTATCGCAGGAGTGATAAACCGAAGTTTCACGTCTTCTTCGGTCAGTCCGCTCATGTTCGTGTATTCGTAGATTCGTGTCCCCATATAGTCATTCCTCCCTGCGCCTTGCTTCTTACAGCTGGTGATTATCGGAAGTATCGGTATAAAAAATAGGGCCTATTTATGATGTTGGCAGCAGTTGCTCTGCGCATAAGCTGCACCTCCTTGCCAACAATGCTTTTACACTCTCATCGGTGTTGAGTAAATCTATAAAGGCGATTTCGACCCTTACGCCATCGATGGATTCAAACGAAATATCTTCGTCCTTAAACCTATGAGTAAGCGGGTAGAGAAGGATGATTTTTTCTGCATCGTACTTCTTCCCATACGCATACATCTGATACATATCGGATTGTGAGATGCCGTAGTTTCGCTCGGAATGAGCTAAGCGCTTCCACTTCGTGTCCATCACGATAGTCTGCGCCCCATATCTCAGAACAATGTCCGGGCGCAGCGCGAAAGCAGGGGTTGGCTTGTCGTACAGGCTGTAATGGCTCTCTTGTGTCCGCACGTCGTAGCCGTAGCCGATGTGTTTTATCTTTGATGCAATAAAACTCTCAAATATCTTCTCCATCGGGAATAGAAGAGCTATCGCCGCTTCACTCCCAGCAAAGGCCGTGAAGCTGTTTCCTTTGAGGAATACCCTGCACCAAGACAAAGCCTTTGCGTAATGGGAGAGCCCTCTGTCAGACGTGCATTTCATGAAGTCTGCATCATGGTTTTTCGACAGGCTTACTCTTTCAAAATATGTCAGTAACCGTGTTGCTGTTTGACGATTGCGAGTGTCCGATGACTGTTTGAGAAGCAAGACGAGTGTAGATTTAATCAGGCGATTCTCTGGACGGTTGGTGTTGAAGTCATCATATCGGACAAAAAACCGCTCCCGCCTCATCAAGTTGTGCTTGATGTTTTGCGTGGTCAATAGTTTGCCTTTGAAGAACCGCTCGTTTTCCTCGACAGGAGTATAGGCCGAATTCAACCCTTGTTTTATCAGGGTAGTCACTTCGTCAAGGAACATACGAATGAATATCTCAAACAGGTTCAGTCGGTCAGTCTTGATATGGGATGTGCTGAAATCCTTGAAGGTCACTTCTTTGAGCGTTTTCAGCATTTCAAGAAAGACCCGTTTCGTTTCTTCGACCGTGATTGCCCTATCTGCTATTTTGGGCAAAATCTCAATGACTGTCCCGTCAGTCATGGTGATAAGACCGACGTAATTCTTTGCTGTAATGGTTTTGCCAATAGTGCGCCGCGCTGAAAGGGACAGTAGCTCAACCGCTTTTGTTTCAGGGCCTGAGTCGTTTGCGAGGATAAATGTTTCGAGCGCATCGAAGGTCTTCTCGGGCAGTGCCTGATAACCCAGCACTTCCATGCCCCGTGTGAAACTTCCATATTCTGTTATGGTATAGGGTTTACGATAAGAACGCATACGCTTCGACCTTCCCAAACGCCTTCTCGTTTGTCTCATAGTATTCTGAAACGTCTACGTCCGCATCGCCAAACGGACTTACAAGGTCCGTAATTTTGATGATGAACCTTGAGTTGTCGTCCGGCTTCTGGTTGTCGCCCAAAACAAACCGAATCTTCTCATAATCATCGTAGAAATACTCTTGCAGGAGCGGAACGATTCTGTTCTTGAAAATCTCCGCGAGCTTTGCAAGAGAATTGTCTGTTGCCAAAGGCAGCAGGTATGAATGGCCGATTGTATGCTCCCGGTCAAGCAGGATTGTTATGCGCTTGTTCATGGTGTCGAGCATTGTTGCGATGTCGATATTGCCGACAGTAATCCCCGCAAGCGTGGACGAATCGGGGAGCATTTCGATAAAGTCAAACCTACGCCGAAGCGCGGTATCGATCAGAGCGATTGAGCGATCAGCGGTATTCATTGTACCGATGATGTATACGTTGTCCGGCACGCCGAAGTTTTGTCCTGAGTATGGCAGGAGTGTCCTCGATTGCTCCGCTGCACCGATGCGCTTTGATGGCTCGATGAGGGTGATAAGTTCACCGAATATTTTTGATATGTTTCCCCTGTTAATCTCATCGATGATAAAGACGCGGTTTGGAACTTTTTCGCCACCGATAGGCGTTACGGCCCTGTCGCAGAAGTCCTTGAAAACGCCATCGTGAATCCGGTACTTAATCTCCCTGCTCGTATCGGAGTCTTCCCCCTCTTCCTCTGATACTATGACTGGACGGATGCCTTCGATGAATTCCTCATAGCCAAACGATTGATGGAATGTCGTGAACGCCACAAGACCGTCTTCCTTGTGTTGCAGGTAGCGGCTGAATACTGCTCCATAGTCCTCAGTCTTGATTTCAGCAAGGGACTTTTCCTCGACGATTGCAACCGCATATTGGATGGTGCTGTATGTCTTGCCAGTGCCGGGTGTTCCGCAGAGGATGATGTTCTTCTGCAGTATTGGCATGGCAGATCGAGATGTACCTCCATCAAATGTGGTCGCACCTTCACCAGTTGATGTATTGCTGCCCACAAATGATTGTGTGGCAGGAGCTTTGTCGGCCCATGCTCTGTATGATAATTCGGGTAATGAAATTCCCTTCTCGTCATCCTTCATTTTCGTTTTAAGAGCGTCGAGATACTCAACGTACTCAGCGCCTCCCTGAACACTCGCGGCAGACAGACCATAATCCCTCGAAACGCATTTCTTGGAATTGTCGTCAAGGGGCATGAAAAAGTTTGGCCGTATCCAATATAAGCCTATCGTAATACTGGACAAGCCGTTTCCGTACGTGTTGACGGCATTGTTAAACGAAGCACTAAAGCTATCGGATAACTTGTTGTTTTTTTCAGAAGTTATTGCTTGAACAAACAACTCCCATAAATC
The DNA here is from genome assembly GCA_031268525.1 of Coriobacteriales bacterium. Classification (GTDB taxonomy): domain Bacteria; phylum Actinomycetota; class Coriobacteriia; order Coriobacteriales; family UBA8131; genus JAIRXA01. The sequence goes on along the minus strand of JAIRXA010000153.1, from coordinate 5,704 downwards.
ATCATCTCCTGAATAAAATGATCTCATGTTGTTGAGAACGGGAATGCCCAGAAACGTGGTAGGAGAAGGAATCCCTATTTTAAATAGGGAGGCAAAGAGCGTTGCGATTTTCGTTCTGTTGTTTTCCGTTATCCCCCGATTGAATGCGGCGAAAATCGAGAATGGGTCTATATGGTTATTCTTGGCGTCCCACCACTCTTTATTCTCAAAATGAAGATATTCCATCAAGGGCTGCTCAGATGCGGTGTTTTTTATCTGCTCGAAAAGCTCATCACGCTTGTCTTCGTATTCGAATAGCTTGTCTGCCAATGCTTCATAGAATGAAACCCATTGATATGTGCGCTCCACTTTATAGCCCTTCTCTTCCTCAGGTCTCTGTCGAAGAGGATGTGCCGTAGTTTTTTATAGCTAACCATTGCCCTGTGCCTCTCCGCTTCATTCATCCTTCTTGGAACGCTTGTCTCTCGTTATTATAGCAACCAGGGGTAGGCGTTACAAAAAATGTAGCGAACGCACAGATCAATTAAGTTTATAGCGTTACCGTTCAGACCCCTGCGTCATTGCGAGCTTGCTGGTAGACGGCGAGTCCGTGTGGGTACGTGGGATGTGTGCCGGGACGTCTCCGTAGGGGCGGGGCTTTGACCGCCCGGTGGGTACGAAAATCCTCTCTTCTCACGCCTTGCGGAACCTGAGGGCCTGCCCTTTCTCATGCGGGCGGTCAAAGCCCGCCCCCACAAAGGAACGCACGGTTGCTGTGCCTGACACCCCACAAAGGAACGCACAGTTGCCGTGCCCGCCTCTCGTATCGGGTGAACCCTCACGAATCCGTAGGGTTATCAAGTGGGTTGTCGTGGAGACTCACGTAGCTCTCGGCAAAAAGCCGATCGGTCTTTTCTGCGTCAGGCTTGGGCGTTATCAGACTGACCAGCGGCACGATGATCAGTCCACCGACCATTGCCAGCGCACCGGCGTTGATCGGCGAGGCGATGAAGCCAAACACCATGTTGGAACAGACCAGACCGACCGCCCAGACAAAGCAGGCCCAGACCGCTCCTTTTGTCACGCGCTTCCAGTACAGGCCATAGAGGAAAGGTGCCAGGAAGCTGCCCGCCAGCACGCCCCAGGAGATCGACATCAGCTGAGCGATGAAGGTCACCGAAGAGTTGTACTGTACGAGAGCGATGACCGCAGAGATGACAACGAAGACGACGATCAATACACGGATGGAGAGCAGCTGGCTTTTCTCAGTCATCTTCCTGGCAACAGTACCTTTGATGAAGTCGAGGGTAAGCGTGGAGCTGGAGGTGAGTACGAGCGAGCTCAAGGTACTCATTGAGGCACTGAGCACCAGCACCACCGTCAGTCCAATGAGCAGGTCGGGCATGTTGGAAAGCAGGGTAGGCACAACCGCGTCGTAGACCGGCGAGCCGGCGGGGGTGAGCGGAACGTCGGCTGCGACCAGACGGCCAAAGCCACCGAGAAAGTATGAGCCGCCAGCCACGACGAGCGCGAACAGGGTAGAGATGATCGCACCGCGTTTGATAACCGAGGTCGATTTAATAGCATAAAACTTTGATATCATTTGAGGAAGTCCCCAAGTGCCCAGCGAAGTCAAAATGACCACGCCGAGCAGATTGACGAGATCGGGACCGAAGAGCGAGGTAAAGGCTCCGCTCATGCCCGCCGTACCCGCCGCACCCGCCGCACCCGCCGGGTCGTTGGGGATCTGCGAGAGAGCGACGACCGCCTCGCTGAAGCCGCCATGCCCCAGCAGCACTGCTACGATCACCGCGACGATGCCCACAAGCATGATACAGCCCTGCACGAAGTCGTTGACCGCAGTTGCCATATAGCCACCGAGTACCACATAGATACAGGTCAAAACTGCCATACCTATGATCGCCCATTCATAGGGAATGGCAAAGGCCATGAAAAACAGGCGCGAGAGACCATTGTAGACACTTGCCGTATAGGGAATCAGGAAGATGAAGATGATCATGGCGGCGGCGATGCGCAAGGCACTGCTGTTGAAACGTGCGCCGAAGAACTCCGGCATCGTCTGCGCCCCGAGGTGATGGGTCATCGCGCGCGTGCGAGCACCGAGCACATACCAGGCCAGCATCGAGCCGATGAAGGCATTGCCCAGACCAATCCACAGCGCAGCCATGCCATACTTCCAACCAAACTGCCCTGCATAGCCGATGAAGACGACTGCCGAGAAGTAGGAAGTCCCATAGGCGAAGGCCGAGAGCCAGGGACCGACCTTGCGACCGCCCAGCACGAAACCGTCAACATTGCCCGTAGATTTCCGCGTAGCAAAACCGATGTAGACGGTGACGCCGAAGAACAGCACCATCATGAGTATCTTCAGGAACATGGGGTCCGCCTTAGCACACCCTGTGGCGGCACCGTGCGTTCGGAAGTGCACGGTCGAAGTACGCCGAATGCGTAGTGATGTGCAGTGTACTACAAAATATCCAGCACGTCGCGTAGATCGTGAATGACGATGAGCTGGTCGTCGCAGGTAACCTGATTGGCGGCGCCTGCTCTGGCTGCCAAGAACGCCGAGACACCTGCCTCGTCTGCTGTGACCTGCCTGACGGGGGGTGCCTCGTCTGCTGCGACCCGCTCGGCGGCGGTTACCCCACAATCGCCCTGCCCGATGGCGCCTGCCTCGTCTGCTGTGATCTGCCCGGTGGCGGTTACCCCATCCACTGCAGCCCGTTCGGCGGCACCTGCCCCTCCAGCGACTATCGTTGGCCGGTGGAGATGGTCTCGGTCGATGAGCACGGGCGTGAGTCCCGCCTGTCGCGCACCGCCAACATCGGCCTGCAGATGATCGCCGACATGGATGGCCTCAGAGGCAGCACACCCAATCCGCTCCAAAGCGAGGTCGAATATCTGCCGTTGCGGTTTGTGCATACGCACGACCGTCGAAGCGATTATGGTCGCAAAATAGTGCCCGAGACCCAAGTCCATGATGATGGGCTCCAGTGAGCTGTCCCAGTTTGAGATTAAACCCATGCGTACTCCGCGGGCCTTGAGCGCATCGAGGGTGGGAAGTACGTCGTCAAAGAGTTTCCACGCGCCAGCATGGAAGTAGGTCTCGTGAACGATTCGCGCGATTGCCTCAGCCTGATCGGGCACACCGGACAGCCTGGCGAGATGGGCATAGACCGTAAGCCAGATGGCCGTGGAACGTTCCTCATCGGCCCAGAAGGAGTCATCGCCCGCGTAAAGCTCCTCGTAGAGCTCATAGGCCTGTCGAAGATTGCGCGTCACATCATCGCAACCGAGTGTTGCTCCCGTCAGAGCAGCGGCCTTGATGAAGACCTCTTCCTCGGGAATGCCGGGCGCGAGCAAGGTCTGCCCAACGTCGAAGAAGACAGCTTTGATGGGGCGATCGAGTGCTGTGGGGTGAGACAGGGTAACGGGGCAGTCGGATACTGGCTTGCGAGACGGGGCAACGGGGCGGTCGAGTGCTGTGGGGTGCGACGGGGCAACGGGGCGATCAGGTGCTGGCTTGCGAGACATGGGGCTCCTTCGGGTGACTCCTTCATTTCTGATGAGTAGACTTTTACTATACCCTATGACCGGCTTTAAGGTATGCTGCATCCATGAGCGTAATCCCCCATTCTGCAAGCGCCAAACCTGTCTGCTATGACGCTGTCATCGTCGGCGCCGGAGTGGCAGGCTGCTGTGTGGCGCGTGAGTTGGCGCGCTTTGACCTGCGCATTGCGGTACTCGAAGCCGGTAACGATGTGGCCTGCGGTGCAAGCCGAGCGAACTCGGGCATCGTCCACGCGGGCTACGATCCCACCCCCGGCTCGCGGAAGGCACACTACTGTGTGGCCGGTTCACAACTGTTCCCTGCATGGGCCGACGAATTGGGATTTGGCTATGACCGCAACGGCTCGCTCGTCGTCGCCTTTGATAAGGAACAGTTGTGCGCTCTGCGCGATCTTGAGGCGCGTGCGTTGGCAAACGGGCTTACCGAGGTGCGTCTGGTAGATCACACCGAGCTACACGCTCGGGAACCGAAGGTCTCCCCCGAGGCTCTGGGCGCCCTGCTGGTGCCGACCGGCGCAATCTGCGATCCCTATGGACTGACCTTCGCGGCGGCAGAAAACGCAGCAGAAAATGGTGTTGACTTCATCTTCAACGCACAGGTGATCGGGATCGAGCGGGAAGATGAGGAGCCCGGATTCCTTCTCACCACCGTCGACGGACTCCAGTATTGCTGCCGCGTCGTCATCAATGCAGCGGGTACCCACGCTGACGAGCTCAACAACCTCGTCTCCGCGACAAAACTCACGATCCACCCTGTGCGTGGCGAGTACCTGCTCTACGATACCCCCTACGGCGCGCTCTTCTCCCACACGGTCTTTCAGACACCGAGCGCACACGGTAAGGGTGTGCTCGTCACGCCTACCGTCCACGGCAACCTGCTCATCGGGCCAAACGCCACGCCGCAACAGGACCGTACAGCAGCCCCAACCACCACCGAGGGGATGGCCTTCGTACTCGACACTGCTCGCCTGACTTGGCCTGATGCCTCGCCAAGCGGAGTGATCGCGAATTTTGCCGGCCTGCGTGCCAAGGGTACGAGTGGCGATTTCGTGCTTGGCGAGGTGGCTGACGTGCCCGGTTTCTTCAATATCGCCTGCCTCGAATCGCCGGGGCTGACCGCAGCGCCTGCCGTAGCGGTCGACATTGCCACAACAGTTGCCACCCATCTTGGCGCAGAGCGCCGAGCAGACTTCTCCCCTCGTAGGCGCCGCGCAGGACAAAAGCCCTTTGCGCAGATGGATACGGCGGAGCGCGCCGCCGCGATTGCCGCCGACCCACAACACGGACGGATTGTCTGCCGATGCTGCACGGTCACCGCCGCCGACATCGCCACCGAACTCGCGGGTATTCTGCCCGTGCTCAGCCTCGACACCCTGAAATGGCGCACAAACGCGATGATGGGTCGCTGTCACGGCGGTTTCTGCACTCCTGAACTGATTGCCGAACTCTGCTCGGCAGCAGCCTGTCCGCCCGAGATGCTTGACAAACGCCTGCCCGGCTCACGAATGCTCGTAGGCGAGTCGACCGATGAAGGCGAATCAACTGATGTGAGCGAGCCGCAGTTCGACCGCATAAGTGCGGAAGATGTTCCTGCTCCAGCGGGCGGACTGAAGTCCGCCCCTACACCTGGCGGAACCTGCGAGAGTGCGCCTTCGGCGGGCGGGCGGACTGAGGTCCGCCCCTACGGGTCCGCCCCTACGGTCCCTACGGTCCCTTACGACATCATCGTCGTTGGGTCGGGAGCTGCGGGTCTGGCTGCTGCCGTGGCGGCCCGTCGCGAGGGCGCCGGACGGGTGTTGTTGCTCGACAGACATCCCTTCCTCGGTGGCATCCTGCGGCAGTGCATACACAATGGCTTTGGTCTGGAGCGCTTTGAGCTGGAGCTCACCGGCCCCGAATATGCCGAGCGCGAGACTTTGATGCTCGCGGATTCAAATATTGAGGTGCTGCGGGAGACAACAGCGCTCTCCATTCAGGCCGCGCCGTCTTCGCACCTGACGCCTTCGGGCCTGACATCTTCGCACCTGACGCCTTCGGGCCTGACATCTTCGCGCCTGCCGTCTTCGGGCAAGCCCGACCGACTCCATACCCTCATCGCCGCCAGCCCCAAAGGACTGCTTGAGCTCTCAACAAA
>JAIRXA010000076.1 GCA_031268525.1 Coriobacteriales bacterium | reverse complement strand
GTACGAATACCTACCAGTTTTGGCCAATAGATGGGATGTATGAGGATGAAGATCAGACCCGGGACAGTCGTGATGGCCTGCGTGGTGGTGGCACTCCTTGCAACGGGTATTGCCTTCGGTTTCTACCTCAAACAGGAACGCATCGCGAGTTACACTGGCCCATTAGCTTTCTTCTATGAGAACCGTGAGTTATTCGAAGACATCAGAAGCGAACTTCCGATTCTTGATGGATACGTCGACGAAACTGGATATTTCGTATGGTTTGACGAACAAAGAAACGCGACGTGGGAATGGTATCCCAAGCTGGCCGAGGATGCCTTGCACTATTTTGAGATAGTACCCTATCCACAACCAAATATTGGTAGTAGTGGTGTAGTGTCTGGTTGTATACAGATAGACTTCGAATTCTACTACAGAGACACACGGGTTATGGAAGGTTTCATGTGGACCAACGGGGAGTTGCCTGAAGATCTTTTTACAAGAGTTGAGGGCAATTGGTATTACTATCGGATAGGAATGGTTTAGGATTTGTAGTTGTCGCAAAACCTAAAATTGAGGCAGACCGAAAACCCACGGGACGTAATCGCCACAAATTGAGTGAAGGATGACGATGAAGATCAGACCCGGGACAGTCGTGATGTCCTGCGTGGTGGTGGCGATACTGGCTGCGGGTGTTGCCTTCGGTTTCTACCTCAAACAGGAAAGGATAGATCGGGCCCCTGATGAATGGGCCTTCTTCTACGAGGAGCGGGAGTTATTCGAGGATGTCAAGGATGAGTTCATGGCCCTTGGCATTGAGGGTTCTGTCGATAGAGAGGGCTATCTTGTCAGAGACGATGGTTCCAGGGAGTGGTATCCCGATCTGGCAGAGGCAGCCATACGCCTGTTCAAAAAAGTGCCCTATCGTTCGCCCGATTTCACAAGCTATTTCATGACGGGGGGCATGACTGTGGAATTCGGTTTCTCCAGCAATGGCATACCCAAATTCATCGTTTTTGTCTACTCGAAAGATGATCTGACAGAGCTCTTTGGCCTCAACGAGATGGATCGCAATTGGTACTGTTATTGGCTTCCGAACCCCGCCTGAATGACAGCGCACGAAGCGTCACACCGAGCGCATGAGGCGGGTGACACACGACACGGACCCGGATATGAGCGCAGGGGCCAGCCATGGGAAGACAGGAGAGTTTTCAAGAAATTCCGTACGTGTTCTTTGACAGTTGAATATGAGGCAGGGCGCCTATCACTGGGACAAAGACGGCAACCTCGTCTCACGAGGGCAGGGAAACTCCAGCCTTCAGTATGCCTGGGATGCAGAAAACAGACTGAGAGTTGTAAGCGAAGGTGGCCTTACGCTCTATGCCGCACGCTACGGTGGGGATGGGGCACGGACAGACGCGGCCTCAAACCGTCTGTATGCGGGATCATCTGTCCATGTCAGTGAGGCCGAAGAGCACGACCGCGAAAACGCAAACGCTCCTCCCGATCAGGGCGACGAGCACGACCCGACCGATCCGGATCACCCGTCTTCTTTGGGTGGGGATGATGACGATGACGCATCGCTTCTGCGTGTCGCGTCAGCTCTTTGTCGTCCGGCGCCTCAATCAATATGTTGGCGGCCTTGCGTGCCCTACGCTCGATGCGGCGGAGGACTCGACGCGCGCCATAACAGAGGCATGGGAGCGCGGGTTGTTGCGCCTTGGGATAGCCGATGTGGCGCTGTTGGACTGGCACGCAGACGCGCTTGAACTGCCTGGCATCCGTGCGCTCGCGCGGCGTGGCGGTTCATCCCGCGCTGTCCTGGCGGCGCAAAGGCTTGCCGCCTTGCTCGCAAGGGCCAAGCGGGCTGCTCTTCACCTTGACTTTGCCGGATAAGGCGGGCCGTGTTTATAAAATCCTCAATAACGGATGGTATTACGACTTGGAAAAAGAGGGGCAGTGTCAGGCTTATAAGCTTGCAGCGGGCGAGACCGTGTTTAAGAAAAACAAGCACAGCGAAGCGTGGCCGCACTGGGACGAATCGCAAAAAGCTCTGGCCGTGTGCGAGCATCGAAATCGGATTGAGGAGAAGGACGGCTCTTTGAAAGGGGGCTTGCGGCCCCTCTGCTTGCGTCGCTGTTGATCGTGACGGTAGGATTGCTCGCACATAGCGAGGATTCGGTCTATTTTGCACCTTGGCTCTTGAGAGAGTTTGTAGAGAATGGGCAAATTGGGGAGGAGATGGTTCGCCGAGCGGTGCGCACGTTGCCGCAAAGCCCCGCAGTGAGCTCCGCCAAGCTTGCCCGCGCGCTTGAAAAAGGATGCCTCGCTGCTGCCGGTGTTTTGGCCCATGCTGACAGAAAGTGTAAAGGCCGCAGGCGGCATGGTCTTATCCGCAGGCGCGCCGCCGGTACGGGTCAATCGCATCCTCGATAGTGCCCTGCGCTATGCGCCCTACCTGTTGGGAGTTGCAATGCGCGGGCTTATCCCCAAGGAGGACGCAAAGTGGGCGGGCCTGCGCGAGATCGCTTCCGCAAAGGCAAAATCCACTGCGCTTGCAAAGGCTCATAATCTGATGGAACTATTGGGGATATGGCGATTGGACGTATTGCGCAAGGCGACAGAGAGTGACCGCCACGACAACCCCTGTTGTGCGCCCTCGAGAGCCATATGGTCTTGCTGCACCTTTGTGCTACGGTATCGGGCCATAGTGATTTAGGGCCCGAGGCAGTCAATGGGGATTACATAGACGCCGTCCTCCCGTCTGTGGGAAAAGCCGTGTAATCCTGTGACTATCACAAGGCAGGCAGGCGGTGCGGCCTCACTTCTTATCATCTTTCTCTTCAGGCGCACTAGCTTGGCAGCGGCTTCCTCCACCTGGTTGCTGCCGAGCTTGATCTCGATGGCGCCCCATGTGCCGTCCCTTAACTCGATGATCGCGTCCGCATCCAAGCCCGTGTCGTCAAGGTAGTGAGACAGCAGGCCGTGAAACGTGTCGGCATACACCGCAATATCCCGCAAGCACAGGCTCTCGAACATAAACCCAAATGTCCGCAGGTCAGATAAGAGTCTTTCGGGGGTAAGCCCCAGCGCCGCGACAGCAAGGGACGGATCGGTGAACAGTCGTTTCGGTGCCCTCCGCAGCATGGTTTTTGAGCGGATGTGTGGCGACCATGCGGGAATCTCCTCCAAGACATACAGGCGTTTCAGTGCGGAAAGATATTCTGCGACGGTCTCTCTTGTGATTGTCTGGTTGCCTGCATCAATGTCTTTTTGAAGAGTCGTGTTCGCGACCAAGGTGGAATTATTGCGCGCCAGTGAAATAAGGGTTGCATTCACTTTAGCCGGGTCACGAGCGATGCCGTCTAGTTCGGATAGATCTTTTGTGACGAGCCTCGTCACATAGTTTTGTGGGATGCGGGCGGCCCCTCCGATAGGCAGGTCCTGGCTTTCTGGCCAACCGCCGCGCACGGTGGCCTCAATGAGGGTCTCTATCGTTGCCACAGAGTTGCTCGGCTTAAGGTCTTCTCCTGAGAATAGCGCCTGCAATGATACGGCACCGGTGGAGATTCCGGACTCGAACAGGGAAAGCGAGCGCATCCGAAGGCTTTCGATTCTGCCCACTCCGCTATGGATGACGCTCCTTTGTGGAGGCACGGCAGATCCTGTCAAGATAAATCGTCCGCGTGCACGCCCTCGGTCAACGGCAAAACGCACTGCGTCCCAAATGCCAGGCACCTCCTGCCATTCGTCAACCAAGTGCGGCGAGTCACCTTCCAGGACAAGGGCCGGGTCTATGATGGCTCGCTGCCTATTCGCAAATCCCCCGGCAGGATCGGCAATATACGTGACGCTCCTCGCGTGATTTAATGCCGTCCATGTCTTTCCGCAAAACTTTGGTCCCTCTATGCTGAGTGCACCGAAGACTCCCAATGTATCGGAGATCTCTTTATCCACAAGACGTGTCCTGTATCCCTTTTCCGTTAAAGGCATGGTGTCCTCCTCGGTGCGCTTATCATGATAACTTTTTCAACTCTCATATTATGAGAATTATACATCGCATATTATGTGAAATACAAGAGCAGGGAACCGCAACAAAGGAGTGCCATCCTAGGTTGCGGCTTCGGCGCAAGCCGACCCTCTCCCCACTGTCATCCTGAGCTGCGGGGTTGGTCCTCGGCCATACGGCTCTTATAAACAGATCATATCTATCAATTTCAATGAGACAGGTTTGATATGAGCACAGCAAAGAGAGAGAGATAGCAATAGTGAAGTTCCTGCTACTCGTCCTTGTCTGTCTGAGCCTCCCATTCAGTATCAGTGCGTGCACGCAGCAGAGAAATGTTTATTCCAGAAACCTTGAGAGCCTGGCTCTCAAAACCGATGTAAACCCTCTTGCCGAACGGTTTCCGGTAGGTTTCCTTGGGTAGGTTGAATTTCAGCATGCCCTGAATGGTATCTTCTCTCACGGGATTTTGTGTGAGATACTGGTACGTGACAAATCCGGGGAACTCCGGGGCGGGGCAATTATCAAGGAAGGCTATAAGGCTTGTGTTAAAGCGATTCCCGAGAATGGCGTATGCGGCTGTTCTGCCGGTCGTCAGCGTGACGGCCTGCCTGATGGCGGTGCTGCTTACCTCATGCGGGGGTTCGACGGCAGGTACATCGGCGAGCTCTGGCCCTCCGCGTGATAATACGCCCCAGGTTCTGGCCGTTGAGCAGCCTGGTGAAGCAGTCGCTGGAGATGAGAATGCGACTCTTGATTTCTCGAATGCCACCGATGGCTATATCTGCGCTTCATCGCATCTCGGCGATACGACCGTCAAAATTCTTGTGGATACGCCCGATGGCAATCAATACCAATACAACATCAAACAGGATCATGGCTATGTCACCATACCGCTGACAGCCGGCAGTGGTACCTATACCGTGGGAGTTTACCAGAATATATCCGGTGAAACGTATGCCGCCCTATTCTCACAGGATGTCGCAGCGGAGATAACGGATCAGTTCAAGCCCTTCCTCTATCCCAACCAGTATGTCGATTTTTCGGAAGGCGATCAGACGGTCACTTTGGGGCAGCAGGTCACCGACGGAGCGGTCACCGAAGTTGATGCTGCCAATGATATCTACATGTGGGTTGTCGAGAACATCAGCTATGACTACGATAAGGCTGCCGAGGTGCAGCCTGGTTATCTGCCGAACAACGCTGACACCCTGGCAAGCGAGAATGGTATCTGCTTTGACTTTGCCTCACTCACTGCGGCGATGATGCGTTCACAGCGTCTCCCAACAAGGCTTGAGATTGGGTATGCTGGCTCTGCCTACCATGCCTGGATCGAGATCTATACCACCGATCAGGGCACGATTCGGCGCGAGATCCAGTTTACCGGCAGCACCTGGGTACTTCTCGATCCAACCTTCGACTCAGCTGGCCAGGGTACGGGTGATATCAGCTCGATCATTGGGGATGGAAGCACTTATCAGGCGATGTTTTATTATTAGCGCTCTCCGCGAACGATCCTTTGCGGCGGGCAGGGCAGACGACAAGATGTCTGCAAGGAGTTATTGAGGAGGGAAAGGAGTGTGGTGATGACCGAAGCAACCAGCAGACGCAAGGAACTGTCCCCTGCAGACCTGGGGATGTTCTTCGCGAACCTGGAACTGGTCTATCACTCGGGTCTGCCATTGGCGGAGGGCTTTGAGATACTCAGGCTCAACGCGAAGAACGCCGACGAGAGACAACTGATGGAGGCGCTCTATACGGCTGCCACCGCGGGAGAGACGCTGACCGATTCTCTGGAACAGATAGGCGTGCTCCCCGGCTACGCTCTGTCGCTGATCCGCATCGGCGAGGAGACCGGCCGTATGGAAGAAACCTGCGCCTCCCTCCATAACTACTACGAGAAGCGTGATGAGCTCGCGCAGTCGATTCGCTCATCGCTGGTGTATCCGCTGTCGATGATGTTCATGGTCTTTTTGGTCGTCATCCTTTTGTTGACTCAGGCCATGCCGGTCTTTGAGCAGGTTTTTGCCCAGCTTGGATTCCAAATGACCGGTTTATCCCAGGGGCTACTCAGTCTTGGACAGGCCCTCAATGGCTCTGCGCTTTATATCGGTGGCGTACTTGTCGCCCTCATCGTCATCGGACTTGTTTTGCGTATCACGCCTGTGGGTAAACGATTCTATGCCAGCGTGTTCGCGAACGCGCCCATAACGCGTGGCCTGTCTCTGCAAATGTCTACTCAACGCTTTGCGCTGGCACTGTCAACGATGCTCAACAGCGGTTTGGCGCCCGATCAGGCCCTTCGACTGGCTCTTCCACTTGTGGATAACAAACGGGCGGTCGTTCGGGTCAAGCAGATACAGGAGCAGGTAACGGCGGGTGAGAGCTTCCAGAAGGCAGTCGAGTCGAGCAAACTCTTCCCGGCTGAATCGATGGCACTGCTTTCTGTCGGATTCCGTACCGGCACCGATGCTCAGGCCTTCGATCAGATCGGACAGACTATCACCCTGTCCACCGAGCGCAAGGTGGCCAGTCTGGTTGCCGCCATTGAGCCAACGCTTGTTGGAATCATGTGCGGGCTCGTTGGCATCATCCTGCTGTCTGTCATGCTGCCTCTGCTGGGCATACTGTCGAGCATCTGAGCTGAGAAGGCGATGTCAACGCTGCAGATAAAGACACTGCCTGGGCGGCTGCTCCGTTCGCGGATGCTGTGGCTGCTTGTTTTTGCGGCGCTGCTTTGCAGTGTGGTCTTTTTCGCGCTCCGTGGAGTGTCCAACTCGGTTGATACGAATCAGATCGCTTTCGTTGAAGACAGTGTGCGCCGAAGCGCAGTGCAGTGCTATGCCATCGAGGGGCGTTTTCCCGGCACTATCGGCGGAGTACAGTATCTGGAGCACAACTATGGTCTGACCATCGACTACAGTCGCTACGCCATCTATTACGAGTCGATGGGCGATAACCTGATGCCCGCGATACGCGTCATCCCCATCCATGGCGGCAACGAGGTGCAGACCCTGTTATCCGGAGGCGGCTCATGAGACGCCATCAGGCGGATGTCTTCGTCGTTTTGGCGCTTTTCAGCGTCTATGCGGCTCTTGCCTTGCTGTTGTGCGCCTTTGGCGCAGGAATCTATCGTGAGGCATCGAACATCATGCAGGCGAACTATGATCAGCGCACCAGCTCATTGTATGTCGCAGAGAAGGTGCGACAAAGCGACAGCAACGGCGCCATTACTGTTCGCCAGCTCGATGGAGCCGACGCCCTGGTGCTTATCGATCAGACCAGCGGTCAGTTCTATGAAACTTGGATATACGTACATGACGGCATGCTCTGCGAAGCCCTCATCCTTTCTGGGGCTGATGTGAACTACCAACTTGGACAGACTATCATGCCCCTTGAGTCGATGCGGGCCACGCAGTCGAGCCAAGGGGTCGGCAGCTTACTTGAGCTCGAATTCACCTTGCCGGATGGAAGTCTTTCGAGTATCGCTCTCTCTCTCAAGTCCCAGTCTCCGGCCGCGCTGCAGTTTCTGCAGGAGACCGAATGGACGCCGGTGACGCAGGCGGGTGCTCAGTGATGGCGAAGCAGAAACCCTCCGGCTCCCGTGCCTTCTTTCTTGAGCTCGTCTTGGATCTCGTGGTCTTTGTCTTGTGCGCGACCGTTTGTCTGCAGGTCTTTGCGTCGGCCAAGACCACCTCCGACCTCAGTGCTGCGACTTCGCGTCTCGGCGTTGAAGCACAGACCCTGGCGGAGAACTTCAAGGCTACAGGTGGTGATATGGATGCGCTCGCGGGGCGCTTCCCTGCCTCCGAGGTCGCAGGACAGACCCTCAGTCTGTACTATGACGGGGACTTTGTGCCTGTTGGTTCACGGGATGATGCGATGTATCTTCTGTCCTGCGAGGCGTCCGATGACGGGGCTTTGCATCAGGCGCAGATTTCGGCTCAACGTATTGACGACCCGACCGAAGCGGATATCTTGTTTGACTTCGTCGTCGCTCGGTATGTGCCTACGATTGCGTCCGCGCCAGAATCGCTTGGGAATGAGGGAGGTGCCTGATGCCCCCTACAGGCAAGAAAGCGCGCTCTCGCGCAGCCGTTGGTATCGGTCTTACCACCCTCGTGACAATCATGGTTGTCGTGTTGCTCACAACCTTCTCGGTACTCTCGCTTGTCTCTGCACGCTCCGATCTCAACCTCACCAATAAGGCGCTGCAATCCATGCAAGACTACTACGCCGCCGACACTGCGGCTGAACAATGGGTCGCGCAGCTCTCCAGGGCTCTCGAGGGCGCCAGTGGTGAATCCCTGGCGGCCGCGTTGGAAGAAGGCGGCTATATCTATGAGTTCGAGGAGGGGCAGATGGGGTATCGTGTGTCGGAGATATTTGAGATCGATACCAATCGGCAGCTCACCGTCGAGCTCGCCATTTCTGATGAAGGGCAGTTCACGATACTCACTTGGCAATCTGTGCCTGCGAATAATGGGAACCAAGGATAGGAGACAGTGGTCAGCATGAATGCATCCGAACTTCTCGGGGAACTGGTCAATAAGGGAGTTGCCGATATCTTTGTGATAACCGGCAAGCCTCTGAGCTATAAACTCGGGGCCGATATTGAGGAACTTAACGACCAGATATTTCTGCCAGGTGATACTCAGGACTTCATCGAGCAGATATACACCTTGGCAGAGGGCCGTTCAATCGACTATCTGGCAGAGAGGGGCGACGACGACTTCTCCTTCGCCATCAAGGGAGTTTCGCGTTTTCGCGTGAACACCTATAAACAACGTGGTACTCTGGCCGCTGTTATCCGCGTCGTGTCTTTCGATATGCCCGATCCGCTCGCGCTCTCCATCCCGCCTCAGGTTCTCGACCTCGCCGACCTCCGCCGAGGACTGGTTCTCATCACCGGTCCGGCAGGCTCCGGGAAGACCACGACCCTTGCAACTATCATCAATCGCATCAACACAACACGCAATGCTCATATCATCACTCTGGAAAACCCCATCGAGTTTCTTCACCGGCACAACAGGAGTCTGGTTTCTCAGCGTGAGGTAAACATCGATACTGCCAGCTATGCTACGGCTCTCCGTGCCGCTTTGCGGCAAAGTCCCGACGTCATCCTGATCGGTGAGCTGCGTGATGCGGAGACGATCAGCATCGCTTTGACTGCCGCCGAAACCGGCCACTTTGTACTTTCGACCCTGCACACCGTCGGTGCAACAAACACGGTTGACCGCTTGGTGGACTCCTTCCGTGCTGAACAGCAGAATCAGGTGCGTATGCAGCTTTCGATGGTGCTGCAAAATGTTGTCTCACAGCAGTTGATTCCGCTGCTTGCCGGTGGCATGACTCCCGCTTTCGAGCTCATGCATTGCAACAACGCCATTCGCAATCTGATTCGCGAGGGGCGCACACATCAGATGTCTCAGGTCATCACTACCTCTTCAAATGAGGGGATGGTTGGCATGGACACCAGTCTGCTGCGCCTGTACCAGGCGGGCTTGATCAGTCCTCAGGAGATGCTGACCCATGCCCTGGCGCCCGAATCACTGGCAAAGCAGGCGGGTTTGTAAGATAATTCCATTGCGCTACTGCACCTGATTGAGAGATATCTTCGGACTCAGCACACAGACGGACCTTAATTTGCTATTGTGGAGGTAGCAATGTACAGGCCTGCTCTTGTACCAGAAGGCTTATCTGAAAGGAGTTCGTCGAATGGAGAATGTTTTCACGGCGTCACCGACGCACAACAAGTTTGCCTGGGATAACCTTGGCGACATCAAAGAAGGGCGCGGCAATCTCGGTGAAGAGATGCCGGTTTTGGTATACCGCCTGATGCAGTTTACGATGCTCGATATCCTGACGCAGAACTATGGCCCTGAGAAGGCCAACGATCTCTTCCGAGATGCTGGGTTTCTGGCTGGCGTGGAGTTCACCAAGGCTACCCTTGATCTCACCGTCGACCTCGATACCTTCATCGCCGATCTGCAAAAGGCACTTGAGGACCTCAAGATCGGCATCCTGCGCATGGAGGCCTTCGATTCAGAGACGGGCAATCTCGTGCTTACCGTTGGTCAGGATCTCGATTGCAGTGGCCTACCGATGACCAATGAAACCGTCTGCAACTACGATGAAGGCTTCATTGCCGGCATCCTCGAAACCTTTACGGGAAAGCGCTATGATGTGCGCGAAATCGACTGCTGGGCAAATGGAGATCGCACCTGCCGCTTCCGTGGCACCGTACAGAACTAAGAGGGCTGTGTTTGAGTTTGAGCATGACAGCTTTGGGAAAGGATGAGAGAGCAGAGCAGGATAATGACCAGTAATCCGACGGCTCAAAGGCTTTTCGATTACCTGAGAGACGCCATCTATCATCCTACAAAGGCCTCGCTTGACCCTGATGAGTTACCCGAGGATTTCCGTGATTTCGGGCGAGGCTTGGTTTATTACGTCCAAAGTATACGCGAGGCGACCATTTTGGCCGAGGATATCGCACGCGGAGATCTGAACACCTCGCCGCTTTCGCCCGGCAACGAGGTTGCCTCGGGTCTGAAATCGCTGCAGGCTTCTCTGCGTCATCTGACATGGCAGACCCAGCAGGTCGCGAAGGGCGACTATCAGCAGCGAGTGAGTTTCATGGGAGATTTCTCCGAGGCAATGAACGATATGATCGCCGAGCTTGACGCTCAACGCAGGGAATTGCTCAATGAGGTTCAGACCGCGCATGAGGAAAGCGAGGCACTGCAGTCAGACGTCAGTCGCTTGACAGATATCTCCAATCAAGACCCTGCCACTGGCGTCTATAACCGTCGTTTTGGAATGGACGTTTTAGAGAAGTGGCTCGCCGCTCGCAGGGAGTTCGTGATTTGCTTTGTCGATCTCGACAACCTCAAGTATGTCAACGATGAGTTCGGCCATGCAGAGGGTGATGCCTATATCTCCCTGGCAGTCGAGCTGCTGCTCTCCTTTTCACGGCAGACCTATGTCTGTCGCATCGGCGGCGATGAGTTTATGTTGTTGACTGCCGATTGGCCCGAGGATTCTGCACTGGAGCGCATGGCTGAGCTGCGCAGTCAGATGATAGCGCTCAACGAACAGCCAGGAAACCTCTATCACCACTCTATGAGTTTTGGGATCATTGCGATTGACGCAAGCAACACAAGAACTCCCGGGGAACTTCTCACCATTGCCGATGAGCGGATGTATAGCTTCAAGCGCGCTCACAAGGCTGAACGTAAGGTGTACTAGCAGCCCGTAGATCCAGGGCAACTCACACGGATGACCTGAAGTCAGGGCATCCGTGTAGCGCGAGAGGCGCTCTTGGTGCGACAGGTAGCCTGCGTATCATGGCACATCATCCATTTTGAATTATGGGCAAATCCTGCAAATAAGCATGTTTATTCGATGGCTCATCTCCAGCGACTTGCTACTCTTTGAATGAATCAGGAGCAGTGGCACTCGCTACTGCTCAGCCGTGAATCAAAAAGGAGGAATTCATGGAAACCACAAGGGAAGTTTCGAGACGTGCCTTCGTCAAGGGAGCTGGTCTGCTTGGTTCAGTGGCAGCTTTGGGGGCAATGGTCAGCTGCGCGCCCGCTGAACCACCGGCAGACGACAAGGACACGACAGCGGAAGACTCTGCCAAAGCCTACGAACCATCCGAAGTCATCGATGTTGATGTCGTGGTTGTCGGCTCAGGATCGTCGGGGATCTGTGCAACCGTTCAGGCAGCCGAGATGGGTGCTGTGACCTACTGCCTGGAGAAGGAGAGTGTAACCGGTGGCAATGGTCGTGGTACCGAAGGCGTATTTGCCCTGGGTACCAGCGCACAGAGAGACAGCGGTGTACAGATCCCCACTTTTCGTGAACTTATCGAAACCGACGCAGTGTTCTTCAATTACCGCATCGATAGCCTGTTCTGGAAAGACATGGTTGCCAACTCGGCGGACAACTGGGCTTGGCTGCAGGATAGCGGCGTCCTGTTTTCTGGCGTTGTCGATTACTACCACGACGCCGGCAAGGTGCCCTGTTTCCATTGGTTTGTCGATGCCAATGGCAGCAACTTCATCGACCCGATGGCCACCAAAGCTGAGGAATTGGGCGCGACGATCCTCACCTCCACACCAGCGGTAGACCTGATTGTCGAGGGAGGTGTTGTCAAAGGCGTCTATGCCGAGAAAGAAGACGGCAGCATCATCCAGATCAATGCCAAAGGTGTGATCTTGGCTTCCGGGGGCTATGCGCAAAATATCGAGATGATGAATGAACGCGGCTACGATATGACCTATTCGGCCAATCAGGGTTTTCCCGGACATGATGGTGACGGTTTGCGGATGGCGGTATCGGCCGGCGGCGAAGATGTATCGCGTTTTCGTGCCTTCCTTCGCGATCCGTATATCTACGGTGTGACGTGGAATACGATGTTCAGCCATATAATCAATAATGGTGGTCCCGAGCTCTGGATCAACCAGGATGGCGAGCGCTATGTCAATGAGGACTGCGGGATAGGCACGCGCGACTGCTACGCCAATGCCGTGCGCTCGCAGCAAAGGTCCTGGTTCATCCTCGACCAGGCACAGGCGGAGCGCTTTGCCATCATTGCCGACACTTTCCTGGCAGATCTCGATGCTGCCGTCGCGTCGAATCCTGACAATAATATCTTCAAAAGAGATACGATTGAGGAGCTCGCCACCGCTGCTGCGTTTGATCCAGCCGCGTTAAAGGCGACTGTGGACAGGTACAATGAGCTGTGCCATCTTGGCGTTGATGAGGACTTTAGCAAGCCCGCTGACAAGATGCTTGCCTTGGAAACGCCACCATACTATATCTGCAGGCAGGACATGTCCTTCCATACGTCTATTGGCGGCATTCATACCAATCGCAAATTCCAGGTAGTTGATAAGAACTATAAGCCCATTGCAGGCCTTTACGCTGTGGGAACCGACGGGTGTGAACTGTATCGCGAGTCGTACACGATGAACATCCCTGCAAGCTGCCAGGGCAACAATGTCAATTCTGGACGGGTGGCTGCCCGGGAAATCTGTGCCGGTCTGTAAGGGCGTGCCGTGTTTCCGGGCGTCTACGCATCATAGGCACTGATGTCTGATATATCGACGGGCAGGACGCGCTGACGGGCAGGACGCGCCATCGTTCTGCCCGTCAGCGTTGTATAATCACAGCCAACAGGGAGAGTGCCCCAACGGGATGAGGGAGGCCACGTGCGCCGTTTTAGTGAGCTGCCACTCGCTAAGAGGGATTACTGGTGCCTCATGGTTGGCTTTGGCTGCTACTGGGCGTGGATTGAGAATTCTTTCTCCACGGCTATTCTCTATCACCATCAAAGCGGAGAGTTTGCTCTGGCCCTGGTGCATCTGAGCACCTGCGCTCTTGCCGTTCTTGTGCTGTCAGTACTTCTCCCTGGCAGGCGCCTGGCAAGGAGATTCTCAAATCGCCTGTTGGTGACAAACGTCCTCCTGGCATCGTCCAGCAGTTGCTGCCTGGTTTTGGCGAGCACTACGGGTTCGGTCTACTTCTTGGTCTGGACCGTTTTTGCCGGTGGCGCCAGCATGGCACTGCTCGGAGTCGTCTGGGGCGTAACCCTTTCAAACTATGGTGGCGAAGGGGGCAGTATTTGCGTACCCGGCGCCATCGCGCTCGCTGCCTTTATTGGCGTGGTGATCTCTCAGGCCAGTCTCCTTCTGGCCGTAGCACTGACGATGGCCCTGCCTGTTATATCGGTGGCGCTTCTCGTGATCGTCCGTCGTGCTGCTCTATCGGAAAAGGCTTGCGATGGAGCCACCAAAAAAGTCGACGAGGGGAGCACACAAAAAGCTGCCTCGCGAAGTTCAAGCCTGTGGGGCAAGGTGCCACCGCGCTTTGTCATCATCCTTTTCCTGTTCTGTGCCGCATTTGGCATCATGCAGTATCTGATTGTTATTCCCGCTCAGAATGCCGATCAGATAAGCAGGATGAATATCCTCTTTCGCGGTCTGGTTGCTCTCCTGTTCCTCGTGGGTCTGGGAGTGTTCTCGTGGAAGCCCCTGGTGGTGTTTCAGGTGGGATTCCTCATAATAACTGCCGGATTTCTGGTTGTACCCTTTGTCAGGACAGGTGCTATAACAAGCGCGATTATCATGATCGGGTATACCTGCTTTGATATGTTGTCCTGGATCGTCATCTGTTCGCTGGCGGTACGGCAAGGGGCAGACGCTCCTCGGATTGTCGCCCTGGCTCGCTTCGCCAGTTTGAGCGGTGTGCTGATCGGTGCGCTTACTGGCCTGGTTCTTACGTATTGGGCACCTTTGGAGGGTTTGGACATTGCCGTGGTGGCCAATGCCGTGGCCTATCTCCTGGTGGTGGCAACCGCGCTCTCGATGGATCGAGGACCTACAGGATTTTGGCTGTTACTGAGCGAGGCCAAACAATCCGCTGCCTCAACATCTCAGGAAATGCTGCAACGCGCCGTGGATCAGATTGCCGCCCGTGCTGCTCTGACACCGCGTGAGCGCGAGTTCTTTGGCTACCTTGCTCTTGGGCGCACTATACCCTGGATCAACGAGCACCTCTCGATTTCTGAGGGCACCGGTCGAACGCACACGCAGCACATCTATGTGAAGCTCCACGTACATTCCCGCCAGGAATTACTGGATATGGTCGAAACAACAATCAGTGCATTACAGGATACGTAGATCCGCTCTTCCAAAAGTCCACCTTGTTTACAGACGGTTGAGAGAAAAATGCGACTTACTCGCACATACCAATACGCTATCAAAAGCTGTACTTTTTGATAGTAGAGATTTTAGCACATAATCGACTGGTTACTCACTATCCACAACAATATGCTCATGGTCGCCCTATGCTGTTTACCTTATGTTTTGTATAAACCTGCCGTAAAAAGGTTTCCGAGTGTTTCTGTGTTTTGATGACTATCAAAAAGTACACCTTTTGACGAAAGCCATAGCTGGATGTGCAGCTGAAGTAGCTTGAAAGTGCAACTGAAAGAATGGATTTTCTCCAAGCTTGGGTACGCCGGAAAACTATCCCGTCTGAGTGCAGGAATCAGCGTAGGCAGTGTGCACCAGACAGCGTGCGAGCAGGAGGGAGTCTTATGGACGTTCCGGCCCAGGAGACAGGTCACAACGGTGTGACTGCTCATAATGTAAGGGAGAGGAATTTCTATGGCAAAGGCAGAGAATCTTTCGCGGCGTGGTTTTTTGGCAGGTGCGGCAGCGCTTGGAGGCTCGATTGCTCTGACTGCCTGTTCGCCGCAATCAGACAGTAGCGGCTCTGGCGGTGCAGACAGCGAGGCCATTGCATGGGACAAAGTGGTTGATGTGTTGGCCGTTGGATCGAGTGGCGCCGCCTATGGTGCCCTGGCTGCCAAAGAGGCTGGTGCCGCCAGCGTCATGATTATCGAGAAAGGTGATATATTTGGCGGTACGACCTCGTTTTCGGGTGGCGGGCACTGGACGCCCTGCAATCACGTCATGGCAGAAGCAGGCTACGAGGACAATCGCAATGATGCATTGGCCTACATCAGCTGGCTTGCCAATAATAAGTCTTCGCCTGAACTGCAGGCTTCCTATGTCGACAACAGCCTGGACTTTATCGCGTGGACCATGGAGAAGTACAACTATGTATGGAACTTTGGTTTGGGTGAGTACCCCGATTACGCCCCCGACCATATCCCCGGCTTTCGGGTAGGCCGCATGATCACCATCGACGATGTTACGACCGTAAAGAATGTCACAGGGGAAACCATCGAACATATTCGCTATGCTGGTGGCTCTGAGTTCAAGTGCATTCGTTTTCTTTGCGAGCAGAACGACATTGAGGTCATGATGATGACCGCCGGTAAGATGCTCTACAAGAATGATCTTGGTGAGGTTGTCGGTGTTCTGGCAGAAGATTCCAGTGGTACTGAGATCAAGATCGGCGTCAACAAGGGCGTGATCCTCGGCACCGGCGGCTTTGACTATGACGGCGATATGTGCAGAGCTTACCTGTCGGTCCCCTATGCCATTTCCTGCGCAGTGCCCACCAACACGGGTGATGGACACAAGATGGGTATGGGGGTCGGTGCCGCCCTTGCCAATATGATAGGCGTCAACCCCGCCGCAGGCTGGCTCCCCGAAGGAGAGCCGAAGGAAGACGGCAGCATGATCAACGATCAAACGCAGGCTTTCATGAACATAGGCGGCACGACCGGCAAGCCGAACAGCCTCATGGTCAACAGTCGGGGCGAGCGTATGGGCGATGAGGCTTCTTCCTATGGAAACCTGCACGCGATGTGGGCTGCCTGGTCAACCTATACGCTACAACCCATG
The DNA here is from genome assembly GCA_031268525.1 of Coriobacteriales bacterium. GTDB lineage: Bacteria > Actinomycetota > Coriobacteriia > Coriobacteriales > UBA8131 > JAIRXA01. The sequence continues at coordinate 11,844 of JAIRXA010000076.1, read as the reverse complement.
AATGTCCCCGCCTACTTCATCTGCGATTCGACCTTTGTCCAGTACTATGCATTCAAGGGCTATGAGGTGGGCGAAATACCTCCCTTTGTGGCAAAGGCAGACACGCTCGAGGAACTGGCCGATGTATTTGGTATCGACATTGATGGCCTCAATGCCACTCTGGCCGTCTTCAATCCCAATGCCAAAGCGGGAATCGACCCAATCTGGCATCGCGGTGAGGGCACAAACCGCGGTGATGCCTCGGGCACTCGCACCGACTTGGCAAATCCCAGCCTCGGCCCCGTTGAAACCCCGCCTTTTTACGGCACGCGTATCTATCCTGCCATGCTTGGGACCATTGGTGGGCTGAAGACCAATAGCAAGGCGCAGGTTCTGGATGTGTTTGGCAACCCAATCCCCCGGCTCTTCGCCTGCGGCGGCACTGCTGGATCGCCCTTTGGTCCGTCATACCCCGGCGGCGGTGCTCCCGTTGGAAGCTCATGCACAATGGGCTGGGTAGCTGGTCGCACGGCAATGGATGTCGAAGTCAAGTAAAGGGAACTCAAAAGAAACCCTGTGCGTCAGACGGTGAGTAAATCTGTCTTAAGCCCCGGAGGCGCACAGGGGGACTGTCTTTGATTTTAGAGGGTACCAGTTAGACCGTTCTGCAAATAACCGTGCTCTACAGGCGGTCTATCAAGACAGCAGCTCGCGGGCCTTCTCCTCCACCAGATCATAGCGGAAGTTCGTCGTCTGCTCGCGCAGGTAGTCGATGGCTTTCGGGTCACTTGTGTAGACGAACCTATCCAGCTCATCGAGGGCCTTCTGCATGCCGTCGGCATCGAAATCAAGAGTGGCGTTCAAAAGCCTGTGAATGAGGGTCGGATCAGGCGTTGCAGCGCTCGGCTTGCCGTTGCCCTGGTGTTCGGCAGCTGCCACTGTATCGAGGAGCCTCTGGAGCTGTTCGATGAGTTCGTGGGCATGTTCAAGCAGCGTTGGGTTGTCGCGCTCGACCTCCGCCCAATCAGAGATTTTTGCAGCCACCTCCAGGGCTCTTGCCTCGTCGCCGATAACCGTAGCCGATATTCCATAACAGCTGCCCTTCAGCCCATGTACCTGCACGGCATACTCCGGCAGGGTTTCGGGGCTTACCGCTGCGAGTTCATCGAGCGTCTTGGGGGTGTTTGTGACAAAGGATTTCACGATACGGAGGTAGATAGACCCGTTGTTGGCAAAGCGCTTCAGCCCATCCGTGTAGTCGACACCGGGGATGGGGTTTGCGTTCAGTATCTGATCAATGTCAACTGTCATGATTGGCTCTGCTTTCACTCAGTTTCATTCGGGGGGGGGGGGGGTCTTCCTCGCGATTATTCACGACGATTTCGGTGAATTCTGATTCATGCCGTTGAACAATTTCGGCGAGGTAGGGGTCAAAATGCGAATTGGAATCCTTATAGATAATGGCAAAGGCCTCTTGGGGAGTCCAAGCTGCCTTGTAGGGGCGCACCGAGGTCAACGCATCAAAGACATCAGCAACAGCAGTGATGCGGGCGCTCAGGGGGATATCGAAACCCTTGACGCCATCAGGATAACCGCTCCCGTTCCATTTCTCATGGTGTCCGCGAGCGATTTCCAGGGCCACGGTCAGCATCGAGTCCTCACCCATTCGGTCGATAGCGCCATCCAACATCTCGGCGCCATAGACCGGGTGAGTCTTGATGATGGAGAACTCCTCCTCAGTCAGGCGTCCCGGCTTGAGAAGCACATGGTCGGGCATCGCTAACTTACCGAGGTCGTGGAGCTTACAACCCTCGATGATGTCGTTGCCGTACTGCTCTGAGATGGCATAACCCTCGTGGTCATGATCCAGCAAATCGTCGACGATGACCTTACAAAACAGTCCAACACGTTTAATGTGTGTACCCGTGTCGTGGTCGCGCATATCGGAAGCCTTGGCGAGCAGGTCGAGGGTAACCTGGTCGCGTTGAGCGAGCCTCACGTTTGCCTGCTGTAGTTCGCTGGTCTTTTCGTTGACGAGTTCCTCGAGGTGGTTGCGGTGGCCAAAAAGCTCAAGTTGAAGACGTACGCGTGTCAACAGTGAGCGCGGCTTGAAGGGTTTGAGTAGATAATCCATCGCACCGATTTCCAGCGCGCGGACTTCGTCTTCGCCGACGACCGATCCGGTCAGGAAAATGACGGGGATATTCTTCGTCTTTGGGTTTTCCTGTAGTTTCTCCAAGACCTCAAGCCCGGTCATCTCGGGCATATTGTGATCGAGCAGAATAAGGTCGGCAGGGTTGTTCTCAAGGTAATCAAGAGCAGTTTTACCCGAGGTGAAGGGTCGAATAGCATAATCCTGCTTCAGGGCCTCAAGAATCGCATTGAGGATAATCGGGTCATCATCGACAGTCAAGATGATGCGTTTTGATTCGCTGGCTGCCATATTCGGTCTAAATCCTCGCTCTCAAGTAGTCTTTTGCCTTGCGCTCTATACAACTACTGATAACAGAATACTGGTAGGTAAACAATACAACATTCTAAATCTTTACGCGACTCTCCGCCACAGATATCATGGAAAACCCGACCATATCTTCAATCTATCTTCAGCGCCACTCTTTTATGAAGAGCGCCCGCATGTGAGAGCCCTAAAAGGCCCATTCGCCTTTTGAAAAGATCGCACGCTCGGTACCATCGGCTCTGATCCCCAGAATCTCGAGATCGGCAGTACCGACCATGAAGTCAACATGTGTGGCACTTTTGTTCACGCCAGCCGCAGTATACTCCTCCTCACTCATCTCGGTGCCGCCCTCCAGACAATCGGGGAAGCCGGTACCCAGTGCCAGATGGCAGGAGGCATTCTCGTCGTACAATGTGCTGAAGAACAGCAATCCCGATTCGCGAATCGGAGAGGTCCAAGGCACGAGTGCGACCTCGCCGAGGTGTGCGGCCCCTTCGTCGGTGGCGATGATCGATCGCAAAACCTCAAGGCCCTTTTCTGCGGCGCAGTCTGTGACCCTGCCATCGGCAAAGGTCAGCGAGAAACCCTCGATGATTGAGCCGTTGTGTACCAGTGGCATGCTGGCGTAAACGACGCCATTGGTTCGCAGACGGTCGGGTGAGGTGAATATTTCCTCGGTTGGCATGTTGGGGAAGTACCAACGCCCACTCGGGATGAGCGCATCTCCGCCGCCTTTCCAGATACCGGCGGTGTTCAGGCCGATGGTCAGGTCGGTGCCCAGAGCGTTACGGTAATGCAGGCGGTCAAAACCCTGCTCAGCCAGCCAGGCGATGCGCCTGGTGAAACTTTGTTGGTGTTGGCGCCAGGCCTCGATGGGGTCGGGTGTGTTGAGGCGAATGGTGGCGAAAATCGCCTGCCACAGACGTGCCAGAGCCTCATCGGCGGGCAGATCGCTGAAGACATGCCGTGCCCAGGCGGGAGAGGCAGCCCCGATGATGCACCAGACCAGACGGCCGGAATCCTGGGCGTCATAGAACTCCTTACAGGCAACATGGGCGGCACGTGTATTGGCGACGAGTTTCATCGGGTCCACGCCCGTCAGCGCCTTGGGGTCTCCACTGTCGACGATCAGAATGGCTGCGCCGTCGCGGGCGATGGAGTTGTTCATCAGCGCGAGCCATTCGGGAAAGACCTCAAAGACTTCCACCGGGCAGTTGTCGTAGGTCAGACGCGTGATCGCTTCGTCGGCGAGGCGTACGGTGACGCGCCGCGCTCCGGCTCGATACGCCTCTGCGGTCAGGATGCGTGCGAAGGGCAGACAGTCAGTCGAGATGGAAATGTAGAGATCCTGACCGGGCTGCAGAGCAACTCCACTGCTTACAACGAGATGTGCATAGCGCTCGAGCTGTAAGGTGAGCTCGGTTGATGGTTCATCGGTGCTCATAAGAAGCCTCCTTGATCTGGCGGATAGCTGAACCAGCTTGTGATAGAATAGCGCTTTGCATATCTGCGATGCCAGTCGCAGATTGCAAGCCCCCATAGTCTAGCGGTTAGGACGCCACCCTTTCAAGGTGGAGGTCACGGGTTCGAATCCCGTTGGGGGTACCAACAAATCAAAAGGCCCTGCGGGGCCTTTTTCAATATGAGAACAATTCAACGGGATTCGAAGCAAGACATGGGGCCGAGCGTAAAACCCCGCTTCAGCAGAGCTGCGCTGAGTTTTGGCTTATAATTCTTCATTATGCCCCTCTTGTCATCAATGGATATCTTTCTCATCATCTGCGCTGTGGCCGCTGTCGTCATTGTCGTTTCGGCCGTGATTGTGAGCAGTCGACGAGCTGACAGGCGCTTGCGTCAAAAGCTTGAGGAATCGTTTGGCAAAGCACCCGAGCAGCTCACTGCGGAAAGCGATTCGTCTTCTTATTGGCTGTGGCTTCTCGCGCGAAAGACACAGCTTGACTTTGTTGACCAACAGACATGGGACGACCTGGAAATGGGCTCGGTTTTTTCTCGCATTGATTCCTGTCGCAGCTCGCTTGGGGATGAATGGCTGTACCAACGCCTGCACGCACTCAATGCAACGAGCGCCGATACATCCGTATTGGAAAACATGATCGCGTGGCTCGACGAACACCCTGCACAACGCCTGGAGCTTCAATTCCTGCTGGATAAGACCGGGAAGGCTCCCAACAATGGATTGAGCACGCTTGCCGACAGCCAAAATCCCATCGCCCCGTCCTTTCAGTACCTGTGTAGGGCGCTCGCGTTTGTCCCCATGATCATGGCGTTTGTCTTCGTCTTCCATCAATGGCTGGGACTCGTCGGGCTTCTTGTGAGCCTGCTTGTCAATGGGATCATTCATTATCGCGCAGAGTTGAAAACCGCACGGGACCACAGTGCAATGCGGTACCTTACGACGGTTCTTTGGGGCACGAAGAGGATGCTCTCTCTTTTTCAGGGATCTGATGCAGGCAGGGAAGTGGCTCAAAACCCACTGGTTGTCGATCTTGCCGAGTCCTATCCGGTATTCGTACGAGTAGGTGGAGCAATTTCGGGCGCCGTGCAGCGAAGTATCTGGTATTCGGAACTCGCTGTCTTCAAGGAGTTCTACGAGATAGCCTCTCTTGCGCGTATCCGCAATTACAATCGCGCGATGCGTGCCGTCAAACATGATGTCGATAAACTCCATCAGCTTTGCAGAGGCTTTGGAGCGATTGACGCCGCGGTTTCCATTCTCAGCTTCAGGAAGAGCCTCCCATACTACTCTCTACCCACACGAGATGAGGACTGCTGGTTTCAGGCGGCAGGGCTGTATCACCCTTTGTTGAATGCAGCCGTGCCGAATGATATCGACCTGAAGCGCGCCAGCTTGATCACGGGCTCCAACGCTTCAGGTAAATCGACCTTCATCAAGGCCGTGGGTATCAATGCCATTCTTGCGCAGACAATCAACACGTGTACCGCGCAGAGCCTCAGCATGAGCCCTCGACTGGTCGTCAGCGCCATGGCCGCCCACGATAGCGTTCTGTCTGGAGAGAGCTATTTTATAGCCGAAACGCGTGCCCTGAAGCGCCTTGTAGATGCCGCTGCCGCTCGGCCATCTCTCTGTCTTGTCGATGAGATACTTCGCGGAACCAACACAATCGAGCGCGTCGCAGCGTCGGCGGCGATCCTTCACTCGCTGGCTGAAACGAACAGTCTCGTTCTTGCCGCTACCCATGATCTTGAACTTGTCGGCCTGCTGGGAGCCTCATTTGATCCGTATCATTTTGAGGAAACCATCGGAATCGACGATATTGATTTTGATTATCAGCTCAGAGCGGGCAGTGCAAGAAGTCGCACCGCAATCAAGCTGCTTGAGCTCCTTGGCTTTGACCCAGCCATCGTTTCCGAATCCCGGCAGATTGCTGAGAACCTGTCGGAAACTGACTGAAGTTTTGCGGTACAATGGGTGCTGCCTTGTTGGGAAACATTCTCTTTAAGAACAAAAGCTCAGTATTTTTAAGGATGTCCTGTATCATGCTCAAGAACGGTCTCTTTTTCGTGTGTGCGTGGCTCTCGCTGGGTGCTGGCGTCGTCGGCATCTTCCTGCCGGTATTGCCAACCACCCCCTTCGTGCTGTTATCGGCATTCCTGTTTGCAAGCTCCTCAAAACGGTATCATCGTTGGCTGCAAACCACGAAGATATACAGGCGCTACGTCATCCCGTATCAGCAGGCAGGAGGCATGACCGTGGGTCTCAAGGTGCGCATCCTCACGATCACCTGGGCAGTCATGGCCATCAGCGGTCTCTTCGTACACAAGACCTTTGTATGGGTGATCCTGGCTCTCTGCGCATTGGCCCAACTGATCTTTTTCATCACGCGCATACCGACGGTTCCGAAGGTTGCAGAGCAGGCTGTTGCTGAAGAAGACTCTCAGCTTAAAGACTTGAAACAGTGATAGGGGGAGCATCATGCCACAGAGTCTATTGGATGAAAATGGCAGACTGATTGACGAGAGAGCACAGCGTCACATCGCCTCCTTTGTGGATTCTTTCATTGCCCGGATCGACTGAGTGCTCAGCCGCTCGTTTCCTGTCTGCCCTGCGTGACCTCCAGGTGGTCTGACGACATGCCCTCTGCCAAGACCTTTTCGCGTGCCGTGCTGATGGCTGCCTGGCCCATTGTCGCCGGGTATGTCGTACTGGGCATACCCTGCGGTATCCTCGCGGCCAGCGCAGGGCTGAATATCTGGCAGGTCGCGCTGATGAGCCTGCTGCTTTACTCGGGTGTCGGACAGTACATGATCCCCAACATGTGGATAGCGGGCGCACCTGTCGCGTCGATTATCCTCAGCGTTTCGCTGCTGAATTCGCGGCAGGTTTTATACGGCGCGTCACTGTCGCGTTTTATGGGGACCGCGAGTCGCCGTCTGTCGTTTTTGTTTTCCGCACTGGTAACCGATGAAACTTTTGGGGTGAATCTCGCACACTTTACCCATGATTCCACCTGGAGTCTACGACAGGCCACCGGCGTAAACCTCTGCTCGCAATGCTCCTGGACGCTTGCGAACATCCTTGGCGTGCTGGCGGGCAGTTTGCTCAGCGTGCCGGTAGCGCTGGCCTCCTTTGCTATGACCAGTATTTTTATCTGCCTGCTCTTTACTCAGCACTTCACCTGGGCTCGTGTGATGGCTGCGGTGACCTCAGCCATCGTAGTTATCATCTGCAAGTTGCTCGGACTGAGCGGACCGGCAATTATCCTGGGTGCGTTGATAGGTATTGTCCTTGGCCTGGTGGTGCAGGCGGTCGGAAAACGTGGAGAAGGAAGCAGGCGTGGAGAAGGAATAGGCTCGTGAATTGCTTCGATTTCGCCATCGTCTTACTGTGCTGCGCGACGACCATGCTTATCTGCCGTGTGGTGCCCGCCCTGGCACTCAAAGGGCGTGAGCTGCCGCCAAGCCTCACCGCTGCGCTGGAACTCATCCCGCCTGCCGCTTTTGCAGCTTTGGTCGCCAACGATCTCATCGATCTGGCGGCGCTCGAAGTCGGTACTGCTGGTCTTGTTGGACAGAGTTTTACTCTGGCGGGCCTGCTCGCCTTCTGGCCCTTTGCTTTGCCGCTCATCTCCAGCATCCTGGTCATTGTAGTGGCTCGTAAGACCAAGTCCTTGACCTGGTGCATCATTGCAGGGGTAGGCTGTTATGCCGTACTGATGTTGCTGCCCCTGTGATAGGGCTCAGGCGGAATTTAAGAGAGATTTAAGAGGAGTTAAGGGGTCAAAGAGAGTCCAAGAGGGGGTCGGAGGGGTTTAAGGGGAGGGGCCTCCGATCGTTCGCTTCAATTATTTCATTCAATGACACATCGGGGTTGCGCCAGCGTGCCGCGCTCCGCTCGCGCTTCAGATGAATTGCGTTTTTGGGGCAGAGATGGACGCAGCCAAGGCACCATTCGCAGCTGTCACCGAACTCGACCTTATCAAAGACACGGATATTTCCTGCCGGGCAGACTCGTGCGCATATGCCGCACTGGGTACAAGCCTCATTGACACTGTAGCTCTGTGCCTGCGTGTCTTTCATGACAAGCTTCTCACCGCCTTTGATGACAGCGGTCGTAGCTCTCCACATCAGAGTCGTCGATGCTTCCCTGCTCGTTTGTCCCTCGATATCGGCTATTATCTGACGAAGGTGCTCCTCGGTGTTCTTTTCAGGCAGTTTTGCAATTTGCTCCCCGATCTCAAAACCGGGAAGATAGTTGTCGATCATCAGAAGACTCTCTGCGTAATCAAAGCCAGCGAGCCGTTGAACGTTTCTCATGCAGGCGCCGGGTTTGTTGCCATAGGTTCCGATCACAAAGCTGTAGTTCGCCACGATCTTTGTCTCGCGCAAGAAACGCCCAACCATCTTCGGTAGACCGAAGCCGTAGATGGGAAATACCACGCCGATGACCTCGTCGGCGTATTCCGGCTCCAAGCGGTCGATGATATGCGGGATGGATACGAGTCTGCCGCCCAGGCGTTTTGCCACGGCAAGTGAATTGCCCGTGGCTGTAAAGTAGAATACGATCACTTCTTATGCTCCCTGCGCAGTCGTTCGATATGATTGACGAGCTCAACGAGGGTCGGCCATGCACCGCCAAGCAGGAGATAATAGTAGTTTCGCGTGCCTTCTGATCTGCGCCCAAGCACTTCTGCGTCAAGGAGGATTTTCAGGTGATGCGACACCGAGGGTCGTGATAGATGGGTTTTCGCTGCGATGTCGCCGACGCGCATCCCGTTTTGACAGTCCTCGCCAGAAAGGGTGACGAGTATCTCTTGGCGGGTCTCATCGCCAATGGCTATAAGGAGGCGTCTCGTTTCTCTGAATTGTCGCAGTTGGATGCCTTCGTGTAAATCCATACGTCGCCTTACTCCGTTACATGGTCTAAACCTTTTGACCATTAGAGCATGGATAATGACCGATGACAACATTGAGAAAGAAAATCGAGCTGTTCGCACCGAATCGTTTGCGCCGAATCGCCCCCCGGATTGATGAAGCCCTGTTTGCCAGTTACATTTTGGTGCAAAAACAAGTACAGTAACCACGTCATAAGTAACGCTTTGTCATCAATGGCAAGAGTGAGGAGCGAAGTAAGCGAAGTGGAAGAAATAAAGCGGAAACTGAAAGTGCTTATTACGACCTACTGGTATGCACCGATGGTCAATGGCGTCGTCATGTCGGTTCAAAATCTTGCATCTGGCTTAAGGGCTATGGGGCATGATGTGAGAGTGCTTACCGTGGCAGATGGAAAAGTGTCCTACCAGAAGGACGGTATTTATTATATGAAGTCTCTAAGTGTGAATTGGTTCTACCCAAACGCAAGGCTTCCCTTTTCCAACAGATCGTTTATTCGGGAGATCAAAGGCTGGAAGCCGGACATTATCCACTCGCAGTGCGAATTGTTCACCTTCAATCCCACCATACAGATTGCAAAGGCCACACAGGCTCCAATCGTCCATACCTACCACACAGTGTATGAGAACTACACCCACTATTTTTCTCCAAGCGAGAAGATGGGTCGAATGGCCGCAGCGAAATTCTCCGAGCTGACGCTCAACAAGACGATGGCGGTGATTGCCCCGTCAAATAAAGTGCGAAACATGCTCCTTGACTATGGCGTACAGTCTCAGATATTCACGGTGCCCAGTGGGATTGACATGCATAGATTCGAGGCAAAAGCCGATAGGAGCGAAGCGGCAAGACTCAAACGAGAACTGGGTATTCCAGACGAAAATACGGTCCTCATCAACGTAGGTCGTCTTGCAAAGGAAAAGAACCTCGATGAGATAATAACGGATATGACTTTGCTCCCGGACACTATATCGCTGCTGATTGTCGGCGAAGGCCCCTATAGGATGCAGCTTGAAGACCTGGTCAGCAGGCGCGGCCTTTCGGGCAGGGTGATTTTTACCGGCCTGATCAAACCGGAGGAGGTGGCAGCCTATTACAATGCGGGAGATATTTTTGTAAACGCGTCGAGGAGCGAGACACAGGGGCTGACCTATTTTGAGGCGATGGCCTGCGGGCTGCCCATCGTATGCTATAACGACCCCTGTCTGGACGATGTGATCATAAATGGGGTGAATGGCTGCCTTTTTGACAGCAGAAATGAATTCTGTGATGCAGTCAGAGAATTGGCGGCCGACAGTGCTCGGTATGAAAGAATGTCCATTCTCGCCAAAGATACCGCCAACCGTTATTCCTCGGACACCTTTGCGAAGAATATTCTCGACATCTATTACGCTTTATTGGACGTGTCATCCCAGAGAGAAGTGATCTGAAGGATGTATTGAGTTTTGCGCTGGGGTGGGAATGTTTCAGTAACTGTTTCGCTGTTTCGCTGTTTCGCGGGCATTTTTGGTGATGTATGTCGAGATGTATGCAATGTGGTAAAGGAGCAGGGTCATTCGTGGCAGGAGTTTGCAGCAGGGTATCTGATGGAGAGGGCAGGTTTTACCGATTATGTCATTGAGCTGCTTGCGGATAGAGCGCTCGTCTGCCTCAAAGACCCTGACAGCCCGTGGGGCAGACTCAAGATAGTGAGATAAAGTATTTATAGAAATATAAGTAGAAAGGCAGAAGCGGAAATGAGCAAGGTATCAGAGGGAAAGGCAATGTTGAATCTTTATAGCGTCTCAAAAAAACTTACCATCAATGGACAACAGCTGAGTGATTATCCGCATAAAGGTGGCGGCTTACTCAGTGGTTACATCGCACACATCACACTTGACCCAGGTGAATACGTCATAGTCAACGATTACGAATTGACATCTAATTTTGGAAAGAAAAACAATAAGTTTAAGAATGTGAGCCTGACCGTCAATCTGCGTGAAGGCTATGATTATGATATGGGAACCTATGTGGATGAGCGTGAACTCGCAGATGCTATTTCCTATGTTGAATTGGAGCATGCAGGTTGGTATGTCGCCTGCATGATTAACGTATAACGAAATGATGAGATAGACGGCGACGGGTAACACGGGCAGGATGACGACACTACGGAGGCGGCGCAGGGTGCGCCTTTTCAAGCGCTATCAGGTATAATATGAGGCATAGGGACGCAAGCAGCGCCCTCATTGAGATGCGAGAATACCAACAAAAAGGAGGTGCAGCCGCATGATCTCTCAGACGAGCAGTGAGTTCTCGACAAACGCAGACTGGCACCAGGCCGTCGTAGGCGGTCGGGACATGATACTCAGGCGCACCTCCGCACTGGAATTCCTGCAGCTGTTTCCCGGCTATATGCGGGAGAAGGAGATCGACGTCTATGCCACCCGCCCAGGGGAGTTTGAGAACATCACCTACTGCCTCGTGGACTCCTTTGACAGCATCGACCACGTTCGCTTTGGCGACGTGCTATGTGCAACGCCAAACCAGACCTTCAATGAGATGCTTGCGAACTATGACAACATGGACGAGACGATTGACGAGCAGGCGCTCATAGAGGGCCTTGCCAGATATTACTTCTCGCACGGCGAGAGCTTTGACGAGCTTGAGATATGGCCTGAGAACCTGGCCCGCTTCAACGAGGTCAAGGACTGGGCAATCGAATACCACAATGTGCGCTGATATGAGGGAACAAGAAAAGACCATGTACCAGATATTGGGGGCGATCTCAGCAATGGACGCCCCCATCGTGTTTAAGGGTGCACTGTGATAACAAAGCTCGTCCTGTCTGAGAGAGGCTATGCCTCTGCAGAAAGGCAGACAAAGGACATTGACGCCAACTGGGTCGGCGCGCCGCCGTCCATGAGCAGGCTCTACCACTATGGCGAGATCGGGATCAGGGGTGTGCTGCCAACGGAGATACTCGCGGATAAGATATCAGTGCTTTCTGGCAGACACATATTCAGGAGGGCAAAGGACATCTTTGACGTCTACGCCCTCGC
>JAIRXA010000131.1 GCA_031268525.1 Coriobacteriales bacterium | reverse complement strand
CTCAACCGCTCGACCTTCTATGCACATTACCGGGACATCCCCGAACTGCAAACCTTTCTGGAAAACGAGATCGTCGACAGTCTGGCGTCCCTCGGCCCCAAGCTCGCGGAGGTGAGTCTCGCAGAGTACGTGGGATTCGCGACAAAAGGCGTCCCTCCCCAAGTTGCGATCGACCTCTTTGGAAAGCTGCGCGATCAGGGGCCCCTGCTACGAGTCCTGCTCAGCCCACGCGGCGACGCGGCCTTCGCGGCTCGCTTGCGTGACCAGCTCTGTGTCGATCTGATCCGCTCGGTTCTGCACCACAAATACACGACAGACCCCACACCATTCGTCGAATATTACATCGCCTACTACGCCTCAGCAGTGCTCGGACTGATCCATCGGTGGTTGGAGTGCGGCATGCGCGAGGGCGACCGGGAGATGGCACAGACGATGCTTTCGATCATGTTCCTGCGCCCCGGCGATCCCATCAGGATGCGAGGCGGACGATGAGCTCGTACTCCACGCCCTCTGCGCCTTCCATGCCCACCGTGGCCTCCGCTGCTGCCACCCCCTCCACGCCCACCACGCTCTCCACATCCACCGTGGCCTCCGCTGCTACCGCCCACGCCACGGCCACCCCCACCGCATCTACCCCGACCCTGCACTGCGGCATCGACATCGGTTCGACGACCGTCAAGCTGGCAGTGCTCGACGCCAGCAACAAACTCGTCTTCTCCGAATACCAGCGTCATCACACCGACATTCGCGCCACCATCGCCGAAATACTGGAGGCCGCGGCAGCACATCTCAAAGACCAAGCGATGAGCGTAGCTCTCACCGGCTCGGGCGGGCTGTTGCTGGCCCAGTGGCTCAGTCTTCCCTTTGTTCAGGAGGTCATCGCTTCCAAGACCGCCATCAGCGCCTTCGCGCCCGCCACTGACGTCGCCATTGAGCTCGGCGGCGAGGATGCCAAAATCATCTATTTTGAGCGAGCGGGCGCGGGCATCGAACAGCGCATGAATGGCACCTGCGCAGGCGGCACCGGCTCCTTCATCGACCAGATGGCCACCCTGCTCAACACCGATGCTGCCGGGCTCAATAAGTTGGCCACAGGTGCCGAGATCATCTATCCCATCGCCTCGCGCTGTGGCGTCTTCGCAAAAACCGACGTGCAACCGCTGCTCAACGAAGGCGCGCGCAAAGAGGACATCGCCGCCTCAATCTTCCAAAGTGTGGTCACTCAGACCATCTCCGGTCTGGCCTGTGGCCGCCCGATCCGTGGTACGATCGCTTTCCTCGGTGGGCCTTTGCAGTACCTTCCTGAACTGGAGAAACGCTTTATCCTCACGCTCAACCTGACCCCCGAACAGGTCATCCGCCCCGACGATGCTCATCTGTTCGTGGCTCAGGGCGCAGCTCTGGCCGGAGCCAAGCTGGCGCGCGAAGCGGCGGAAAAAAGCGCCCGGGATGCGGAGAAGTCCGGGGAGACCGTTGGAGAATCCGCACCCGGTAAAGCCGCGCCCGACAAAGCTGCGCCCGACAAAGCGGCACCCGGCAAAGCCGCACCCGGTAAAGCTGCGCCCGACAAAGCGGCACCCGACAAAGCGGCACCCGGTAAAGCCGCGCCCGACCTTCTCCAAAGCGCCCTCTCCCTGCCCGCGATCCTCGCACGCCTGCAGCAGCTTGGTGACACTCAGGGCTCGGAGGTCGTGCGACTCGATCCTCTCTTCGCCACGCCCGCCGATTACGAGGCGTTTTGCAGCCGCCACACGCAGGCCACGATCCCACGCCGCGCGCTTGAAGCCCACGAAGGCCCCGCCTTTCTCGGTATCGACGCCGGCTCCACGACCTTCAAGGCTGCGCTGATTACCCAAACAGGCGAGCTGCTCTGGGATTTTTATGCCAACAACCGCGGCGACGTGCTCGGTGCCGCCAAGCACGCCATCGGTCAACTCTACGAAGCCCTCCCGCCAAACATCTGGATCGGCCACAGCACGGTCACCGGCTACGGCGAGGGTCTGCTGCTCGAAGCCCTGCAGGCTGACTCCGGTGAGATTGAAACCATCGCCCATCTGCGCGGTGCTCAACAACTTCAGCCCGAGGTCGATTTCATTCTCGACATCGGCGGTCAGGACATGAAGTGTCTGCGCATCAAAGATGGCGTCATCGACCACATCATGCTCAACGAAGCCTGCTCGTCGGGCTGTGGCTCCTTTATTGAGAGTTTTGCCATCTCGCTCGGTCTTTCGGTTGAGGAGTTCGCGCGCGCTGCGATCGCCGCGGCCAACCCCGTCGACCTCGGTAGCCGCTGCACGGTGTTCATGAACTCGCGGGTCAAACAGGCCCAGAAGGAAGGGGCGTCGGTAGGCGACGTCTCGGCTGGCCTGTCCTACTCGGTCATCAAGAATGCTCTGTTCAAGGTCATCAAGATACGCGACCCACGCGACGTGGGCAGTCACATTGTCGTACAGGGGGGCACCTTTCTCAACGACGCGGTGCTCCGTGCCTTTGAATTGTTATTGGGACGCGATGCCATTCGCCCCGACATCGCCGGGCTGATGGGTGCTTTTGGCGCCGCCCTGTTAGCGAGGGATCGTTATGCCGCAGCCTAACCCACGCTCAAGCCTGCTCGACACGTTGCAGCCTAAACTCAGCCGACACTCCACCCTGCTCGACACATCGCAGCCGAACCGACACTCCACCCTGCTTGATGCGCAGGCACTGGCAGCGCTCAGCCCAACGCACACCACCGTGCGCTGTGGCAAGTGCTCCAACAACTGCCTGTTGACCATCAACAACTTTGGAGCCGACCCTGTCACCGGCAAGCAGCACCGCTTCATCACCGGCAACCGTTGCGAAAAAGGCGCAGGTGTTGTCGCACGAACCAAAGACCTGCCCAATGTTTTTGCCTACAAACGCGAGCGGCTTTTTGACGGCAGCCCGCACAATCCCTACATCCCGCTGACCCCCGAGCAGGCCACACGCCCAACCGTCGGCATCCCACGCGTACTCAATATGTTTGAGAACTACCCCTTCTGGTTCACCCTGCTCAAGGAGCTCAGATTCGCCACCGTCCTCAGCTCTGAGTCCCGTAAGGCGACCTATGAAGCTGGCATCGAGTCGATGCCCTCCGAGAGCGTCTGCTACCCCGCCAAGCTCTCGCATGGCCATATCATGGAGCTGGTACAGAACCAGACTGTAGATTTCATCTGGTATCCCTGCATCCGCTATGAGCGGCAGGAAGACGAGGGTGCTCCCAACCACTTTAACTGTCCGGTGGTCGTGAGCTATCCCGAGGTCATCAAGCTCAATGTCGAGGAGCTCAACCCAGCCAACGCACAGGTGCCCTTCCTCAACCCCTTTGTCCCCTACGATCACCGCGAGCGTCTGGCCGAGCGCCTCTGTGAGATCTTTGCCGAGCTCTGGGACGCACATCCTCAACTCAAGGGCAGTGCTCCTGCCTTGCCGGAAATACAGCAGGCAGTTGCCCACGCTTGGGACGAAGACGACGCCTTCAAGACAGACATCCGTCAAGCGGGCGAAGACGCTCTGCAGTGGATGGAGAAAACCGGCACCCACGGCATTGTCCTCGCTGGTCGGCCCTATCACCTCGACCCGGAGATCAATCACTCGATCCCTGAGCTGGTTGCCAGCTTTGGCCTTGCGGTGCTTACCGAGGACAGCGTCGCCCATCTCCACAAACCCGAACGACCGCTGCGTGTCGTCGACCAGTGGATGTTTCACTCGCGCCTGTATGCCGCCGCCAAGCTCTGTACTCTTCGCGACAATCTCGATCTGATACAACTTAATAGCTTTGGCTGTGGATTGGATGCTATTACGACTGATCAGGTGCAGGAGATATTGGAGGCCGCGGGCAAGATATACACCGTGCTCAAAATTGACGAAGTGTCCAATCTTGGCGCCGCTCGCATCCGTATCCGATCCCTGTTCGCCGCTCTGCGCGAACAACAGGAGCAGAGCGGCGTGGTGGCGGCTGCCCTTGATGCCGATGCCACGGCTGCCCTTGATGCCGATGGTTGCATCACCACCGCACCAACGTCCTCCACCGCACCAACATCCGACGCCGCCATACCGCTCTCAACCGCCCCACCGCTCTCCGACACCACGTCGCCCTCCGACGCCACCGCACCGCCCTCCACCGCCATCGACAAGCCGCGCTTCACCAAGAAGATGCGCGAAGAGCGCTACACCATCCTCAGTCCGCAAATGGCGCCTATCCACTTTGAGCTGCTGATGGGCGCCTTCAACAAGGCGGGCTACAACATTGAGCTTTTGCCCTCGGTTGATCCGGCGGCGGTTGAGGCGGGCCTGAAATTCACGAACAACGACATCTGCTATCCCTCGATTCTGGTCACGGGCCAGATCATGGAGGCTGTTACCTCGGGCCGCTACGACCTCGATCGGACGGCAGTGATCATAACTCAGACCGGCGGTGGCTGCCGCGCCACGAACTACATCGGCCTGATTCGCAAAGCCCTGCGTGAAGCTGGCTACCCACAGGTACCGGTCATCGCCCTGAGCTTCCACGACATCGGCGGCGAGCATAACCCTGGCTTTTCCGTAAGTCCCGACCTGCTCAGACGTGCGATTTACGCTTTCTTTTACGGCGACCTGCTGATGACCTGCCTCTATCGTACGCGCCCCTACGAGGCTGTGCCCGGTACCGCGGAAGCCCTCTATCGTCATTGGATGGACACCTGCGGCGCACAGATCGCCGGCCACATGAGCCACCGTGCCTTCGGACGCACTGCACGTCGGATCGTGCGCGACTTCGACACCCTGCCTCTGACAGATGACCGGAGCAAACCACGTGTTGGTGTCGTTGGCGAAATACTCGTGAAGTTCCACCCAACGGCCAATAATGGCATCGTCGATGTCATCGAGGCTGAAGGCTGCGAAGTTGTCGTGCCCGGGTTGACGGAGTTTTTCCTCTTTGGCATGTCCAACAGCATCTGGCAGAGGCAGGAACTCGCCAAGTCAGGCAAGAGCGTCCTCGGTTCCAGGTTCGCGATCGCACTGCTCAACCGACTGCGTCGTCCCCTCATCAGGGCGATGGAGCAAAGCGAACGCTTCACCCCACCAGCAAGCATCTACGAGTTGGGCGACTACGCGCGTCAGGTGCTGAGCCTCTGCAACTCAATGGGTGAGGGTTGGCTCCTGACCGCCGAGATGCTCGAACTCATCCACACGGGCTGCCCGAATATCGTCTGTACGCAGCCCTTTGCCTGCCTGCCCAACCATGTGACCGGCAAGGGTGTGATCAAGGAGTTGCGGCGACTGCATCCCGAAAGCAACATCGTTGCCGTGGACTACGACCCCGGTGCCAGCGAGGTCAACCAGCTCAACCGCATCAAGCTGATGATCTCGGTGGCCAGAGACAACTTTGAGCGCGGGATATAAGCGGACGGTCAAGGCGGGTAGGCGACAGAAGTGAGTAGGTGACCCATCGTTCTTTGTAGGGGCGGGCTTTGTCCGCCCCTACAGATGCGATCCTACGTGGGATTCGAGCCTTTATGAACGCGTAAAGATCATCACGAAGGCATTGCCTTCTCCAGCCAACGACTCAGGCACATCCCAGGTCACTCGATTACCCTCGAAAACCAGATCAAAGGAGCCCGA
Organism: Coriobacteriales bacterium; assembly: GCA_031268525.1. Classification (GTDB taxonomy): domain Bacteria; phylum Actinomycetota; class Coriobacteriia; order Coriobacteriales; family UBA8131; genus JAIRXA01. The sequence goes on along the minus strand of JAIRXA010000131.1, from coordinate 8,875 downwards.
ATAATCCGAGCAGGTCAACACGTTGCCATAGGCGGTATAGGGCAGCTCGATCGCCTGACCGGCAAAGGTCATGCAAAGGTTCTGGCCGTCAAGAACTTCAAGTTTATTGCCCTCGGCTCCGCCCATCGCCTCAAGAGCAGCGTTCAGCTCGCTGCCCTCAACCGTGATGCCCCCCATGGTCATGGACGAGAGATTATACGTGCCAATGAACCCGGTGGCCTCTGTCTGTGATCCTGACGACGGATCTGATCCTGGTGCCGGATCTGATCCTGGCTCTGCCCTCGTGATTGGCTCTGATACTGATGCTTGCCCTGACTCCGGCTCATCTCTTGCTGGAGCGTTGCCGCCGCAGGCAACAAGGCCAAAACTCAACACAAGCACCGCGAACAACGCAAGTCCACGCGTTATGAAACGTTTCCTCATAACCTGCCCCAATCTTCGTTGTGCTGAGTGGTGCTCCAGAGAAGTTCCCTCTGCTCACGCGGGCGGACTGATGTCCGCCCCTACACCTCGCGGAACCTACGGGTCATACCTGCTCACGCGGGCGGACTGATGTCCGCCCCTACAGGTGTGATCCTACGTGGGATTCGAGCTTTTATGAGCGCGTGAAAATCATCACGAAGCTATAACCCGCTCCGGCCAGGGACTCGGGCACATCCCAAGTCACCTTGTCGCCCTCAAAAACCAGGTCAAAGGAGCCCGACGCATCCGAACAGTTCAACACGTTGCCATGGACGGTATAGGGCAGCTCGATCGCCTGACCGGTAAAGGTCATGCGAAGGTTCTGGCCGTCAAGGACCTCAAGCTTGTTGCCATCGGCCCCACCCATCGCCTCAAGAGCAGCGTTCAGCTCGCTGCCCTCAACCGTGATGCCCTGCATGGTCATGGATGAGAGATTATACGTGCCAACAAACGAACCTTCGCCCGACGATGATCCGCCGCAGGCAACAAGACCAAGACTCAACGCAAGCGCCGCAAACAATGCAAGTACAACCGCCAAGAAACGCTTCTTCATGACCTACCCCAATCTTCGTAGTACCTGTACTTATTCATACATATGATACCAGAGTATGCTACCAGAATATGTTACCAACTTCGACTCATATCTGCATACCGCCCTTATATTTCGTCGATGGTCTGCGGCCGGTCTGCGGCCGGTCTGCGGCCAATGATCGCTGCTGGAGTATACTGAGCATATCATGGCAAGCACGATATACAACATAGAGATGCAGATCGTTCGTCGATTCGGGTACAAACACGTTTTTGGTTTGTCGGAAGGCGAGATGCGACGCTGGCTTGAGCATGGTGCGATACGGCGCTCAAGCGAGGTCCCCTGGCTGATCCGAACGCGCCACCGGGTCTATGACCAGATGATCGCCGGTTATCCCTGTCCGATAGTCAGGGAAAGAACACGGGCAAAGGCACCGAAACCCGTCGTGCTCTTTCTGCATGGAGGCGGTTTTATCTTCGAGGCGCTCTTCATTCATTGGCTTGCGGTCGATCGCATCATCATGCGTACCGGTGCCGAGGTCTGGTTTGCTGCCTACCCCCTGCTTCCCAAAGCCACCATCTATGAATCCCATGACATGGTGCTCGCCGCCTGGCGGCGTCTCACACAGGAATACGATCCCGGCGCCATCACGATTGTCGGTGACTCGGCGGGCGCGACTCTGGCGCTCACGCTCACACACGCCCTACGCGCCGCCGGCCAACCGCTTCCTCGTCAACTCATTCTGTCTTCGCCGGCCCAGGCGCGCATCGACCCACACATCCATACTCAGATGGAAGCTTTCGCACCGCTTGACGTGATAATTCCGCTCTCACTACTCGATGTATTGGAGCGACTGATGCCCGAACGCCCCGATAGTCCACCCTGGTTGCTGCGTCCTCTGGGGGGTGACGGCGAGCCCGTCTCTGCAGACGCCGCAGAATCCACGAGCTCTGCAAACGCCGCAGGCTTCCTCGGTTTCCCGCCGACGATGGTACTCGCCGGAACCCACGAGATCTTCTATCCGCTGATGCCTGATTTCCTTCAGCGCCTGGCGGATTCCGGAGTACCCACGGAGTTCGTTTCCGGGGAGGGCCTGTGTCACGGCTGGCCCTACATACCAGCCGCCCCTGAATGCATACGCGGCCTTGACCGAATGATCGCTGCGATCAACAGAGGGTGACCTTTGGGAGCGAGACAGAAGCGAGACAGCGGGAAAACCTGCAATCCGCCCTACTCCCCCGTCCCCCCCTGACCCAAAAACGTACCTTACTCGCTTCTGAGCGCTTCTACCGGATCCTTGCGCGAGGCAGAACCCGACGGGAGCAGACCGGCCAGGAAGCAGAGTGCCATGCTGACGGCGACCAGCAACAGAGAGGGCTCCCACGGCAGAATGGCGATGTTGGGAACACCCATCAGAGTCTCAACAATGAAGTTCGCCGGGATACACAGGAGCAAGGTGATGCCGATGCCCAGAATACCAGCCACAAAACCAACGATCAGGGTCTCTGCATTGAAGATACTGCCGATATTGCCCTTGCTCGCTCCCATCGCGCGCAGAATGCCGATCTCCTTTTTACGCTCCAGCACCGAAATATAGGTGATGACGCCGATCATGATCGAGGAGACGATAAGCGAGATGGTCACAAAAGCGATCAACATCGTAGAGATCATATCAATAATACTCGTAACCGAGCTCATCAGGGTGCCTACCAGATCAGTGTAGGCAACAACCTTCTCCTCGGCGCCCTCGGTTTTCATTCGATCGTTATAGGTATCGAGGATTGAGATGATCTGCTCCTTGCTCTCAAAGTCGATGGGGAAGATGCTGATCGACGAGGGATTGTCAAAGGAGGCGTAACCGAGCTTGTGCAGATTGCTGTCTGCAGTAGCGGCTGTTGATCCCATGAAAGACATGATCAGGCTCGTAAGCTGTTCTTCAGTCATGTCAAATTGGAAGGCATTCATGAACGCATCCGGGTTAAAGCTCATGGCGGTTTCCATGGTGGAAGCCAGAGAGCTCATGGCCTGGGTCATCGCTCCGGTGATCTGTGCGGTGATTGCCCCCATCGCCACCTGCATATATGCCTGCATGTACTGAGTGATGGCCATTTGCATGTAGGCGCCCAGGGATGCCTGAAGTTGCTGCTGCACCTTGTTTATGTCCACCGCGCTACCCACAGCTGCCGCAATTTCGGCCTGCACGGAGGGTTGTTGCACATAGAGCATGAAGCCGTTCACATAGGCCTGCTGTAGTTCCTGCTGATAGGCCGCCATCGCATCGGCGAAACCGGGATCGAGGGGGTCAATCGTTGGCGGAGACGGCAGGACAACGTTGCCGGGAGCCCAAGCCATATACCCTCCAACGATCGCGTTCATAGCCTGCCCCAACGCGGCCTGATCGATATCGCTGACATCGAGATTCATGCCACCCAAAATCGCCGTCAGGTCCAAGGTCGGCATATCGCCCGCGGACAGCGAGTTCGGATCGATGTTCAGCCCGCTGAGGCCGCCGCTCAGCCCCGAGAAGGCCGAAGCGTCCATCTGCAGCGCAGAAGTATCAAAGGCAAAGGCATCCCCCATGGCGCTCTCGTCGATCGAGAACAACGAAGAGAGATCCATGCTTTCCTCTTCGTCTTCTGCAGCGAGCTGCTCAAAAGTCTTACCGCTGAAGACATCCACTCTGCGATCAGTGAGCTGCTGTTGGATGATCTCGGCATCTGCGGCCTCTTCGATCAGCTCAGCGGTCAGCGTATCGGGGTAATACAGAAGAGGTTGAAGCATGGTTACGTCTGCGTCAGGATTGGGCTTGAGGATGCCAACGATGTGCAGGGTTCGTCCGTTTTCTACGAGGTCTTCCATGTATGCCTTGTTGTCACGCATGTCCTTCCAGACAGAAAACTCCTCGTCGTATTCGTAATAGCTGGCCGCCGGCACCAGCTTGAAGGTCACGCCCAAAATATCCTCATAGGGAACCTCCATGCGTCCGGCCGGAATCTCAACATCCTCTTCATTGGAAAAGCGCTCCACCATGTCAGCCAGTTCGGCCGGATCGCGCAGACCCATCGTATAGAGCAAAAAGTCGCTGACTCCTCCCAGTGGGTTGAGCACGAGGATCAATTCGTCGGGAGCTTCGGGCAGATGGCCAGCCACAATGTTGTACTGCTCGATGAACATGGTGGGGTCGTTCATCAATTCCGCAAAAACATCGGTGCTCATGCCCATGCTCATCAGGGAATTTGAGCTTGTTCCTGAACCCAGGCCCAGCGCCGCAAAGGACTGGTCGGGATTGACCTGATGTACCCCGTTGCTGGTGTCCGAGGAATATATTTGCGGCACCAGGTCGTAGGAATACTGAATCTGGGTCACATACTGTGTGATGCCATCGCCGCCTCCATCGAGGAAAGTCTTGAGCGATTTGAGGTCGTTATTCTGTACTGAGTTAAACATCGTCGTCAGCATCTTGGTCTCGCGTGCGCTGGTCGAGGTATCCTGCTCCGTCTGCCCACTGGCGGCATCCGCCAGCTCCTCAAAGACGCTCCGCTCCTCAGAGGTGTCAGTCGCGGCGCTCGCCGCACCTGCGTCCTCGTCGTCACTGCTGCCGGCCCCAGATCCCATCACAAGCAGCGAGGTCAGATCAAAACCCGTGGAATTGATGGTCAGGGGATAGATGGATAAGGTGTCCTCTTCGACTGTCTTGATATAGTTGTTCACCCCATTGGCCAAAGCCAAGATTGCGGCAATGCCGATAATGCCGATCGAGCCGGCAAAGGAGGTCATCAGCGTGCGGCCCTTTTTGGTCATCAGGTTTGAGAAGGACAGGGTGATTGCGGTAAGAAAGGACATGCCCGAGTGCTTGACCGTCTCCACCACATTCACAGGAGCTTCTGACAGGACAAGGGGGTTGCTGTCGGAGACGATGTTACCATCCGATAGACTGACCGTGCGCGTCGCGTACTCTTCAGCAAGATCGGGGTTGTGGGTAACCATGACCACCAGACGCTCATTGGCGATACGAACGAGTAGATCCATGATCTGGACACTGGTCTTGGAATCAAGCGCGCCGGTCGGTTCGTCGGCTAACAGTATCTCAGGGTCGTTGATCAGCGCGCGCGCCACGGCCACACGCTGCATCTGCCCTCCGCTGAGCTGGTTGGGCTTCTTGCGCACATGCTCGGTCAGCCCGACCTCGTCCAGAGCTCGTAAAGCGCGTTCACGACGTTCGGCCTTGCTCACGCCGGACAGCGTGAGGGCCAGTTCGACATTCGCCAACACCGTCTGGTGTGGGATGAGGTTGTAGCTTTGGAAGACGAAGCCGATGCGGTTGTTACGGTAGGTATCCCAGTCGCGATCCCGATAACGCTTGGTAGACACTCCGTCGATGATCAGGTCGCCGGAGTCGTAATGATCCAGGCCGCCGATGATGTTGAGAAGTGTTGTCTTGCCCGAACCCGAAGGTCCCAAAATAGCGACGAATTCATTATCGCGAAAGGCCATGCTCACATCATCGAGCGCCATCTGCTCAAAGCCGGCCGTCTTGTACACCTTACGCACGTTCGTGAGTTGGAGCATTCCGACCCTCTTCCCCATCGTTTTATCAAAGCCCTGTGTTAGTCCTCCCAAACAGTATCGCTAAACGTAGGTAACGGCTCAACAGCCTGAAACGTACGATTGCGTAACGGTTGCCGCGAAGATTCGAGGAATTTCAGGCTAATTAAAGGGAAGTATGAGAGAATAGGGGTTTGTGTAGTATGGTTTATAATCCTCGGGGGGCGTGCGTAGGGCACTCCAACACTCCCGCGCTCCAAGAGAGCGCATTGAGAGCACAGGAGAAAAAGAGAAAGGATCCACATGAAGTTAGTGAGAAGTATGGGCGCGGTCCTGCTTGCTACGATGCTGGCCGTCTCCCTTGCGGGCTGCTCGACCAGCGAGACGAGTTCGGGCGTTGCCGCGACGGTTGGCGGCGTCGATATCATGGAGGCTGATGTTACCGCCCGGATCGAGACCTTCATGATTGACCAGTCGACCGGTGAGAAGATGGACGATGTGGCTTGGGCACAACTACTCGCCGGAGCTGGGTTTACGCCGGAATCCCTGCGTGAAGATGTTATCAGGGAGGAATTCGCGATGTCGCTTCTCGTTCTTCAGGAGGCGGCAGAAGTCGGAATCGAGCCAGACGTAGCCACTATTGACGAGCAGATCGAACCCCAGAAGGCCTCGCTTGGCGAAGGCGATGAGGGCGCTGCCGCCTGGGCCAACTACCTCAAGCAGAATGGCTTCTCCTCTGAAGATTCCTATCGTCGATACCTTGAAGCGCAGAGCGTCGTGACGGCCTTGCTGACAGCCAAGGTACCCGCGTCTGAGCCGACTGCCGAGGAAGTCGAGCAATACGTGAGCGCTAATGCCGGCTTCTATGCTGGCAAGCGTTCCTCCGCGATCCTGTTCACAATCGCTGATGAGGCGGCGGCTGACGAAGCACGCGCTCGTGCCGAAGAAGCGCTTACCCGCGTTGAAGCGGGCGAGGATTTTGGGGCGCTGGCCGGCGAGTATTCCGATGATGTTGCGACAAAAGAAAACGGCGGCGATATGAATTGGAGCGCCTTCGCCGCGGTTTCTCAGGAGTACCTCGAAGCCCTCGATGGGCTGTCTGTCGGGCAGACTTCTGGCCTGGTGGAGACCGAAGGAGGCATCTATATCATCAAGTGCACTGACGAGTTCGTAGCTAATGATGATGGTACGGTCGACTTCGCTGCCGTTCCCGAAGATATCGTAACGATGCTTACCGAGAGCGTTGCACAAAGCAATCAGGCCGCTGAACAGCAGGCTTATTTTGATGGGTTGCGCACGTCTGACAAGCTCGTCATCAATCCGATGCCTGAAGGCCTACCCTACGATGTGGATATGACTCTGGCGGAGCAGGCCGTCGATCCAGCTGCCACCGATGAGCCCACCGACGGCGAGGCCAGCGGCGACACGCCCGCCTCTACCGGCGAGATGGTGATCGTCGATACCCAGGTCGGCACCGGCGAAGAAGCCAAGGTCGGCGATACCGTAAGCGTACATTACATCGGTTATCTCGAAGACGGTACGATCTTCGAGTCAAGCTATGACAGTGGCACCCCCCACCAGTTCACCCTCGGAACCGGCGGGGTTATCGCAGGCTGGGAGCAGGGTATCCCTGGCATGCTGGTGGGCGGCAAACGCCAACTGGTCATTCCGCCAAACATGGCCTATGGCGAGACTGGCTCGGGCCCCATTCCGCCAAATGCCACCCTGACCTTTGACGTAGAGCTTGTGAGTATCGACTGAGGAAGCACCGATGAGAATCTGGGGTGATTCGGTCTGACGCAACAGCATATACTCAATAAGCACTCTGAGCGACGGATGATGATCTTGCAGCTTGCGGGTAGTATTCGCCAGCGTCCTCTGTTGTGTCTCGGACTCATGCTCTATTGGATATGGATAAACATAGGGTTTCAAAGTCCCCTGCTTTACCCACTGGTCAGACTTTCGCCGGATACGACCATACCGAGTATCATCGGCCCTATAGCGGTAAGCGTCTTGGCCTACCTTGTCTTGGGAATTTGGTTCAAACGAAGCAACAAGGTGTTCAGGCATCCCTGGTACATCGGCGTGCTTGCTGGTTTTATGATGGCGAGCATTCTGACGGGTATTTTTTGGCTGGAATCGGCTTGGCCGACCTCGCTGTTTGATTCGCAAGCTCTCACGACGCAGTCGGGCATCATCACCGTGAGCACCATTCTTCTCTACAGCATAAGCTCGCTTTGCGCAGGGATCACTACTGCCTGTCTGTGCATCGAATGGGGACGTATCTTTGGCGAGCACGGGCCGCGTCAGGTCTTGTTCCACGGCATCGTTGCCTTCTTGGGCGCCGCCCTGATAACAGCGCTCGTCTCACAGCTTCCTCCCATCGCCTTTCTGGCCATCATCTTTGTAGTTCCCGTGCCTATGGCGCTTTGCATGATCCACTCGCAAAAGGAATTCCCTCGCAAGCCCTTCTTCGAACATGGCCTGAACGCAAAACTCAATATCCCCATAAAATTCTTGATCACAGCCTTGCTTCACGGTCTTTCACTCGGCATTCTGCTGGGCTTGTTCGCGGATCTCGACTACGAAAATAATACCGCTCTCCTCATCAGCTACGCTCTGTCTGCCCTTCTCCTTTTCATCACTGCCGTTGCCGTCAAGATGGATTTCAACCACCTGATATATCAAGTGGGCTTCTCACTCGTCGCCTTGGGCTCGATGCTCATCGCACTGTTCTACCCCACGTTTCAGCTGGGAAGCTCACTACAGCTCATGGGCTTTTGTTATCTGCATTTACTCATGTGGGGCCTTTGCTCCTATCTCACGAAGAATTTCAGATTGCCTGCGACCTGGGTCGTTGCCCTGCCCACCTGCGCCTTCATGTTTGGCCAACTCGTTGGCATAGTAACGAGCAACTTTACCTATCAGTTTGCTGCCAATCCTATGGCTTTTGTGCGTCTGTTCCTTGTTTTGACCTTTGTGATCCTGATCGCTGCTCTGCTCCTCATGAGCAACCGTAACTATCAAACAGCCTGGGGCCTTGCGCGACCGGGCTCAAATGAGTTATACGAAGATGACATAGCCCTTGCGTGTCATTCTCTTGCGACATCAAATGAACTCTCGCAACGCGAGGCTGAGACACTTTCCCATCTGGTACGCGGAAAAAACAAGAAGACCATAGCAAAAGAACTCTTTGTTTCTGAAGAAACAGTGAAGAGCCATACCCATAGCATCTATCGCAAGCTCCTCATCCACTCTCAACAGGAGCTCATCGAGTTGTTTGAGCGTCAGTTTCACCGATTCGACGACGTGCAGGCATCTGTTTTTGAGGAGCTTCCC
>JAIRXA010000045.1 GCA_031268525.1 Coriobacteriales bacterium | reverse complement strand
CCTCCGATGTCGATATTGGCGACAACCGCCTTGTGCTCTTCGGAGTATTTGTCGGCTCCGGCCCCCTTGCCGGCGATGATACTCTCCAGTTCCGGCCCAGCGGTCGCAACGACGAAATCGCCCGCATAGCCGCTGAGCTTGGCCGCTGCCTCTCGTGCGTTGGCGCGCCGTGCTGTTTCGCCCGTGATGATGACGGCGCCGATATCGATGTCAGTCTTGTCTATGCCTGCGCGGCGAAACTCGCGGTCGATGATCTTCATGACCGCGTCCATGTCGATGCGGTCATCGGGGGTGAGGGGAGTGAAGTATATCTCGCTGCGATAGATGATGGTTTTGCCGATGATGGCGATACGTGCGATGTTGAAGGCAGAGGCCAGATTCTTGAGCAGGATCTTTGAGAACACCAACTGGGTTGTTGATGTTCCGATATCGATCCCGACGCTCAGGATTTCCTGTTTGGTGAAGTTTTCCACCAGCGCTTGCCTCTCGTCGCCCGTCTCGTCGGTGCAGGCAAAACCCGCAGTCTCCCGTATACCCGTGCCCTTTGTTTTTTGCGAGAAAAAAAAAACGGCCCAAGATTTTGATACCGCCTAGCGGTATCTCCTTAAGCCGCATCGCTTAAACACGGTTCGCTGCATCGCGAATCGCTGTATTGCCCCCAGTATACTCGTTCAGACCACACTTGTCTCCAAAAAAATTCTGAGCTGACTACAAGCGCCAGCGCCAGCGCCCGCCAGCGCCCACATTCGCGCCCACATTCGACATTGGGCGGCAGAGGCGGCAGACAGGTTACAGGAGAGCGGATACTTTACACGTCCCCCCGTCACCTGATATAGTCGCAGTTAGACGATGCTAACTTATTTTGAGGTAGTAAAGATGAAAGATATTGAAAACCTGTCAAAAGAGCATTTCAATAAGCAGGCTGCGATATACGATGAAACCGATACCATGTATTACTCTAAAATGCCAAAGGTAAGCTGTAGGCATACCGCCGAATACCTGAGAGATTTCAAATATGAATCCCTGCTGGATGTTGGGTGCGGCACCGGCTATTTGCTAGAACTCCTGATAGGGCAGAAGCCCGCCGATTATCACGGTTTGGATTTGTCGGATGAAATGCTCCGTGTGGCGGGGGAAAAGAATATCCCCAATTCCACTTTTGTTCTCGGAACAGCAGACAAACTGCCATACGAAGATGGCAGTTTTGATGTGGTGACTTGCATTCAGAGCTTTCACCACTACCCATACCCCGACAACGCCATGAAAGAAGCCTTGCGCGTATTGAAGCCGGACGGAATTTACCTGCTGTCCGATACGGGGATGGGCGGTATCGGCGGCTGGATTGAGAACCACCTTATCCTTCCACGTCTGAAAAGTGGCGACTGCCGTGTTGAGGGCATGAACGGCATTGCGAAAATGATGATACGGAACGGTTTTCAGGTCATAGATACAAAGAAACTGACAGGCTTGGTGTATACCGTTATCGGCAAGAAGTCAGGCAAAAGAGGGTGACAGGGGGACGTGACACTTTACACGTCAGGCCGTGTGAAAACCCAACTGTAGACAAGGAACACACTGTCTACATTCCCACATCGTACAAAACCCGCCTCGCTTCTCCGCTTTTGCAGAGAATCACCCCCTTTCTGTACGAGATTGACGTTAGTAGCGATTTAGGGGGTGCGGAGGGGCTGTCGCTTAAATAGCTTCTTCAATAGACAATTTATCTAGCAGGTGGTTTAGATTGAGCTATGAAAGTTAGTTGATGCTAACCCGCTACTAACGTCAATCTCGTACGCAATCAGGCGTTTTACTGAGAATCAACAGGGCAGACATCGCCAGCGGCCTTTTTCAGGCAGGGACAGCGAGGCATGGGCAGAGGATAAGACAAGACAAGACAAAACAAAACAAAAGGCGAATGTCCTGCCTTGTCTTGCTTTTGTCTTATGACATGACGTCTCCGATGATAGCCCGAGTCATCAAAGGCTCAATTACTCGGCACTTTCCCTAGAAAATATGACCGAATCATCGGTCATATTTTCTAGCCCAGAAACTCCTGCAAGAGCATCATCGCGCCCACAATCAGGAGCAGCCCGGCAAAGGCAAAGCGCATGGGGCGTTCTGGCAGTCTGGCTATGAGCCAGGCACCCAGTTGCGCCCCAGGTATGGTGCCAATAATGATTGCCAGACCGTAAAGCCACCAGATGTGGTCCGCCAGAGCATGCGTAACAATGCCCGGCACAGCGATAATAGCTATGGCAATGAGCGAGGTCCCCGCAGCTTTCTTCATGGAGAAGCCAAGGTACACCACACAAAAGGGCACGATGATAAAGCCGCCGCCTACGCCCACGATGCCTGCGATACCTCCGGCAATAAGACCAATACACAGGGGGAGGGCCAAGGAGATAAGTTTGTTTTGTTGGTGCTTCTCTAAAGACGTGGCGTTACGGGAGAGTCTTTCTTCTGGGTTCGCTGTCGTATCAGAATCGCCACCCTTGATCTGCGCCCACAGCATCATGCCCACCGAAAAGAGGATGACGGCAACTGTCAATACGACAATCAGGTACTCGGGCAGGCTATCTGCAGCCAGGGAGCCTCCCACCGAGGCAAAAGCGCCAGAACCGCCTATGAGCAGCCCAGTTTTGAGCGATGCAGTTTTCTGTCGGATGTGTTTTATCGAGCCCGAGATACCCGTGGGAGCAATCGTCAAAAGCGAGGTCGAGGTGGCGGCAATAATCGGTAAACCAAATGCCATGTGCAGCAAGGGCACAATAAGGCCGCCGCCGCCAATGCCAAACATGCCAGAGAATGCACCTATGCCAAAACCGCAGACGGTAACGATGATGAAATCAAGTAGTCCCATATACACAGTATAGCCCTCAAGCAGCCTGCACAGCAGGACGGATAGGGTAGGAGGACACAGGGCAGATAGGACAAATAGGACGAATAGGGACGTTCGTTTTTATGTCCCGGGACAAAGGGTGTCGATTGCCTTTTGTCTCGGTAGTCGTGCATTCGCTCGTAGGGGCGGGCTTTGACCGCCCGCGCAGGAGAGAGGATTTACGTGCTCCGGTGGGCGGACTGATGTTCGCCCACCGTCTCTCGTCTTATTCAGCCTGACGTCCTCGTTTCGATGCTTCGGCTTGGCTCGGTTATCGACCGTGTGGCATCCAGCAGGGTCACCTAAGAGGGAATAGGACCCGAGCCCACGCCTCTTAAAGTACCGAACTCGCGGCCGTCAATGAAGATGGTGTCAGATGACCTGCTGAATGAGTACGTTTCTTCATGCCTGTCGGTATAATTCCACTCTGCAAGGATGGTGATGCTGCTGCCGCCGTTGCTCAGGGTGTATGTACAGTCCTTCCAGGTGGTAAGTCCGGCGGGGCCGTACGTCCTCATCTCCGCTTCACCAAAAGATTCAAAGGTAATCGAGTCTATCTTCTCTCCATAGAAGGTGGCCGAGACCTCGTCGTACGCGTAATAGGTGCCGCTCAGCCCACCACTACACGAAGTCAGCGTAAGGGTGAGTGCCATGATGATTGATAGTGCGGTCAGCCTGACGACTATTCTCTTCATTCTCCAAACCTCCTACTCATTGCCTTTTGTCTCTCTCTTCACTGCCTGTCCGTCGGATAGCCGCTTGGGCTGACAGGGGCTTGTGTCTGGCCGGGCACCAAAGGGATGGATGCCTGCACGGGCGGAGTGAATTGTGTGGGCGGAGCAGCTTGCCCGGGCGGAACGAAGTGTGAGGGCGGAGCGGCCTGCACGGGTTGCCCGGCCTGCAGGGGCGAAACAGCTTGCGCAGGCTGCCCGAATTGCATGGTTGGAGCGGCTTGCAGGGGCTGCGCGGTCTGTAGATTGGCCTGCTCCGCACGGGCCGCAGATTTTGCGGCTTTATTCTCGCGCTTTACACGGATTTTGCCTGGTAGCCGGACGGCAACATAGGCACCGACACCCACGATGGCGCCACCGATAATCGCACCGCTCTCCTGACCCTGGGTGACGGCCGCAATAATACCGATGATTAGAAAGATACCTGCAGCGACGAAGGCGATAAGCTTCTCATCGGAAGTATCCGGCGTCAGCTTTGAGATGATCCAGATGAAAAAATCGGCAATGTAGCCACCTACCCATACCCAACAGAGGCCGAATGCCACCGCGGCTGCAACCAGAAACTCAATCATCATTCCCTCCCTTTAATCATCGACTTCCCCTCATTTCTTTTTCAGCGTGTCTGCTACATCCATGCCTCTCCATACAATGTAGGAGATAAGGCGTATCGCCACTCCAACGATACCAGGGATGAACATAAAGGCTATCAGAGCTATGGGGGCATTATCCCTCGTGATGGCGCCAATGACGATTCCGCAAACCCCTGTTGCCATGAGCGCCCACGAGAACTTGTTGACATGATACACGAGTTTTCTGGCCGGCGAGGTGATCAACAAAGTCGCGATAGGTGGTTAGTCTGTGGGAACACAAAAGGAACACAAAAGGGGGGAACACAAAAGGGACGGGGTATTTTGTGTCAGGAAAGGGAGTTGTGCGATTCAGCGCCGTACTTTTATAATGCTAACACAAAATACCCCGTCCCTTTTGTGTTCCGTCCCTTTTGTGTTCCTTTTGTCTTGCCTCGCCGACTCTCACGCGACACTCAGCGCCGAGCTTCGCGCCGACCCTCATCGATCTGGCGAAACGCCAGCGAAACCGTCGTACCGCTCTCGTTGGACTCGATGGTGACCCTACCGTGGAGGCTTTCGAGCACCAAGCCCTTGATGATGGTCAGGCCAAAGCCGCCGTCCGGCTCCACTTCGGTATCGAAGCCGATACCATCGTCGCGCACGCGGACGATCTGAGCCCCGCCGTCGCTGGCGGTTGATATCTCGACCACGCCCCGGTCGCGACCGACGAAGGCATGCTTGACAGCGTTCTGTACCAGCTCGTTGACCACCAGACCGAGGGTCGTCGATTTCTCGCTGTTCAGGAGAAAGTCCTCGCCGGAGACGGTGATCTGCAGGTCGAGCCCCGTGTTCGCAACCTGGGCCATGTGGTTGTCGCGAATGCTGCGCAGAACATCGAGCACAGGCACCGCCGTGCTGTCCCCACGTGCAAGCAACTCAAAGGTCGCCGAGATGGACAGGATGCGGTTCACGCCGAGGTCGATGATCTCGCGCGCCTGATCGTTGTCGCATTGGCGCGCCTGCAGACGCAGCAGTGAGGCTACCGTCATCAGGTTGTTCTTGATGCGATGCTGCATTTCGCGGTTTGTGACCAGATAGCCCTTGTTGCCGTTCTCAAAGCGCTTGGTCTGCGTGATGTCGTCAACGAACATGATGACGACGGAAGACAGGCTTGCCAGCACCGCGAAGCGAATGCGAAACCAACGCGAACCAACCACGACGGTTTCCTCGGAGAAGAAACTGACCTCAAAGGTAGGTGAGTGCTCACGCGCGAAGGCTTCCAGCAGATCGGCAAAGGGTCTCGACGTGAGATTGAGCACATCGAAATGGCGATCGAGGATCGAGGTATAGCCAAAACTCCGATAGAGATCCTCGCTGTACTTGTTTGCGTAGAGCAGCTTGCCCTCGTGATCAAAAAACATCACGCCTTCATGTATCTGCAGGTCGAGCGTGGTGCTCACGACCTCCATCAGCATGAGCATGATGTCGGATATCTGGCTGGAGCGTGCGAGCGTCGGCGCGGGTTTTTCGCCGTTGATGTCGATGGATTTCTCCAGAATGAGGATCGCGACGACTTCCTGACCACTGCGGATGGGAATGGCGCGTTGATTCGTGATGATCTTGCCACCGTTGCTCTTGTTGATGCTGATACCGATGGACTCGGCGACCGCGCCCGTCTCCCAGGCCTCAAAGACCGCAGGCTCGTTTTCGCGGTAGATAAAATCGCCCAGATAGGAATATTCGTAGTAGGACTTCTCGGTCAGATGCTCGGCGACAACGAACATCAGGTCATCGTTGGTGACCTTGATGTCGATGAAAGCTTCGTAGTCGCTGATATGGCTGAACAGGTCGAGCATCTTCGCGACATCGAGGATGACTCCTATGGATGTGTCGTTGAGTTTGCCATAGTCCCGGCAGCTGTGCTCGATGAAAATCCGCTCGCGATCCTCAATCATTGCCGACTGCCCTCCCGCCTGCCTTCGGGTCGAGCGCTTTCGGGCCGAGCGCTTTCGGGTCGAGCGCCTTCGAGGCCGGTGATCAGCAGGTCGGCGATGCGGCGAATGGAACAACGCTTTTCCATGCTCAGGGTACGCAGCAGGGAGTAGGCGGCGTCTTCGTCGATACCATCGCGTTTCATCAACAGGCCCTTGGCTCGCTCGATGACCTTGCGGTCCTCGAGTTTCTGAGCGAGCTCGTCGAGTCGCTCCTCAAGATCCTTGCTCTCAAGCGATTTGGCGTAGGCGACCTGGATCGTCGAAACGAGGGTCTTCTCGTCAAGGGGTTTGACCAGATAGCCAAAAGCGCCGAGCTCCATGGCCTCGCGGATCAGCTTGTCCTCAAAATAGGCCGTGAGAAAAACAATGGCATGACAGCTTTTATCCGCGAGTATCTGCCTTGCGGCACTGATGCCATCGAGGTTGGGCATCTCGATGTCGAGCAGGGCGACATCGGGGTGCAGCCATTTGCAGAGGTTGATAGCATCGAGTCCATCGGAGCCCTCGCCGAGCACCTCAAAACCCGCCAGCTCAAGCATTTGCCGACAATCCAGACGGATGATCTGACTGTCTTCTACGATAACAAGCTTCACAGACCCAGCAGTCCCTTCAATTCCTCGATGCCGACCAACGCATAGGCACTGGTACGTATCAGGCGTTCTACGCCCGCCAGCCTCAGCGAGTCCTCAGCATACGAGCTTTTCGCGTTTTCGTCGAGCAGATCGATCTTTGTGACGATGCCGACGGCTGGTCGTGTGAACATGCGCGCGAACCCTGGGGGAAAGACCGTCTGGGTGTCGGTGCAGTCCATGACCAGCGCTACAAGTTCGACCTCCATCGAGGTGACGAGCAAGGCCGAGTAGTAGCTGCGGTTCTCCAGATACTCTCCGGGGGTATCGATGATCTGTCCGTTGAACTCCAGCGCCTGTGTCTTACTGAAGTTTAAGGGAAGGTCATAGAGCCGTTGGTAAAGGGTCGTCTTACCGCAACCCGACGCGCCAATGAACATCGCCTTGGGCATTACGTTCTGGTCACCTCGGGAATTGCCATGCCCTGCAGTTTCTGTAACTGCTCAAGCACCGCACGAACCGACGCATCCACCGAGGCGACGTCGCCGGTGATGACCAGTGAGCCGTTGAAGCGGTCGATGTAGCCGATCTGCACGTCTCCAGCCTTCAAGGCGACATCCGCCGCGATGATCGCGCCTTCGCTCGGGGTAATCGTGAGAATGCCGATGGATGAAGCATTCTCGTCAAGCCCGAGCTTGCGATAGATGCTGTCGTCCGGATTGACGATGATATGTGCCAGCGTTACCTGTTTACCAGGAACATACTCCTGTATGACGCGCTGGAGATGTGCGTCTTCGGGCATAATGGGCGTCCTTACGTACGTGGGCACACGATCTTTGAGCTGAGCGTGTGCCCTTCAGATGGGGCCGGGCAGGCCGTGGTATCTTTTGTAGATCTACCGGGCCAGCTTCTACTTGGCTAACTCTACCTGGCCAGCTTCTACCGGGCTAGCTTCTACTTGGCCAGCTTCGGCAGGATCTTCTCCACGTCGGCATGGGGACGTGGGATGACGTGAACGGAGACGAGCTCGCCTACGCGGTCAGCCGCTGCGGCGCCGGCGTCGGTGGCAGCCTTGACGGCCCCCACATCGCCACGCACCATGACGGTGACCAGTCCGCCGCCGACGTGTTCTTTGCCGACGAGCACGACATTGGCCGCCTTGACCATTGCGTCTGCTGCCTCAATCGAGCCGACCAGACCCTTGGTTTCGATCATTCCGAGAGCTATCTGGCTATCCATGTTCTACTTCCTTTCTCGAAGTGTCACTACCTGCTACTTTCTACGTGCTCTCTGCTGCTTTCTACGTGCTCCCTGCTACCGCTTTCTACCTGTTGCCAATTTCTGCCAATTCTATTGCTCTTCACACAGCTCTTCCCAGTTAGCGGGGTAGGCCGTGTAGAACACCGTTGCGTGGTCGGGCGAGCCAAAGGTCACCGCCGTATTCTTCGGGATGAACATCGTGTCGCCCGCGTGTCCGACATACTTCGTGCCATCGATGGTGATCTCCCAGGTGCCACGCAGGATGTAATCCACCTCGTCATAGCCCAAAAACCAGTCGAAGGAACTCTCTTCGATATCGAGAAATCCGAAGGCAAGATTCGGACTTTCCTCGCTGGTCATCAGCTGACGGAACATGACCTTGTCGCCGGGCTTGCCGGTATCAAAGACCTCATAGTCGACGTTTGTTCCCCCGATGACGGCAAAGCCGCTCGTATCCCTGCCGATCTCCAGGGGTCGGGGTGCACGGCCCTCCGGCAAACCCTGCTCGCCAGTCTGCTCGCCGAGTTGTTCGGTGATGACCTCGCGCACCAGAACCTTCAGTTGTTTGACCAGCTCTTCGTCCACGTCAGTACCTCCCATCTTCCTATAAGCTCTTTCATAAGCTTTACAG
Source organism: Coriobacteriales bacterium (assembly GCA_031268525.1). Lineage (GTDB taxonomy): Bacteria > Actinomycetota > Coriobacteriia > Coriobacteriales > UBA8131 > JAIRXA01. The sequence continues at coordinate 561 of JAIRXA010000045.1, read as the reverse complement.
CAGTAGTTTCTTGAAGTCCTCATGGGGGGCGGGGATAACCGTGAAGTAGACAATGTTCCCGCTGTCCCTGATCGCCTCAACCCCGCTTGCTACGGCAGCCTTTACATCGGCGACATCGCCCGTCAGGGTGACATAGGACTTGCCGCCAATGCCCGAACCCAGACGTATTTCGACGATTTTGACGTCAGCTTCCTTGGTTGAGGCATCCGCGGCAACGATCAGTGAGGCCATCGACAGGCTTTCGATAACACCGATCGCGTCAAGGTGGTCGATTTCGGAGGTTCCCGTGATGGCGGGGAAGATCTGTTCTTCGACATTCGGTATCACCAGATCGTCGACGACGTTTTCGCCGCCGAGCCGGATACCCGTCCTCAGAGCGTTTTCCACTGAGGCGATATCGCCATAAACAAGGGTGATGTACTTGCCCGGGCAGGTGGGAGTCGCGAGGTACATCTCGACTCGTGCCGCCTTGAGCATGGCGTCTGCCACCTCAATACCTTTGGCGATACTGTTCAGTTCCAGAAAGCCAATTGCCTTGATCATGGTTACCTTTCTCTCGCG
>JAIRXA010000128.1 GCA_031268525.1 Coriobacteriales bacterium | reverse complement strand
GGATTCATTTTCTATAACAATCTCCGCATCAATTTCCGCAAGTAGCTCGGAGAAGCTTTTGTAGGTTTCTGCCGTCCCAAGGTCAATGGCTTTATCGAGCAGTTCTATTTCCCTTCGCTCAATATCGCTCATTGGGACCGCCCTTCTCACTGCAAAGGGGAATCCTTGATATTCGTTGAACTTGCATACAAAAACGCGGATGGCAGCGGAAGGCGTCATACCGAGAGACGCGGCTGTTTCGGTAAAGAGTTTTTTTTCATCAACTGGTAGCTTTGTATTAAGGGAGGCAGTATCCGATGAACTCATAATGAACTCCTTTCAATGTATTCTAATATACCACATTAGAACATTTCTTGCTTTACGGAATACAGCGAATCAATGACTGTATGCGAGTAGAGTGGCTGACACCATCTGGGCATCAGAGAGGCACCATTGTGAGACAGAAAACATCCTCCCTGCCTGTCCCTATCTCTCTGAGGGGTACGGTTTTCAGATGGCTTCGTTATGAAGGCTATTCGATTGCGTGATGATATAAGGACAATTGCCCAATGAATCTCATCACTCTCACATCCCATACGTGTGATAAATCGCTATTTCTACAATCTGATTACCTTCTGTTATGCTCCTCCAATAATCAGACATCGGAACAAAGCCGATGGCGGGGTATCTTGAGGCCATGGTTCGCCTGAAGCATGGATGCCCTGATGATGAGAGGGAAGGGAGGGCGCGATGGAGGAAAGGGAGCTGGAGATGAAGAGTGAAGACAGGCTTGAAAAACCCAAACAGCAGGAAATGTCGCGGCGGTCGTTTATCAAGGGAGCTGCCTTTGCCGGAGCAGGGGTAGCTGCTACAGGCTTGGCAGCGTGTGGGACCTCCAGCAATGGTGGAGCAGAGGGCGGAACGGCAGCAAGCGGAGAATATTCCGCTTCATCGCAAGGCTATCTGGGCCTGGTGACCGTTGACCTCAGCATCGATAAGGGAGTTATCACTGATATCTCCATCAGCCACGAAGGAGAAACAGCCGCCAAGGGCGGTGTTGCCGTTACCGTGCTGGCACCCCTTATCAAAGACGCCAACGGCCTTGCTGGGGTTGACGCCGTGTCAGGCGCAACGACCACCAGTAGAGCGGTATTTCGTGCAACTGAAGAATGCCTGTACAACGCCGGCGTTCTTGAACAGCCCGGCGAAGTGCAGATGCTGCCAGGGGTCTACTTTGGCGAATCCCTCGGCTTTAACTGGACAGAGCCTGTTCGAGTACAGATCGATGTAGACGAAAAGAGTCTGAAGGCAATCCAGGTGATCGACAAAGACCTCTGCAGAGAAGAGACACTGCTGCTGAAAGAGGTTGAGGAGTATCTCATTCCTCGAATGCTTGAAGCGCAGTCTGTCACTCTCGACTCCATCTCTGGAGCAACAGGTTCCAGCGCTGGCATCAAATCCGCGACAGAAAAAGCCCTCAAAAAAGCCTTGTACGCTGGAGGGGCCAGCCCAACGGCCATACATAATTTCTATGGTGCTTCCGAGACATCCAGCAACACTGAAACACTCGAATACGATCTTGTGATATGCGGTCTGGGCGGCGCTGGCAGTGCCGCAGCCATGTCCGCGGCTGAGGCCATGAAGGCTGCTGGCAGGCCCGTGAGCATTCTCGCCGTTGAGGTTGCAGGAAAATACGGGGGAACTGCCGCACAGGCTGGTGAGCCATTCAGCGTCAATGCGCCGCGATATCTTGAAAAATACAACAATGGAGTGCCCTGGTGTGACTATGACAGTTTATATGCAAATTGGCTTGAGGTGTATTCAAAGGGCACACCCTGTAAACCAGAATGCGTCAAACTGTTCATGGACGAATCGGGAAAGACCGTTGACTGGCTGCAGTTTGATCATGGTTTTGTGTTTACGAATGCAATGGGTGGCTTCGGGACAAATACATGGCTCTGCAAGCAACAGTACGTTCATATTGCGAATATGGATCCGGGCAAAGACTATGCCGCCGAATACCCTCAATACACGTTTGGGGGAAGATCCGAAACGGTGGGACAGTACTATGACAGCATTATTTCTGACTTTACCGCCCTTGGCGGAAAGTACCTGCTTGAGACAGAAGCCTACGAACTGCTCTATGATGCTGCCTCCAACAAGGTTACCGGTGTAAAAGCTCGCAGTACCGTAGATGGAACAGAGTATACGATCGCCGCCAAATCGGTCATTTTGAGCAGTGGTGGATTTGGCGGTAACCAGGATTTTCAAGAGATGGTCATTCAGAATCCTGAGTATCCACTGAATGGCAGATGGCGGATATGGGGAATGTATCAGAATAAGGGACGGATGATTCAATCGGCTATCGATAAAGGTGCTGGTACCTATAACATCGACATGTCGCCCTGCGTTCACTACAAGACATCTGCCGAGTACATCACTGACTACCCCGCTTACTATACCGAGGGAGTGGATGTCTATACAAGGAAGAAAAACATCTGGTCAATAAACGATATACCCCTCTTGATGGGCATCAATGAAGCTGCCTTGTCGGTTGGCACCGACGGCGTTCGTCACTTCAACGAGAATGGGACGTTCGCTTTCTGGTCCGCCGGCCCTCATTGGTACACCATTTATGGTAGTGATTATGTAGACAATCTTGCCGATAAGGGTTATCCCGGCGAAGCAGATACCTATCAAGCTTCTACCAGAGCATTTGGCCAGGGCGGAGTTCCCAACGCGAGGCCACTTCCGCAAATTTACGAAGTACTCGATACGGCCATCGCCAGGGGATACGTCTATAAAGCCGATACCCTTGAGGATCTGGCAGAGAAAATGGGCGTTCCTGCATCTGCGTTTGCAGATCAGGTGGATCGTTATGAATCGTTTTGCAGGAGTGGCGAGGATCTTGAATTCGGAAAAGACCCGAAAATGCTCATCTCACAGATTAACGCGGCTCCCTATTACGCGGTAAGGACAGACGCCATGCCCTTTGCCACCGTTGCAGCATTGGATGTGGACACAGATATCAATGTACTGCAGGCAGACGGAAAGACGAAGATAGGCGGACTCTACGCCTGTGGCAATGACAGTGGCGGCGTATTGTATACGAATCTTGAGCCATACGCACAGTATGGCGGTTGTGCTCTGGGCTGGGCATTTACCTCCGGGCGACTTGCGGGAACCAATGTAGTCAGCTATTTGGCAAGCCTGTAGCCAGAGAGCGAACGGCAGGGGGAGCGCAGCAGGTTACCTGCTGCGCTCTGCTCGCATTTACCGGTTGTAGTTCTCAACAAGGAATTCGCGAAAGCTCTCCAGGGCTGGGCAATGGCTCTCATCTCGAAAAACGATATAGGCGTCAACGTATACCGGGGGATTAAAGCCCCGTAAACCTCTCTCGTTCCTCACGCCGATTGAGCTGATCGCTTCGCTACCCATGGTCAGGATGACCACATCTTTTGGTCGGATCCTGTTCAAGAAGAAATCTTCCCTGGAGGTGCAGTAGCGCGGACTGTATTCAACTTCTGTATCGTAATCCTCAAAAAGTTCGGTGTAGGTATTCTCAAAATCGTTCGCGCTTGAACCAACCCAGACGGGAACGGTTGAACCTGCAAGATCTCTGGGCGAAAGTGTTTCGGCTTTAAACAAGGGAGAATCGACATCAAGCCAGACCACAAACTCCTCTTCATGCAGGGGTACGGCAATCAAGCCTTCTTCGATCCTGGGCTCATGTCGACGGATAGCATAAAATCCGCAATCAACGATACCCTTGCGGATGTTTTCCACCGCATCAAAGGCAAGAGATTCGCTGATATCAACGACAACTCCGGGATGTACCTCTTTAAAACTTCGAATCCGATTGAGTAGATGAAAGGTGATCGTGTCTGCATGCTGCAACACCTGAACTACGAAGTGATTCGAGTCAGAGACTTCGCCCAGACTGCAGCGGGTTTTGAACTTATTGTAGATGCTGGTAATCTCGACGGCGCATTCCAGGAACTCGCGCCCAGCAATCGTGAACCTGGATTTCCCGCTCGAACGGTCAATCAGGCTGGCGCCAACTTCTTTTTCTATCTTCATTATGTGATTGCTCAAGGCGGGTTGTGAGATGTTGAGGGTCAGCGCTGTCTTGGTAAAGTTCAAGGTTCTTGATAGCTGGATATATTCAGATAATAATTCTATCTCCATCGTGTCACCCCTGTCAGGAAGCTATGAAAATCCCCCCCCCCCCCACTTTTTGAGTCTCATGACACTCCTTCCTGGGGTGTATCGTTTTCTCGGACATCCCCTTGGGCACAGAACCTATCCACTCTGCTCTGCGTTTGCCACAGGCGATGGCGTAGGCGATACCGTAAGCAACATCGCAGGCAACATCGCAGGCGATTCTACCACACCCTCTCTTGCCCTCGAGGTCAGACAGTGGGTAGGCAGAGAGCGTCTGATATGCCGCGCGCTGCAAGTAGTTCAGTTAACGGTCGCACCGACATGCCGGGCTGCACGAGCTGTCGTTTGGCTGTCGCCGTCTGATGCAACTTGCAGGTTCAAGTGCGTTTTCAACAACAATTGTTACGAGCTGTTCTGAGCGTCGATCAGGACCGCCTTCTCCCCATTCGTCAACTTCTCCTGATCGACGCCCCGAGATCATCTCTGTACTCGGGGCGTCATGCTCACAAACGAGGCTAATCCGCCACCTTGCCTTTCGTGAGAATAATCGCAACGCAGGCAACTACCGCAAAGGCCGCAAAGAAGAGGAAGTTGACTGCCAGCGGTGTACCAGCCGCCGCCAGGAAGCCTCCGGCCATGGGCGCAATCGAACCACCGATACGTCCGATTCCCGCAGCAAACCCAACACCGGTGCTGCGAACGACAATGGGATAGGAGATAGACAGGTAGGTATAGATGATCGCCATCGAGCCAAAGAGGCCCCAGCCGCAGAGGAAGAGCAGGATATACATGATGAGTACATCAGGGCGCAGAGCAAGAAGCATCATCGAGATCGCAACGATCGCAATGTAGAGTGACGTGCATTTCTTATACCCCAGCCTGCCAACCAACAAACCGGAAACAAAGATACCGGGCACCGACCCAGCGGTATAGAGGAACATGAAGATGAGTGAGTTTGCAACCGGAAATCCTGCCTGAATCATCATCTGTGGGAGCCAGGTTGACATACCGTAGGTAAAAAACATCATGCAGATAAAGGCAACCCAGAAAAGCAGGGTGGTGCGCGCCATACCGCCCTTGAAGAGATCTGCGAGCGATGACTTTGTCTTGCCGACCTGAGAGCTCGCGGTTACATACTCATCATCATCGGCGGCGCCAAAGAGAGGCACGGCTTTCTTCAAGATCTGCTTTACTTTGTCAAAACGCTTCTGCCCAACCAGTCGTTCCATTGATTCCGGCAAAAAGGCAAAGACCAATACGATGAACACCAGGGGAAGGAACGCCGTAAGAAACATCCAACGCCAGCCGCCAACAGGCAGGATCAACATCGCCAAGAGCGGTGCGATAATCTGGCCAATGGGCACACCGCTGGAAACATAGGAGGTCAGGGCTGCGCGATGCTTGAGCGGTGAGTATTCAGATACGATTGCGAAACAGACCGGCACCACACCGGCCAGACCAAAGCCAGCAGCAACACGATAGATAAAGAACTCTGCCTCGGTGCTGGCAATCCCAATCAATCCGTTCCCAGCGCAAAAGAGAACCATGCAGATGGCAAGGGTCTTGGGGCGGCCAATTTTATCTGCCACAACGCCAAAGACCAAACTACCAAAAAACATACCGACCAGCGTACAGGTGACCACAAGCCCTAAAACCACGGCGTCATTGGTGGGTGCGGTGGGGTCGGTGAGGATGTTGGGCATCGCCACGCCAAAAACTCCCTGCCCGTATCCATTGGCAACAAAGACCAGCAGTGTCACCAGAAACACCGTGATGAAAAACCGGTTGAGCTTTGCCTTGGCAATAAGTTCGCTCACATTTACCTTACGCATGAGTATCCTCCTCCTTGATTGTTCTAAGGTATCGAGTGGACCGCTGCCCCTCCGTACACCCACCCCGCGCCGCACTCGCCGCACTTCCATCCCGCACCGCATTCGTCACGTTTCCCTGCCGCTGCCACACTCGCCGCATTTCCGCCCTGCCCCGCCGCCGCACTTCCATCACTGATACCTGATGGTCGCTCCGACCTTGCCCAACTCATCATTGAGAACGGCAGTCCCCCACCAACCGGGATCGGCAGTAGCCGTTACGGCAAAATAGAAGCCGCCCTTCGAGCAGGCGGTAACCAACTCCCGAACCTCTCTGCGAAGCTCTTCCTCGTTCAGGTTGCCAGCGGCGTCGCGAGCCACGTAGCTTTGTATCGGCAGACTCATGTGGTAGTTCAGCCTGTCACCGGTAAGCTGCTTCAGCATAGGCACATCATTGATGTGCATGCCCTGCCAACTGTCTATACCAATCTCCACGAAATCAGGGATAATCGCCTCGATCTTTCCGCAGGAATGCTGCTCATAGCGAAGACCTGCAGAATGGACGAATTCGACCATCCGTGCCAGATTTGGCTTGATCATCTCCCGCCACAGTGCTGGACTCATCTGCAGACTGACCTGAGAACCATAATCATCGTGCTGGCGGATGATATCCGGTTGATAATGCTCGATGATTCGCGCGAACAGCTTGAGCTTATGCTCGCATATCGCCCCCAAGAGCTCCGCCGATGCTTCTGGCTCTTCCAGCAGCGCAATCAGTGCCTCCTCCATGCCCAACAACGAGTGGAAGCGTTCGTAGATGCCAGCCTGTACCAATACGCTGAAAGCCTTATGCTCGCGATCGACCCGATCTACATGGTCAAATTGAGCCGCCTGTGCCCAGTCGTAGGCATCCAGATCGGGAAAGACAAGCTGCTCACGCCATCTGCAGATGTCGGTGACAACGGGAGGCCGGTCAGGAGAAGGCATCGAGCCAATGCCCTCCACATGGAGATAGTCGACACCAAACCAGTCTTTACGCGACACCGTGTACTGGTCATATCTGTCCGGCTCCAGCCCAAGCAGGGCCACGATCTCCGGCTCGAGGGCGCGCTCCAAAAAGCCATAACCCATGATCGTATGCAGGTAGTTCAAATCTGGATAATGCTCAGGCATCACATGCTTGTAATGCCTGAGGATGTTTTCCTTTTCCGAGATGGTCATAGCACTTCCTCCCCGGCAACCCAGACCTGCACAGCCTTGCAGATATCAGCTATCTCCTCACTCGGATTGCCTTTGCACAGGTAGAGGTCGGCGCGCTTACCGACGGCAATTCTCCCTCTATCGCTCAGCCCGAAGAAATCTGCCGGTCGGGAGGTAGCTGCCGCAAGCGCCTCTCGTGGGCCGAGCCCGACCTGCACGAGGTATCCCAGCTCTCTGTGGAGCGAACTGCCATAGACCATAGGCGTCGCCATTGACGGCGGGTCATCAAAATTGGCGTCAGTACCTGCGAGTATATTCACACCAGCCCTGTGGAACTCTGCCACCGTCTTGAAACAGAAATCCGCCGTTATCGGAATACCAAAGGACTCATTGAGTTTCTGGGCAATCGTAGACATCATCGTCAGCGTTGGGACGATGGTTACCTTATGGGCGATAAGCTCATCCAGGGTACTTTGCGGAAGTGGCACAAAAGGTACGTGGGATATCTCGTCCACCCCGAATTGCAGGGCCTCAAGGTAACTGTCGGGTGTCACCGCGTGTGCTATGACCAGCTTTTTCGCTTCGTGTGCCCGATCCACCAGGGCTTTTGCGACTTCAAAAGGCCACTTGATGCCGTTGTTCTGCATGGGGTCTTCCAGGATGATTTTGATAAAATCGGCGCCACGATCCACCTGATCATCGACAAAACGAATCGCGTCAACACTGTCCTTCACTCCGCAGTCCTCTGGAAAATACATTGCCTTGAGCATGGTACTGCCCGGAGCATAGGCCACACCGAGCACGCTGAAAACACTGGCGGCACGGGGCACCTCACGCAACCTGTCCACGAAACGGTAGTCGCGATTGCCCATATCGAGTAGCGTGGTAACACCGTTTTTCGCGCAGGTTTCCAGATCGGCGACGCGATCATAGAGGTGGGCGTGGGAGTCGATGAGTCCCGGCAGCAACGTGCAGCCGCTACCGTCGACAATGCTCTCAATGCCGCCTGGTGTGCTCGCTTCCGAACTTGATAACCCGGTAATCAAGTCATCTTCTACCACAACTGTTTTAATGCCGATCGTATTCTCTCCGTCGAATACCGCTGCGTTCGTGATTGCAGTTATCGTCATGTTCATGCCCTTTCTCCTTGTCGTGGATAGACCTCGCTCTGCACTCTCTCCCTGCACCCTCACCCTGCACGCTCACCCTGCACTCTCTCCCTGCACTCTCTCGCCCGTTTTCAATACCTCTCGTTTTCAATACTTCCCGTAGGTCTCAGTGGTCTCACGCCAAACGCGCATATTCTCATGTTTGGCGTTGTCGATGATAATCGAGCAGTTCATGATGAACCCGCCACCAGGCGCCAGCATATCTATCAGCTTCTTTGTCTCCCGCTCTACCTGCGCAGGGCTGCCGTTCACCAAAAGCGGCGTGGGCAGATTGCCACAGATGCAGGCAACGCCGCCAAGCACTTCTTTGGCGCGTTTGATATCAACCTGCTCAAAGCAATAGGTGACCGTACCCCTGGGAACGTCGGAAAGGAATTCCAGGCGGGTATCATAGCGACCTTCACAGAAAATCAATGCCTGCATCCCCCGCTGGGCGATACCATCGATGCAGGCCTTGAGGCCGGGCCAATAGAAGCGCTCATAGCTTTCGCAACTCATGAATTCATCGACGCCGCAGTGCAGAGGGATGAACACCCTGTGCACGCCACGCGCTGCATAGACATCGAGTATCCGATTGACATTCATTTCGGTGATAACACCCAGTATTTCCTCCAACTCATCGGGAAACTCAGAGGTATCCATCACCGCTCGGATAATGCCGCGAACACTGTCTCCATAGGCATCAAAGGGGACGCAGAGGGTGCCCTGGGCGAGCAGAGGATAGCCTGTCTGGGAAATCGAGGCGAGCACCGCGCCGAGCTGTTTTGCTCGCTCTGCCTGGAGCTTACCTGCCTCCAGCAGATGGGCAAGGCTCTCTTGAACCTCGGGGAGTGCCAGCAGTGGAAGGTCGTTGAAGAAAACGGTATCGAAGCACTCGCGTAAATAGAGCTTGCTCAAGCCCTCAAGGTTCCTGTGCTTGCGTGGCAGGAGTTTGGTAAGGGTAAAGTGGGTCGGATCGAGGATATACTCCTTGAACTCATCGTCCTGAAGAAAGGTGTCATCCAGGTGTTGGAAGGTATCACTCAAAGGAAGACCGCAGGTGGGACCGGGCCATTTGATGAAGTTCGTGCCCAGGCTCTCCAGCATCGGAATCCCGTGGAGGCCAGCAACCATAACCTCATCGGGATCGTAGTCTTCGATGAATTGCTGAACTCCCGGGATGATATTACGAAAGTCCATCATCGCATCGTAAGGGTTGATGTTATAGCCCAACAGGTAAAAAGCACCGATCAGTGGTGCAAAAGGTACAACATCCGGTTCTCCCAATGCAATTGCAGTTTCTACCCGCCTGGTTTTTTCCTGGCGCTGCTCTTCACGTATCACAGCATTCATCCTCCTTCCTCAGGTTCGAATTACTCAGAATTTTTTTTCCTCCATTACAAGCGATGCCTAAAATAGCGCAGAAGCACGTGGGCAAAGAAGGTATAATGTGACTGAAATGCAAGAGTTCTTGCGACGATCTATTGGTACTATTCGTACAAATACTATGGAGGCAGGCTCCTCTTTGCGTTTTCTGCGTGCAGTCGGATTGGGATGAAGCCATGAAACTCAGTATGTGGATTTTGGCAGAATGGCTTGAAAGCCATAATCCACGTGTTTTTATTCATAGGGGCGAAGCGGAAATCACGGGAGTCCGCATCATCACGGAAGGCATTTCTACCTACAACCGAGAGCACATCTACATAGCGGCGGTTTCGGAGCCGTCGGTCATGGGTCAGCATTCTGACACCATTGTACTCGCGCAGGGCAATGATTATCTTTTCATCAATAACTCCGACAGCGAAACACTGATCAATGAGGTCTTGGCCGCCTTTGATTACTACAACCAATGGGAGGCGCGACTCAGAGAGGCCGCAATCTCTCCGAATGCCTTGCAGAAGATGATCAGTTTGAGCGATGAGGTCTTTGGATTTCCCAACAGAATCATGGATGCCGATGGACGGGTTATAGCAATCAGCGAAAAGTTTGGTCCCAACGATTTCAATGAGAGGTGGCGGCAGACCTACGAGACTCGATTCGTGCAACTGAGGTCGGTAGGGATTCCGGTCATCACTTTCGAAGGCGACTATTTGCCCGAGTGGGAGGAAGTACCAAGGCGCTATTGCTATTATTCTGGGAAAGAGCGGTTTTGCTACATCGCAGCAAGCATCGTGTTTGATGACGAGATCATTGCCGCATTTATGATAGAGGAATATAAAAAGGAACTTTCTCAGGCCCAATGCCAGCTTGCAACAGTGTTTTGCGACATTTTGCGCCTGGCTCTCAAGAGTAGAGAAAATGACGAGCAGTATTTCACCCTCAAGTCCAAGGCCTCCATCGTACACGATCTTCTTGAAGGCAAAATGCTGCAAAGCGATTATGCTCATATATTAGAGTTCTCTGCAGGTTGCGACACCTTTATTCTGCTTGCAATCAAGAACATTCTGGGAAACGCTCCGGTAATAAGAACGAGAAGTATGCTGACCACGATGAGAGGATTTGCAGCTGAGAATATCTCCCTGGAATTTGACAACCAGATTGTGTCGGTGTTTCCCCGAGAACGGGAAGAGGCTTTTATCGGCGATTTAATGGCGACGATCAATGCAACGTATTATATGGTGGGCATTTCATTGCCCTTTGAAGGGTGGGGTGCCCTATCGTTGCGCCTCAGGCAGGCAAACTTTGCCATGAGCATGGGTGGAAGAACTGCCGGAATCTATCGCTGTGAGGACTACGCCTACAAACATCTGATAAAAACCCTGTCTGAGCAAAACAGCAAATGGGAGTTTTGCCATCCCGGCGTACTGACACTGATGCGCTATGACGAGATACACGGCACAGAATTCTTTGAGACCCTTTATCGCTTCCTTGCACATGAGCGTAGACTGGTGGACGCCGCTCAGGCTCTGCACATCCACCGCAATACCCTGATCTACCGGATAAAACGGATAGGCGAATTACTCGCAATAGACCTGGAGGACGCAGAGGAACGGGCTTTCATCTTACTTTCATACGAAATTCTCAGGGCCCAGACAGTTTTGAGCAACCCGGGAGATGTGCTCTGAGGCAGTGAGGTTGCAGACATTCTGGCGGGGGTCCCGGGCCGATGGTTTGACCCTGGATCACTTTGCAAAGCTGCTGATCAGACCCGACTTACCGGCGATGAGACCGGGTTGCGTTACGCGTGGACACCCGAACTTTCAGAATCATCGGATCTTACAAGGTACGGTATCCTGGCTGCAAACTCGAGGCTCCTTCAGAAACCACGCGTTCTATGGCAGCGCGGTCAGGCAGCTAGCGCTCGTATATCTGACCGCCGCCCAGCAGGTCATACATCCTTTGGCGGATCTGGTCAGGAGAGTTGAGCCGATAGCGGGGCGGCCTCATCACGAAGCGAACAGCCTTTCTTCCAACAAGCTCTCGCAGGGAAACCTCCGAGCGTATGGACAGGGCCTTTGAGGGACAGATATCTTCACAGAGGCGACACTGCACGCAGGCCGCAGGCCGATGCTCGATGCCCATCTCGCCTTGAGGCCCGGGATCATCAAATCTGCTGATCGCACCTGTTGGGCAGAAGGTCGCACACATGCGGCATGAGGTGCAGGTGGAGATGTCAATGGACAGGCATCCCCACAGACGGGTATCGAGGAACTCTGCCTGTGGCCGACCGATAAACCTGAGGTACTCAAGGAGGCGTGCATGCCGATGAGGAACAAGCTGCGGCAGAGTCCCGTCGTTGGAGACCTTGGTCACAGAAGATATGGGCGCGACCGCTGCCTCCTCATTGCCGATCGCATTCGATGCCGCATGTGTAGCCATGGCTTTGGCGCCTTCCTTGAGTTGGGCAAAGAAGTCGCGGCGCGAAAGCCCATCCACATCCTCGGTATGGCGGGATGTCCGGCTATCGAGAACAACCGAGGTGGGCAGTCCCTCGCACGTCCGCAGAGGGCTCGCGTACCCCCAGGCCTCAAGGAGCAGCTCTGTCGTGTGCGCCATGCAATCGGCGCTCAGCCGCCCGCTTGCGAGCGGGCAGCTCATGCAGTCTCCATACGCAAGGTAGAGCGCATCGGCGCAGGACGCAACGAGTGCTGCGAGTGCGACAAGTTCGGTCTCCTCAACACGCCCCAGACAGCCGACCTCAATCACCCTGCTCCGGTCATAGCCGTCACGCTGTGTATCGAGCAGAGGTTTGCAGGCGAACACAGGCGCCAGGCCTCGTTCACGGATAAGCTCTGTTGCATATCGCAGGAGCTCGGCATCATCGGGGTTGCGCGCCTCAAGCGCCGTCGTGGGACACGAGCTTGTGCAGTTGCCACAACTCACACACTTCTCCGCGTCTATCGTCAGACCGACCGATCCGCCATCATCAAACGAGATTGCGCCGGTGTCGCAGACCTCGGCGCATCGACGGCAATGCGCGTTACGGTTGCGCACGACCACACAACGCTCGGGAAAGACGGCGATACCCGTACCCTGAAGCGAGTTCAGTACCTTTATCATGGCAAGAGTGTCAGGCACTGCTTTCTCCTTTGCTGAGGCGAGCGAGCAAGTATGGGAGGGCACCGCCCATCCTTACGACTCTTCTGATTTTGAGGTCTCTGTCGTGCTCGTCGCCTCTGTCGTCTCTGTCGTGCTGGCCGTCCCCGTCCTCTCTGTCGTGCTCGCCCTCCCCGTCCTCTCTGCCGCTTCCGCCGCTTCTGTCGTCTCCGCCACTCCTGTCGCTGCCGTCGCCCTTACCTCCACCATCTCCTTTGGAGCCGTCGGTCTGGAAGCAAGGAGAGGGAAGATGATCGCCTTCGTTGGGCAGGCATCGGCACAGTCCCGGCACTTCGTGCAGTCGTTGAGTGCAGTTTTCGATGCCAGGGGTCGGCGAAGGTCGATGCCCTCGCGGGCGCAGGCCTCGTGGCAGAGAGAACAGTCAATACCGCGGGATGTGACGAGACATTTGCTGTCGTTGATCTTTGGGCGAAAGAAGCGATTGAGCCCCGCGACGAGAGAAACGAGCGCACCAAGCGGACATATCTTCGAGCACCATTTACGAAAAACCACAAGCTCGAGGATGAGGATGGCGGGAAACACCAGAAGCGTCAAAGTGGTCTCTCCGTAACCGAAGAGACGGAACAGGACGAGCAGTGTCGCAAAGGTGAGCCCGACAGGGCAGATGAGGCAGAAGACCGGAAATCCAAATACCGCAGCGGAGAGCAGCGAGCCTCCGAGTACCCAATGGCGTGAGTCGAGCCGCGCCGCGCCGCGCCGCCGGCCGCCTGGCTGTCGGTCCTCCGACAGAGCGAGGTCCGCTCGCCTGTCTTCCATCTGCTCGCGTGCCTTCTTCTTACGTTTGGGAAGCCAACGCTGGATGAGCGGCACGGGGCAGATCCAGGCGCAGAGCACGCGCCCCAACACGATGACAAGAGCAATGACGAGGACGAAGGAGACAAGCGCGCGCAAGATGAAGGACTTTCCGGCGAGTGTCGTCTCAAGAAATCCCAGAGGACAGATGGCGCTTATGATGCCATAGCCCAAAGTCGACAGGTTTCCGACATCAAGGCGCGCAACATACCCGACCATGATGACAAGCGCGACGAGCAGGATGATGAGTGTACGAACGTGTGTCGCCTTGAACCTCCTCATTGTTCTTCCTCCCCCGCCTGTTCGAGAGCAAGGAGTCGTAGCGTTTCGACCGGTTTGATCGTAATGGCTCGGTCGGTGGCACCAACCGTGTATGAGCCTGCCATCAGCGAGGGGCAGATGTTCTCGCAGAGACCGCAGCCGTTACACTTCTCAGGAATCACCCTTGGCCGTTCGTGGGCGTCCATCTCGATGGCATCGAAGGGGCACTCCTCGTAACAGCGCCTGCATCCTCTGAGCTGCCAACCGAGACACCAGTCCTCGACGAGATAGGCGGTGCCCAGTATCACGTTCTCCCTGGTCGCGCCCTCGGGCAGCCTCAGCGCTGCGGTGGGGCAGACCTCAACACAGAGGGGATGGCCGTCGTTGCCCTGGTCGCAGTAATCGCACCAGTTCAGTTTGAAGTTCAGCGTGGGAGTGCGAACATTTATGAGGCCAGCCTCTATCTTTGCCGTCACGATGACGCCTGTGGGGCAGGCTTCATAGCATTTCTCGCAGCGCAGACATTCGGCAATGAGATGCTCCTCATCCTGACCGCCGGGCGGCCTGCACAACGGCTCGCTGCCCGCAAACTTTGCCACACCTCCGATTCCAAGCAGCGCCACCGTGCCACCCACGCCTATCGCGAGCTTGCGTCGGGTGATTCCGCCGCCAGGCGTCCCGCTGTCAGTCATCGACAACACCTGTCTCTGTGGCGAGCAGCCCCTCGTCAGACAGCACCTCGTCAGACAGCCCCTCGTCAGACACATCCTCGTCAGACAGCCCCTCGTCAGACACATCCTCGGCGAGCAAGCTCTCGTCAAGCACATCCTCGTCGAGCAGGTCCTCGAGAAACTCGCGGTCTGTGGCAAGAAATCCTGCAGTCAGGTGTGCGAGCGCCCGGTAGAAGTCGGTTTGCGCGAACTTCATCATCTCGGCAAAGAGCATGGGTGTCCAACTCACCAGATGGTCCATGAGGAAGTTGTACTGGGTTCTCAGCAGACTCATCATGTCGTTTTCGCCCTCATCACGCAGCGCGCGGAGCACGCGCTCGGTGAGAATTCGCATGAATTCGAGTTCAAGCGATATGTGGTCCTCGCCCACCTTCCAACTTTCAGGTACTGAGAGGTCGTTTGCCCGATAGATCGCCAGTATCTCATCACGGGCATCCTGCATGAGGAGACGCTTGCTGGAGGTATGGACGCTTTCGAACGGATAGGCTGCCGAATAGGCATTCATGCCATTGCCGAGGAAGACACGCGCATAATCGACGGCAAGGTCGGTCAGGGTTCGTTCCCAGACGGTGCCCAGGTATGCGTGGAACAGGCGATAGCCTTCATCCAGCTCCGTGTTGCCGACGCCCACGGGAAACCGCATCTCACACATCTCGTCAAGGAGCTCCTGGTCAACTTCCCGGCGGTACAGACGCACAAGAAGCGCATAGGTGGCGACGCGCCCTTTCATGATGGCTTCGAGGCCGTAAGTCTGCTCATCCATTTTCATCAGCTCCCCTCAGCCCTGTCGTGTTCTCTGAGCAGCTTCAGGCCCGCGGCCGTTGTCGCCCATCGAGGCTTCCATTCAAGCGCGCCATTCTCATTGAGTCGCTCGATGAAGGCGCCGCTGTAACGGCGTGGGCTCTGCAGAAGCGGGTCGTCGTCGACAAGGGCGTTGAGCTCGGGCTTCGTACGCGGCTCTTCGGCGCAGTACCTGAGAATACGAAGATAGATTTCAGAGTATTTCTCCTCGGCGGCCAAAAGAGCCCTGAGGTCGGTTATGGGATCGAGGGCATCGAGGATTCCCAGAGCCGCAGCCGTGGAAAGCCAGGTCCCTTCTACCCGCTTTTCCACGACAAGGTAGAGCTGCTCATCATCGGGCAGGCCAGCCGACATCGCCGCTGCCACATCACTCTCCATCTCGGGCACTGGCGTATTCGCCTGTCTCGCCTCAGCGGCACCCGGAGCCGATGCCGACAACTCAGGTTCCTCATAGACGAGCGCGCCGCTGTCCTCAAGGAGCTTCCGGAGGATGACGGGCGTGTAGACCGACTTATTGGTCTTTTGGAGCTCGACGGTGAATGCGTCTACCTCTCCGGGGCTTCGCGCCTCACGGCAGTATCCGATGATCTTGAGAAGCAGATCCTTCTGGTTCGGAAGGCTTGCGAGCAGGTCCGCGATACGCTCTTCGGGAGGACGTATCGACTCGGAGGGCGGATCGAGTGCCTCCTCGACCTGATGCTCAATGAATCCGATGAACGCGACATTCTCTTCCTCGCCGTCCAATGCGTCCCCGGCATCACCAGCCAGCGGATCGTAATCAGCTTCGAGATCGATATGCCTTCCGCCTTCGGCCGTACCTCCCCCTGCGCCATCGCCTGTATTGTCAACCACAGCCGCCTCCATTTCTTCGGTCCAACCACGCCGCAAAGGGCCACCGGGTGATGGAGGCCCTTTGCAAAACGTGGACCCAGTCGCGAAACTCAATAAAACGCATAGGCGCTGACGCCTATGAGGTACAGTGCTGCGCGGAAGGCAAGGCCGCCCGCAAGCGCACAGACGAGGGCAGCTGCGGCAAAGCCAAAGTTACCCTCAGCTCTGTTCCATTTGAGGAAGCCGAGGATCGCGGCGATTGCGCCGCCGACAACGAGGGCGCCCCAGAAGTAGGCTGCCAGTCCACCCGCCAGGAGTTCTCCGCCCAGACCGGCGACGGCCACCATCGGCTTCGTTGGATCGGTGGGGTCAAAGTAGTTGCCTACCATGGGAAGCGACAGGGAGCTTGCGTACAGGGCATAGGCGATCAGAGACACCACGACGCAGACACCGCCTATGGCGGTGATGCGTGCACTGACCACCAGGGTATCGTCAGCCTTCAGCACGGCAGCGATGAGCCACAGGGTGGCACCACCGGAAACCACCATCTGTGCGAGGTAGAACACGTGCAGCAAGGGGGTCGACCATGCGGGGCGCGCGGGCATCATATACGAGCTTGCCACGACAAGGACAAATCCAAGCCCGCCGATGATTGCGAGAATACCTGCCCATTTGGGGACCGTCCCCCTGCGGAGGACGACAAAGTAGATGACAATCAGCACGAACATCACAACGATACCGATGAGCTCCTGAGTGATACCCGAGCTGAGGTTGCCGAATCCGTTGAATGCCCGCTCCCAGTGCTGGAGGTGTGTGAACGAGACAATGCCTCCGACTACCAGGGCTCCGAGCGATACGGCGAGCGCCGGCTTCTGAAGCCTCTCGCTCTTTCCGAGCAGCGCCAGCAAGCCCTGACCGGCGAACACGCCGGAAGCGATGCAGGCGAAGAGAGTGAAGACTATCAAAGACCACTGGACCTCCATGGCTTATCCCCTCCACTTCATGTTACGAAGGATATATTTGAATGTCGGCAGGTTCCCCACGTCAGGAAGGGAGTGGACCGTTGCTGGATCTTCGGCGGCAAGGAGAGTCGAAACCTCCGAAGCCGGATCATCGATGTCACCGAAATAACGCGCACGTCCACCGCACTGCGTGACGCATTGGGGCAGACCACCATCGGCGATGAGCTGCTCGCAGAGGGTGCACTTCTCCACAACCCGCTCGTCTTCATTGAGGTATCTGACGTTGTAGGGGCAGGCCATGACGCAGAATTGGCAGCCGATGCACTTTTGCTTGTCGATCTGCACGGTGCCGTCTGCAAGCTTTTGCGAAGCGCCCGTTGGGCAGACTTCAACGCATTGGGGTTTCTCGCAGTGCTGGCATTGGACCGTAAGGTAGTACAGCTCGACATCGGGCCAGTTGTCGCCTTCATTTTTCGGGTTGGGCCCAATGCGCAGGGTCTTGTTCCAAAACTGGCCGATGGGCACCGAGTTGACCATTTTACAGGCGACGGAACAGGCGAGGCATCCGACGCAACGGTCGAGATCGGTCACGATCGCGTATTGTGTCATCGTCAGTCCCTCCCTTCATAGACCGGTTGCCATTCCTTGAGGCGAGGATCACTCGCCGAGGTGATGATGGGTGTGCCATCCGCACCCGTGGGAACGACGACGCCATTGGGACAATTCGCCGGTGTTGCCTTATATATCTTGCCCAGATAGGCGCGTAGGTTTGAGGCGCCACAGATGGGGCACTGCGCATCACGGTCGTTGACGCAGTTGATGCCCGAGAGCTCAAAGCCGTGCCCCGATTCGTTGAGTTCGGGGAACCACCACTGGTGCTCGCAGTTGATCGTGCCCTTCTTGATACCGTAGTACAGGTCGGCAACCTGACGAACCTTGCCCCATTCGGTCTCGATCCACACCCAGTCGCCCTGTTCGATATCGAGTTCCGCCGCGTCCACGGGATTGATCTCGCAACGTGGGGTCGGCCACAGTTCGCGACACCAGGGGAGCTGGCGATGCTCAGAATGGAAGTACACGGGGATACGACGACCTGTTGTGACGATGAAGGGATACTCTTTGTAGCGCTCCGGGTCGCTGACGGGCGAGTGTGGCGGTTCGCGGAAGTCGGGTAGGTCGAAACCCTGGTCGGGCATGAGCGACTCGACAATGGTCGACCAGAGCTCGTACTTCAGCGTGGGTGTCGGGAAGCCGGGCGAGGGAGGCGTTGGTGGGCCAAACATGCTGGCACCGCCACCGCGCAGATAGCCGGTTTCGTAACGGCGGTAGATGCCCCAACTCCATTCCATCTCAACCTTGGCATCCCACCAGCCGTTTTCCTGGAAGTGCTGGGCGTAGGCGTCCCAACCGTCGAGACCCAGGACAGCTGACGCTCCACTGACGGCGTTATCCAGAATGAACTTCTCGCCGGGGCCCCAGTCATCGGGAAGCGAACCGGGCCAGCAACTGTCAGGGAATACGAGGGGACCGGCTGGAGGCGCCCCCGGCGCAGGCAGTGACTCGGGTGGTGGTGGTGCGTAGGGAATGTTCATGGCCTTTGCGACGCCCATGATGATAAGCGGATCCCAGAGGGTGTCTGCCGGAGGATCAACGCAACGGATGTTGGCGCCAAAGCCTCCCGAGGAGCCCTGGGAGACGCGTGAGCAGTTGATCTCAAGCCAGTGCCAGGCGGGAAGCAGCAGATCTGCGACGTCAGATGACGGAGCATGCCACAGGTTGCACTCGAGAATGAAATCAAGAGTTTTGAGGTCTTCCCAATTGGTCTTTGCATTGGTCATGTTCATGAAGTCGCCAGCCATGTTTACGCCGCCCTTGATGGGATAGGGCATACCGGTCTCGATGGCCTTGTAGAAGGTGTTGGCGTCCGCCCAGCCGCCCCACCACTTGTTGACGGGGAACTCAGCGTCGCCGATTTCTTTCGAACCATCCGGAAACAGACCCAGCATGGCCGCGCCGGGAACCATGAAGGCAAAGGGGGTGAACCCTCCGTCGACCGGAGCCATGGTCGGTCCCCGCTGTCCGGCAGGAGTGTCGTAGTTGCCTGTCAGAGCCGTGATGCCATCGATGGCGCGACAGTTCTGGATCGCGTTGGCGGCATGCTCGAGGGCGAGCATGTATTGGATGCCGCCGTTGCCGTACCCGGACTCGGGATCAAGCCGGGTGGCGTAGGCTGTCGCCGATCCCTCAAGAATGTCGGCGGGCACGCCGGTGATCTCGGCGGCCTTCGCAGGTTCAAAGCCCTTGCAGTATTCACGATACCTGTCGAGGACCGGACGGACCTTGACAGCTGTGCCATCCTTGAGGGTGACATCGAATTCTCCGTAAAGGGCCGGATCGATAAGCGGGTTGAAGGGGGACAGATCGGGGACAAAACCCTGAGCGACACCGGGCTGAAGGTTCGCCTGGTTCGCTTCCTTCCCCTTGAGTGTCTCTCTGGTAAGAACCTCGAATGCAGGCTCGTTTTCCCAGAGTCCTGTCGCAGAATCGAAGTAGGTGAGCCTGGCGCCGATCTCGTCGTAGACCATGAAGCGCATCGTGCTGCCGCCCTCGATGATATCGGACTCTTTGAGCAGCCTGGTCGTAAGCGGGCCAAAGGGGCGATCGGCGAAGAAGGTGGGCTGTTCGGAAGCAGGCAGGACGAGGAAGGGCGCGTTGGTCCAACGCTTGACAAATGGCTTGTCAATCAGGTCTTTTTCGAGGATGACGTTCGTCCAGCACAGGGCGACGGCTGCGTCGGTGCCGGGCCGCAGGTGAACCCAGTAGTCCGCCGTGCGACCTATGCCTGCCATGCGAGGGTCGACGACGATGTGCGTGTCGGAGACGACGGCGCAGTCGACGGTGGTGCGGCAGGAGTCGTCATAGTTGGATATTTCGGAGGCACCACCCCACTGCACGAAGACGCGCGGTCGGTCGACGGTCGCCATCCAGCTGAACGCACGGTTGGAGATCAGGCCGGTCGCATAATGGCGTGGTCCCTTGCAGATCTGGTATGCCTGGACCGTATTGGGTGTCCCAAGGAGCATCGGCCAGGCCATGAGGCCACCCATCGCCCAGACACGGCTCGTCCCGACCATCGAGTAGAGGGATTCGCCACCGTATTTGTCCTTGAGCTCCTGGATCTTCTCTGCCGCAATCGTGAACGCCTCATCCCAGGTGATGCGAACCCACCCGGGATCTGGTGCGTCTTTGGGGTTGGTGCGCTTCATGGGGTACATGAGACGGTCGGGGTGATAACATGCCTGCACTGACGCCTGCGACTTGGAGCAGCAGTTGGCATCGCTTTGGAACGAGTCTGGGTCGCCCTCGATCTTGACGGCGCGACCATTACGCACCGTGACCAGGACTCCACACTCCATCTTCCCGCATCCTCTGCAAGCGGTTCGAACTACCCTGATGTCATCCGGTGTCGATGAGGCGCCCGCATCCTCAGCGAGGGCCTTGCCAAGGACAGCGGTCGACAAGGTAGTCGCCGCACCAACTGCAGCGGCAGCTTTCACGAAGCTGCGTCTTGTCATCGTTTTTGTCTTTGTCTTCGTCGATGATTCCATAGATCCTCCCGTCCTCCTGTTCGATTCGGTACTTCTGGCACGAAGCGTACCCTGACGCCCTCTTTCTTGCCCTGTCTTGATACCTGCCGAAGCCTGCCGAAGTCTGTTGCTGGAGCCTCTTACTGAGGCATGGTGGTATTCATGGTAGGGGCCCACGGGCGGGGCGCCATCTTATGAGAAGCATGATTGGGGAGGATTCGTGTCATCAGGAAGCATGATATACTGGGCGGCAGGTCGCAAAGAGCAAGAGCAAAAGGGCGACATGGCGATTCGGCAGACTGGCAGGTTTGCGTGAACAGACTTGACACATTCTTCAGATCAAGTTTCTCCGAGTTCTCCAATCCGGGTGTTATTGGTCTCGCACTCCATAGGGCCTGGATAGCGACATTCTTCTTCTCGGCGAAAGCAATGGTGGGTGTCAGCACAAATGGCAGCCACGCGGATCTGATCTACCCCTGCTCGCTCATAGCGTTGAGCCTTATCCTGCTGGCTGGCGGCCTGCTTCCCAGACAGATGAAGCGGCTCATGCAGGCGCGGGCAGTCATGGTGGCAAGCCCCCTACTCGTGTCGGTCGGCTCGCTCCTCCTCCTTACCGCAACCGATTCCAACAGCGCTCTGGCATGGCCACTGCTCTGTGGGATCTGCACCGGAATAGGCTCGGGCTTCCTGTTGCTGTACTGGGGCGAGGTGTATGGCTCGTCCGATTCGACGACGGCACAGATTCATTCCGCTCTGGCCTTCATGCTCGCACTGTTCATCTATGCGCTGTTCCTGCTGCTGTCGTCCAATCTACTGTATATCCTGGCTGGTACAATCCTGCCGCTGTTGTCGGGGCTTGTCCTCATGCGTGCGCTGAGGGACGTTCCCGGCGAGCGCGAAACCCATCCAATCCCGGGCGGTGAGGCCAATGTCTTCAGGGTTGCCGTCGTCGCCCTCATCATCAGCTTTGTTCATGCTGCGCTGCTCGGCGTCATAAGCAACATTCCTCGCGCTGCTGCCGCCGCTCCTTCCCTGGTCGCTGCGGAGATGTCGTATGCCCTCACCCTGTTCATCTCGACACTTATCATCGCGGTACTCATCTTCATAACCATTTTCGTATCGAAGAAGTCGGATATGGGCTTCATCTATCGCTTCGTCCTCATCTTCATGATCGTCGGTGTCCTGTTTTCGCCGTTCCTCGGCATGCTGGGAACTCTGTCATCGGTCATCGTCAACGCCGGCTATGGCTGCTTTGAACTCATCTTCTGGATTGCGCTTTCCAACATATGCTTTCGGTACCATATATCGGCTGTCCAGGTGTTTGGCCTTGGACGAGGTGGCTGGGCCATTGGCGTGTTCCTCGGGAGCTTCTATCCTCCCTTGCCGTTCATGGAAATGCTTCATATCGACGCGCCCGTGATGCCCTTCTTCCTGGTTGCAATCCTTATCATCTGTGTGGTGGCAAGCTATGTCTTTATCCTGCCTGAGCGCACCATCACGACCATTACAACTGGCTATGGTGTACGACGTGGGAGCCTGCAGTCCCGTTGTCAGAAATTGTCCCACCAGTTCTCGCTGTCACAACGCGAGAACGAGGTGCTGGTCTGCCTCGTAAAGGGACGTGATACTTCCTATATCCAGCACTCGCTCAATATCTCGGCGGGAACGGTAAGCACCCATCGCCAGCGCATCTACCAAAAGCTCGGGGTCCACTCCCGCCAGGAGTTGCTCGATCTGCTGGAAGAGACCCGCTCCGACGGGCCCGAAGTGCTTAACGGATGACAGGCAGGGATCCCGCTTGAAGAGTGGGCCTTGATGAAAGAGTAGGCCTTTATGAAAGAGCGGGCCGTTGTCTTGCTGTCATACGAAATTCTCAAGGCACAGACGGCCGCAAGCAATCCAAAAGATGTGCTTTGAACAACAGGCACTGTTCTGCCTCCATTCTTAACGAGTTGTTTGGATTTGATTTAGGTTCTGTTCAAGTTCTGGAAAGGTTTTGGCCAACTAACGAGGGAGTAGGTATCTATCAGTGCACAGGCAGACCTCTTTTCCTGCATATTTGGGTGAATTTGAGATTATTGAGAGGTGCCGCCGTTAGCGGCCGTGGTAGTATTAAGGCGACCGAAAAATGGAAAGGAGGGCGCTCATGGCAACAGAGAGTATCGGTAGGACGGTCTATCTCAACGATGACTCGTTCGAGCAAATCGTGAATGCGATGGAACGTATGGATGCAAATCCACCCAAGCCGCGCGAATCAACCATCACGTGGGCTGACCCACAAGAGATTATGCGCGACCTTGAAAGAAAGTACTCTGGTGACAAACGCTCTTAGGTTTCAATCGCTTCGTGAGCTATTGCTCATTAGCTATCCACAGAAACTCCTTGGGAAACAACTCGGGGAGTTTTCTTGTGCCCGAGATAGTGATATCGAGTCATTTATTCATACAAAAGCAATAGATTATGAGCGAGCTGGGTTAGGAAGAACCTATCTCTATTTAGAGGGTTCGGCCGAAAAGACCAAGCTTGCCGCTTATATTACGATTGCTATTACTTCAGTTGATTACACCGCAGTCAGTCGTAGTAGACGTAAGAAGGTTTTGCACAGTAAACCTGGACGTGACAGTCAAAACAATTTCCCGGGACTGTTAATCGCTCAACTTGCTCGTGATGACAGTTTTGACGGCTCTGTGATAGACGGTGCAGAGATGATTGCTGACGCAGAATCCTTAATCGAGATAGGCAGGCAAACTCTGGGCGGCATGCTTATCTATGTAGACTGCAAAGAGCACATGGTAAAGTTCTATCAACATCACGGTTATGAGTTAATTTCGAAGGATGAGCCTGTGCACGGCTTGTACAAGATGTTCAAGCTGTTGCCAAAGATACCCCTATTTATGCAGTAGGCATATTCGAGCCTTCTTGCTGCCAACCGCTTCCGTCTGATCGGATTCAGCAATACTTCTCAATACATCTTTGGCGACAGCCTCACCGATTCCCAGCAATTCACGAACATCCCTTTGTTTCACTTGACTGGCTGCTCGCTACATTTCTTTCCATAAAAAGCCTCATGATGGAGATGTGCTGCGGTGGTGTGTGGTCTTACCGTCTGTAATCAGTAATGCCCCTTACACTGGACGACCTCGACAATATCGGGGTCATCTGGGCTGGGGCGATAGACAAATCTGTCCACCTGCGTGATACGCCTTGAATACCAACCGGACAGTTCATGTTTCAGCTTCTCGGGCTTATATTTACCTCCGGTTGCTGTTGGGTCTATGGCGATCTCCCTCTCGATATCCTTGATGATATCGATGACTTCCTGATCGTGTTGCTTCTTCCAATCCTTCAGATCCCGCAATGCTGAGGAAGTGTAGGCGAATTTCATCAGAGGTTCGCCATGAGTTCATCAAAATCGTCTACCTTAGCCGTGGCACCGAATGTGCCATCTTCGGCATCCTTAATTGACTTTTGCAAGACACTCATGTTTTCACTGGAATAAAACGGGTCCATGCTGATTTCAAAAGGTATGCGCTGCTCACGAACCACCGTTCTTGCGAACAGGTTATAGGCGCTCGATACGCTAAGCCCGGCTTGGTGGCAGAACTTGTCAAAATCATCCTTTACCTGCTCGTCAATTCTAAATGCTACGAGTTTCGTAGTCACCATAAACTCCTCTCAGGTTTGTATATAGCAAATATAGCGTAGCTGTTATATAAACGCAATATAACCAATTTGTCAAAGCGACCCCCGAGACGAAGAGGGGGTTGTGTGAAGGGCGTCGACGAAAAAGGCGGGGCAAGAGACGCCTGCTGCATCAAAAGGGCGGTTGTCGAGGATTTTTCAACGAGCCAGATTGGTGTGGATTACGAATCAGCAGGTCAGAGAGTTATAGAAAAGGCCAGCGCGCAAAAATGTCCGAATCAAGGTAGAAAATCCTCGACAACGGCCCTTTTGATGTCTGTCAACTCTTAATTCCTTTAGCGCAAAAGCGCTATTTTTTATCGTCAGGATCTATGATATTCCAGTAGCCTTTCGCATCTGAACCTACTCGCTCAATTAGTCCCGCGTCTTTTAACGATTTAATCCATCTGGCGATTGTGACACGGTGCCTTTTTGTTTCTTTAGCCAGCTCAATCTGGGTAATATGTGGATTTGCAGCTATCAATGCCAGCAAGTTTTTCTCTGTAGCGCTCTCTGTAACATCCTCTGTAACATCCTCTGTCGCATCCCGCGACAGACTGGAATGTTCCATGCGTAACTCGCTAAATTTTTGACTTTCCTCAATACGTACCATCAATCCGCCAAAGTCCGCCTCTACGATGGGCAGGGCAGCATTTGCATCCTCACAAGCTTCAGCGATTTTGTCATAGCCCCTACCCCAACTCTCTACCATACCAGAACGAAAGAAAGTGGTGGCGATATTGGGATTGCGAGGCAGCGATGGATGCTTGGTAAAAAGTCTCTCGGCAGGTGTTATTTCTTCTGGCATTTCGCCAATGTTGTAGATGTACATCTTGTCTGGGTAGACACTTATTTGAATGGGCACCGGGCGTTGGTAGTTCTTATGCTGGACGGCATTCAAGACTAGCTCGCGGCAGCCGTCGCGAGGAAACATGAAAGTCTCAACTCTCTGAATGTCGTCATACCAAATGAACGCCTTGAGGTACTTGGTGTATATAAGGTCGATTGCCTTATCAACCTGCTCGAGAAGCGACCCGTGGATTTCATCTTGGTATATCAGATCAGAGTCGGATTTCTCAAAATAGCCGATCTTGATATAGGCGCTGTTAGCCCAAATTTCAGGGTCATCATGGAACATCATCACGGCGGCAGTTATGAGCTGGCCGTTTTCGATCAGCCGCAGGTTTTGAAACAAAACCTCATCCGATACGTCCAGTTCGCCTTGGGTGAGTCTGCCGCTTTGTAGAGCCTTCTTTCTAAACAGCTTGATTGCGTCGCTCTTTAAATCGCTGATTGAGTATCCGGGAACCGGAAGGCTGTCCCAAGTCTTACCTATTTTCTTTAGCAAGAATGCATCGAGAGCGGCTCCCGTTAACTCGCTCTTGACGCTACCGGAGCGATAGTAGTATCTGCCGTGATAGCTAATGGGTGATGGATACGGATCAACGACTATCTCGATGAAGTCCAGTCCATTCTCGTCCAAAATATTTACCTCGGGGACTATGCCGAGGTAGTTGCGTATCTTGTTGGGGATGTCCTCTGAGAGCTTCTTGACGTTCTTGATGCCCACGACCTTACCACCATCATCCT
The DNA here is from genome assembly GCA_031268525.1 of Coriobacteriales bacterium. Classification (GTDB taxonomy): domain Bacteria; phylum Actinomycetota; class Coriobacteriia; order Coriobacteriales; family UBA8131; genus JAIRXA01. The sequence continues at coordinate 7,031 of JAIRXA010000128.1, read as the reverse complement.
TGCCTATGTAAAGTGTTCCGCCCTGCGCATTGGCATATCCGCATATCCATTTGACCCAATCATCATGCCAGGATGACTTCCACTCTATCGTTTGTTTTTCGGCCACAGCAACTCCAACAGTTGGATGAATGTACCAAGGTATTGCTACCAGTAATGATAGCGCAAGCCATCAAGTATAAAAGCCCAGCTGCTCCATTTCTAACTACAAATTCAACCAGACTTTTCCCGCAAGCGTGACTTCCAGAACACAGTGCATATTTGGGTGAATTTGAGATTATTGAGAGGTGCTGCCGTTAGCGGCCGTGGTAGTATTGAGACGACCGAAAAATGGAAAGGAGGTCGCCCATGGCAACAGAGAGTATCGGTAGAACGGTCTATCTCAACGATGACTCGTTCGAGCAAATCGTGAATGCGATGGAACGTATGGATGCAAATCCACCCAAGCCGCGCGAATCAACCATCACGTGGGGTGACCCACAGGCAACAATGCGCGATCTTGAAAGAAAGTACTCTGGTGACAAGCACCCTTAGACTTGAGCCGCTACGCGAGCACTTGCTCAGCGGATACCCACAGGAACTCCTTGAGAAATAACTCGGGGAGTTTTCTTGTACCCGAGATGGTGATATCGAGTCATTCATTCATACAAAAGCAATAGATTATGAGCGAAATCAGAACAGCAAGCGCAGCACGAATATCTCCTCAAGGTATTTATTGCGTTACTCAACCATTTCCTTGAGCAGACGTTTTTCCTGTTTGCCAGATATTCGGGAAAAGGGCGCGTCTTCATTGTAGCCCAGCAAACGCCAATCCATTATCAAATCGATGTCCTCACTAAAGCGCTCAATCAAGTGATAGGCTTTTGACAGGCTGGTGCCACCCTTGAAGACCAAGCTGTCCTTAAGCTGTGATTTGCTGAACAGTTGAGAGAGCGTCCAACAAACCCAGAAGTCCTTCTCGACTGCCGCCACCGCCAACTGCTTCTTTGCGGCCGTTCCAGTGAATAGCTCCTCGCGCCCCGTTTTGGAGAGTCTTGCGATGCCGTCCATGCTACCACATGAAAAGAGAATATAGTTGACAGCCTTCCGTCAGCCAAAAAGATCGCCGAGCAGTCGCCAGCCGGGATCGACAACCAGGCCGGTTGCTGCAGCCGCGAGCTCGGTCAGGCGCGCTGCTCCATTGGACCCAACTCCCGGGCCAGCCATCACAAAGGGCACCGGATCAGAGCTGTGGCGCTTGGCGAGCACCGGCGTAGGATGGTCGGGCAGGGCAAGGATGCGCAGAGGGTGCTGCTCGCCATAGCTGCTCAGGCGGCTGATGATCTCGCGATCGATTGCCTCAATGGCCAGACGTTTGCCCTCGATATGGCCATCGTGCCCCTCGGCATCGGGCGCCTCCACGTGGATGAAGGCGACATCGTTTGCCTCCAACATCTTCAACGCGCCCTCTCCCTGAGCGGCATAATCGTTGTCCGGGCCGTCGGTAACTCCCGTGAAGCTGTAGCGCTTGATGCCCGTGAGCTGGGCGATACCATTGAGCAGATCGACGCCGGAAAGCATCGCAGCCCGTTTATAGTAACGGCTCTCAAAGGAGGGCAGCCCTACGGGACGCCTTCCCGGCCAGAAGATGAAGATGTGCGTGGCGGGCAGCTTGCCGCAGGCAACGCGACGCGCGTTGATCGACGAAGCGGCGAGGATCGCGTGCGCCCTGGCCTCAAGTTCGGCGATCAAAGCGGAACCGCTCCCCATGGGAGGATACTCGGCAATCGCCTGATCGGTGATATTGTGCGCGGCAGGCAGCTGTGCGGCCATCAGCTCCGGATGCCCGGTAACCACCAGATACAGACGAAAGCCGATACCCTTATAGAGCCGAAAGGTATCGCTTTGAAGCTCAGGGAGTGCATCGAGAAGTTCGTCGGCCAGCGCATGGGCATCGGCTGTGGATATGTTGTCGGTTGAGTAGGAGTGCATCAGCCCTTCGGGTGAAACATTCACGAGGTTGACGCGTAAGGCAACCTGATCTTCCTTGAGGTCAACGCCCAATGCGGCCAGCTCCAGCGCTCCCCTGCCAATGGGATTATCGGCCGGATCATACCCAACAATGGAGGTGCAGGCGACATTGGAGGAAGGCTCCAATCCCTGCGGTACGTTGTGGACCAAACCGACTCTCCCCCTGCGTGCCAGGGCGTCAAGCTGAGGAGTATGGGCGGCTTCCAGCGAGGTGAGCCCGCCGTTTTGTGGCACCGGCTCCCCGGACGCGCCGTCGAGTATGACGATGGCGTACTTCATATCACCGTATATATCCTTTTGTAGGTCACTACGCGCACTACCAGACACGGGTGTTCCCCCTGTTCGTCTCAGATTGAGGTTCACATTATACCCACACTCGCGGTTTGCCGATACACACGTACTGGCAACTGCGTACTGGCAACTGAAAGTGCCACCCATTACGAATGGGTGGCACTTCCGGAATGGCACTTTCAGGATGGCACTTCCGGAAAGTTATGTGCTGTGCTTGCGAACCCGTATGCCCGTCATGCCGTAGGGAGATAGGCCTTTGCAAATGTCTGCTATGCCGTGGGGAGATAGGCCTTTGCAACCGACTCGAGCGGCACGGGAGGCTTGGCGCCCATGATGTCCTTGGCGCCAAGCCAGGCGGCGATCAGGTTGTGCGAGAGATTGAGACCGCCATAGTACTGTGCATACATGCCACTGAAGAAGCCACCGTGATCCAAGCCGACCATCTTCAGACCGGGAATCGGGGTGCCCTCGGCAGTCAGGGCATTATAGCGGTTGTCCACTCGAATTCCCGAAAGCGTGGAGAGTAGCCAGCCGGTCAATTTGCAGGCGTAATAAGGCGGCGCGTCCAGAGCAGACATCCGCCACGGCGCTTTGTCGTGGTCGCTATCCACGCCTGAAGCGGTCAACTCGTTATAGCGCGTGACCGTTGCCAAGAAAGTCGCCTTGACGTTGGCGTCAAACTCCATGAGATCAGCAAGCTCCTCCAGCGTGTCAGCCTTGATGAGCACGCCGTTCGCCACATTTGGATCAATGTAGACTTCCTGCCATTCCTCAGCTGAGGTACAGGGATAGAACTGGCCGAGCAACAGGCAATTCTTCGCGCCTTCACGTGCGACGACTCGGGAGCAGATCGTGGTATCGAAGGCAACGACATCATCCCAGCTTGAGGAGTCGAAAACCTGCCACCAGAAGTGTCCCGGCTGCATGCAGGCAAGGTTGAAGGCCACGTCGTAGGGGCCGTCCTCATTGCAGAAACGCTGCCCGAAGGCGTTGACGCGCAAGAAGGGCTGTGACCCCGGCCACCAGAAGTTCATATTGCCGCCACCCTGTCGATCGGGGGCATCGCCCACATTGCCATTGGTCGAGTCACCCGTAATGGCTCCGCGATCGAAAATGTTGCAGGAGCCGTTCGCGGAAAACCAATCACGGTCGGCGCCAGCCCAAGTTGCCATTTTGATGCCATCGCCATTGCGACCCTCGCCGCCCAGATGATTGGAGCAGAACTTGTGGGAGTTCACGCCCCACTGATCCATCATATCCTTGTTGCCGGAGAAGCCGCCAGTCGCCAACATCACGCATTTTGAGGCATTGAACTGGATAACCCCGCCATCGACATCCTGAGCAAGAACGCCCGTAACCTGAGTTCCCGGACCATCAGGCTGTACAAGTTCTACGGCTTTGGTGTCATAGATCATCTCGCCACCGTATTCGGCGAACAGTTCCAGCATCGCCGGCATTGCGACCTCAGAGCCCATGGAGTTGGCGGTTGGCAGCAAGGGCGGCTTATAGGCAGTGTGCACTGAGGCAGGACTGTAGAAGAAGTTCTCAGGATAAAACTTCTTACACTCAGTATCGACCATGACCTCCAGACCCTTCTTCTGAATCTGCGCCTGAAACCAATCGACCATCGCGCCAGCATTGTAAGCCCACTGACGGACGAGGTTCTCGTCTGAGCGACCCTGAGCATAGCGCTCGACGATATCCTTGACCACAAACTCCTTGTCGATGACGATACCGAGATCCTTCTGTATCTGCGAGTCCAGCGCATCGATATCGCCAGCCCACATGGTGTTACCGCTGGACTGCTCCAAAACCACAACCTTTGCGCCGAGTTCGGCAAGGTGCAGCGCGCCAAAGACCCCGGCGTTGCCACCCCCAACCACAACGATTTCGTAATCACGCGTCTCACTGACCTGATCGGCAAGCGACACGGGACGATAGTCCCAGGCCTGCGCGCCGGTTCCGGCATTCTCACCGTCGCCTGTTGCCTCCGGTTCTGGCGTCTGCCCCTCCGCAGGCGAACAGCCGCTGAGCGCGAATGTTGCCAGCGCGCCTGCTCCTGCCGTTGCGGCACCCGTCAAGAACCCGCGCCTCGATAAGCCTGATTGCTCTTCTACGGTCTTTTTCTCTGCTTCCATGGCCACGACCTTCCTCTCTCCGTTTGGGGTGCCCGCAAAAATCCCGGGAACCCTCCATCCTGCTTCGAATTATAAAAGGGCGGATTCATGCAAGGAAACTGACATTCAGTGGAGTTTGTAAGGATTACAGCAACAGCCTGACACAAGTACAATACTGTAAGGAAGCAGGAAAAGGCAGGTCGAGGCACGCTAAGGCATTGGTGCACCATCACGAGGAGGGCTCAGTGGGCAGCCAACTACAAACCCGCCTTCATGTTGTTGAAGCGCTGGACACATTGATGCAGTGTGATCCTATCAAGCGTGTCAAAGTCGCGCGTGTCTGCAAACTCGTGGGCATCTCACGCACAACCTTCTATGAGTATTTTGACGACATCTATTCAGTCGTTACCTGGTACTGGGACTATATCATGCGCGATGCGCTTTACGCGGTAGGCATCAGTTGCGATCACTACACCGGGCATGTGCGGAGCTTTGAGATGCTTCTCGCAAATCGCACCTTCTTCTATGAGGCCTTCAAATGTAAGGAATATAACGGCCCCTTGGAGTACGGTGCGCGCAACGTCAAGCGGATCATGGTTGAGACGGCAGAGCGTCGTCTGGGACGATCTTTCACTGAGCGGGAGGTGCTCATGCTGGAATTCCGCAACTATGGAGCGTCAAACATGACGCGTCAGTGGATCGATCGCGGCATGAAGGAAACCCCTGAAGAGATAGCAAGCGTTATCGAGGCCTGTACGCCAGATTTCTTTGTCGAGGCTCTGCGGGTGTGACACGTCCGGCATGCGGGTGTAACACGCCCAGTATGCGGGTGTAACACGCCCAGTATGGCCCCGCGATACTCATACGTGACCTTCTTGGTCGAGGCCCTGCGGGTGTGACACGAGCCGATTACGATCTCGGAGGCGCAGCAGACAGGGAGGAGCGGCTTGGTAAGCCCGCTCCTCATTGGTAAACCTGCTCCTTGGATTTCGCGCCCTTTTGCAGACGGTGTTCTCTGCGAACAATGCTCTTTGCGAGCAAGTCCGCCAATTACCCCGTAAAAAGCGCAGTGGAGAGGTAGCGCTCGCCCGTATCCGGCAAAATGACGACGATGCGCTTACCGGCGTTCTCGGGCCGCTTCGCCAACTGCGTGGCCGCCCACAGCGCCGCACCCGACGAGATGCCCACGAGAATACCGTCGGTGGTGGCCAGCGCGCGCCCGGTCGCAAAGGCGTCGTCGTTGTCCACGGTGATGATCTCGTCGTAAATGCCGGTGTTCAGTACGTCGGGCACGAAGCCGGCGCCAATACCCTGTATCTTGTGCGGACCAGGGGTACCCTTGGAGAGCACGGGTGAGGCGGAGGGCTCAACGGCCACGATGTACAGATCGGGGTTCTTGGATTTGAGAAACTCACCCGCGCCGGTGATGGTGCCGCCGGTTCCGATACCGGAGACGAAGATGTCGACGACGCCATCAGCAGCCTCCCATATCTCCGGGCCGGTGGTCGTGCGATGGATGGCTGGGTTGGCAGGGTTGACGAACTGCCCGGGGATGAAGCTGTTGGCGATCTCGGCAGCCAGCTCATCAGCGCGTGCGATGGCGCCCTTCATGCCCTTGGCGCCATCGGTCAGTACCAGCTCGGCACCATAGGCCGCGAGCAGGTTGCGACGCTCGATGGACATCGTGTCGGGCATGGTCAGGATCAGGCGATACCCACGGGCTGCAGCGATGGCAGCCAGACCGATACCGGTATTGCCGGAGGTCGGCTCGATGAGCACGGTATCGGGAGCGATCTTGCCGGCAGCCTCGGCGGCATCGATCATCGCAACGGCAATACGATCCTTCACGGAGCCGGCAGGGTTAAAGCTCTCCAACTTTCCGACAACGGACGCTGCCAACTCGTTTTCCCTGTTGTAGTTGGTCAGTTCAACCAGTGGCGTATTGCCAACCAGCTCACTGATATTCTTGTAGACGGTCATGGCTGTCGTCCCTTCTCCTGAGGTACTGTCGAGGCACTTTTGAGATACTGGCAATCGATGGTCTTGTCGCGCTTACTATCTTATCAGGTTAGTAAACTTACTAACCTGATAAGATTACTATATTGTAAATCTGCCTACGAGCGATTGCAAGAGCTCAGATGAAGAATTCGTAGGCGTCTTCCTCGCGATGCGCATCGAGGATATCCTGAAGGGTCAGATGATCCAGATAGTCGATCATCACCTTTTCCAGACCGCCCCAGACGTCAGTGGCCATCACGCTCACACGACGATCGCTGACATTCTCACTACACTCGTCGGTTTCAACGGGCGAGAGGTCGCCTTCGGTGATGCGCAGAATGTCCCCGATGGTGTATTCACGAGCAAGCCGCTTAAGCTGGTAACCACCCTGATAACCGCGTGCCGTCGTGAAGAGGTCGCCCTTGTTGAGCAGCACCATGATCTGCTCCAGATAGGTCTTGGAGATACCCTGACGGTCGGCAACATCACGCAGACGAATGAATCCCTCGTTGGCGTGTTTTGCAAAGTCGAGCATGACCTTGAGTGCGTACTGGCCCTTGGTTGAAACTTTCATGACGCTCCTAACGCGAAGGTGGTATCAGCTGACAATCAGCGTTG